>NZ_JCACKQ010000036.1:0-59741 GCF_059505465.1 Symplocastrum torsivum | reverse complement strand
ATCTCTTCTTTTCTTGTTTCGCTATGTATTTAGCATACTAAGTACTGAAGAACCAAATATTCTTTCAAAGCCAATTTCCGATCAGAACAAATGGTGCCCAATAAAAAGGATGTTCATAATTGGGTTTGTGTAACAGAACTAACTGAGCCTGACGGAGAGCTTCTGCTTTACTCACCTCAGTCTGGACTAGTTCTTGGTAAAACGCAGCCATAAGTTCGGCAGTCGATTCGTCTCGTACCGACCACAAGGTTGCAAGTGTACTGCGGGCGCCAGAACGCACGGCGAATCCTGCTAATCCCAAAGCCGAGCGATTGTCACCAGTTGCCGTCTGACACGCACTGAGGACGAGTAATTCAATAGGATGTGTATTGGATTGGTTTCTACTTTGAAGTAATTGATCCAACTCTTTGACATTGACGCGACCATCCCAGGTTAGGAGAAATGTGTCCTCTGCCTTGGAACTGAATTGAGCGTGGGTAGCAAGGTGAATGATCGGAAAAGGGAAAGCATTAATCTGCTGTTCTAGTCTAGTTTTGATAAACTCCTGATTCAGAAGTACCTCAGAAGGCAACTCCGAGGCAATTTGCTTGAGTTCAGACTCTACAGCGGGTAGCGGAGAAAAGCCTTGACGAGCCTCAGTGAGTCCACCCGTTAAAACTTTGAGCTGTTCTCGAATTAGCGATCGCGTTTCCAACAACTGCAAGCCGGGACTCAGGGCAATGCTATATTTCTCTACAAGATACTGTTGTCCATCATACAAAGCCGCCATTGGCAGACTCCGCAAGGCGCCATCTAATACGAAGACTAAAGTTTTAACTCCACTTGCCGCTAACTTACTTTCAGCAGGTTGGACGAGCCAGTTATAAACTTGTTGGGAGAGGCGCAAACGCTGTTTATTAGAGAACGCAGGATTGAGAGATTGTAATAGCTGCTCTAGAAGGCTTTCTACTTCACTCTGCGGTAACTGAGTTTGGTAGTAACCTAGAGGTTGCCCTGGCAGTGATACGATTACCGCTAAACGCTCAGGCAAAATAATCGGATAAATCACAGCGGCGGTTGGGTCAACTCGGTCAATCTGCTCTGGCTTAGCACTTAAACAAGCTTGCCGGAAGAAGTTGTCTAATTCCGCTAGCTGAAGTGATTCAATCACTTGACGCGCTTTATCGAGGTTTTCTTGACTGACCTCTTCCTGATTACGAGGAGGTTGCAACAGCAATTGAACTAACTCTCGATAGACAGGTTCTACAGTTTCTCGAAAGGAGAACTGAATATTAGGATTAATAGTCACCAAGTCACTACGAAGAAATTGGAGTGAATTAACGGCTTCCGTGTAAGCTGCTGTCGCTTCAGTTAGCTTTCCTTGCTGTTTGAGAATCTGACCCAGTTGCCACTGCCAGCGATAGGCAGTATCGGAAGCATTAATAGATTGAGCAATTTGTAGAGCTTGCTGAGTAAGGTTTTGAGCCTCCTCCCACTGCTGTGTTTGTTTGTAAAGCTGTCCCAACTGACCAAAGGCATAAGACTCTGCTCTTGGGTCTTCCAGCATTCTTGCCTGTTGTGTGGCTGTGGCTAAAAGCTTCGCAATATCATTTGTGTTTTGTGGGTTACCATTAACGACTGACCATTTCATCAAGCTTTCAGCTAAATTAACTTGAGCGTAGACAGCATCATGACTGACAGGCAAATCAGGTAGTTGAGACTGGATTTGAGGCAATAAGGCTTGAGCCGCATCCCACTGTTTGAGTTGTAGATTTAAGCTTAGTTGATTGAGTTGAGCTTCGAGTTTAGTAATTGGGCTAGTTGCATTGGTTGCTGCCTTAGTGTACAAGGCAAGAGCCGTCGTGTAATCTTCTAAGTCTCTGGCAGTATTACCCAGACTAAAAAAGGTTTCACTGGTATCGAGGGAAGAGTCAAGGCGCTGGATTATTGCCAAGCTTTGCTCTAAGACTTCCTGGGACTTCTGCAAATCTCCCACAACCTGTAACGCAACCCCTAAGCTACGCAACCCAGTCGCCTTGAGGAGGGAATCAGGATAAGCTTGCAGATCTTTATTCACCTGCTCTAGAGTCGTTTGTGCGCGTCGGTACAGTCCTAACGTTTGCAAAGCTTGAGCTTGGTTAATCTGGCTGCCGAATCTGCCAATGTCATCTCCACCATCAGTGTAGGCTGCTTGTGCTTGTTTCCAGGTATCGAGAGCCGCTTGGGCTTGTCCCCTAGCCAGTTGAAGACTGCCTTGAGTATTTAGAGTATGAGCAAAGATCAGTTTTGAATTTTGAGTTCTAAGTTCTAAGTTGTTGAGCCGTTCTAGACTTTGATTAATCGCTGTTTCTGCGGCTTGCCATTGCCCTAAGTCTTGATAGGCTAAGGCCAGATAACTGAGGCTCAAGGCTTGGTTGAGGTAATCATTTTGCGCCTCATAACGTTGAGCCGCTTGTTGCCACAAAGTAGCCGCCTGGGCAAATTGTCCTGCCTCGTAGAGGGTTCTACCTTGTGCAAGTTGGCTTGAGGCATCCACTTGAGACTTTATACCAATTTGGTCTAAGTTTGACAGGTTTTCTTGAACGGCTGCCCCCTTAACAAGAGCGTTTTCTTGAACTACTCCCCCCTTAAGAAGGGGAGTTGAGGGGGTATGAAATGTACTATTGTTTAACCCAATTGGTATTAGACGAGGAATTTCTGTTCCTACCAAAAGGCGGGATTTCGGTTGTTCAGATAAAAGTAGCAAGCTCGATTGAGAGGAAGAATACTGCGCGGCTACAGGCAAGACTGTTGTTACAAAGAAAAGGGTGAGAAAGAACACTATCCAGTGTGAAGCCTGAAGTCTGATAATAGACTCGCCCTTGCGCTGAACAAATTTGTTAACCCTTTTCATCTGATCAACCTTATTTTGAGCAATTAGCTGGATGATCCCAAGGCTGTTGAGAAGTCACATCAGATGTCAAAGCGACTAATTCTACTTGACCAGTATCATTAATCAGCCAACCTTTTGCCTCAGTAAGGGGTGTTGGTTGTTGGTTTTGTTCGGATGGCTGGGATTTCGGGATTTTCTCTTGCTCCCCTGCACCTGTGGTGCTATTGGCGAAACGTAAATCTTGCCAAACTGTCCGACCTCTAAGCGTTCCAGTCGGATTTTCGGGTAAGCCACCTCGTCCGGTTATAGCAAAAGAGTTCCCTTCATTCGCTGGACAGCCAGCGACGATGCGCGAACTATTATCAACAACATTTTCTGGTAACTCAACTAATCCCTGTGAGGGGTCAACACTCAGTTGAGTAAGTTCCACAACTCCATCTACCCCCAGTTTTGAACTGGCTGTAATGTCACTCAGTGGAGTCAGTTGGTCACGTCTCTCAAGACCAAAGATACCTTGGGCTGTGATGTTGATGTTACCACCACTCCCGTTAAAGGCATTGGCGGTAATATCACTATTTTCTCTGGGGATAGCAACGATCAATTCGGCGTTGATCGTAATATTGCCACCATTTCCGCCGCCCGTATCTTCCGTACCCGCCCTCGTAGAAATTTCACTTTGGTTACGCAAAACTAAATCGTCTTGCACTTGCAGAGTGATATTACCTCCCTCACCGAGGAGGCTGGTAGCGGTAATTGTTCCATCATTAAGTTGGATTGCTTGAGCATTGAGTTGAATGTTGCCACCGTTGCCAGAAACATTGACAGCGCTTATTGTTCCTTGCTCACTTAGCACAATTGAGTCAGCCGTTACTGTCAGATTGCCTGCTGCCCCTGAACTTGTGCTTCTGACTCCAATTTCCGCCCCATTCCGAACGGCTAATACAGAGGTATCAATTGTCAAATCACCTGCCATTCCTGCACCACTGGTATTCGCTTCAATGGCGCTAGGTACAATGCCATCACCGATAATTCCAAAGGAAACTTTTTCCACTGAAGGATCAACGCCAGTGGCAAACCCAGTTACTTCCACTGACTCGGACGCATTGATTGTCAGATTTCCGGCTGCCCCATCACTACCCGTTGCCGCTGAGATCTGAGCACCGTTTTGAACACTCAACTGTCTCGTTGTAACAGATAAATTCCCGGCTGAAGCAGTTCCTCTCTGTCCTGAAACAGTCAACAGTGAGGAAGAGGTGAGCAAACCACTCAGAAACCGACCATCGGCGGAGATGCCACTAAGCGCGATGGAATCGGCAGCTACAGTAAGCTTTCCTCCACGCCCACTACCAGCAGAAGACGAGGAGATTTGTGCGCCATCGGCAACAATCAGTTGACCTGTCGTTGTAATTGTTAAATCCCCCGCATCTCCATCACCAAGTGTTGCGGTAAATAAACCGCCAGGAACAGGTGAGAACGCTGGAGGTCCTCTCAATTCGACAAACTCAGCAAGTACAGTAAGCTTTCCCCCACTACCAGTGCTTACACCACTAGTCGTCGTGCTAATGGCTGTGCCGTCCAAAACCCTCAACTGATTAGCGGTAATTGCTAAATCACCTGAATCTCCGTCGCCAGCCGTCCCGGTGAGTAAGAGAGAACCATTAGCAAGTTCTGCCAACTCGGAAATGTTTAGAGTTAAATTTCCTCCCCGACCATCAGCAAATGCTGTAGTTAAGATATTTGCACCGTTTTGCATAATTAACTGGCTTGCGTCAATTATTAAGTCTCCCGCTGCACCACTTATTAAGTCTCCCGTTGCACCACTACGAACACTCAAGCTATACAAGCCGTTGCTAAGGTTAAATGGGTTAAAGGTTCCCTCTAATAACTGTCGTGAGGTTTCTAAAGGAGTTGTTCCCGTGAGTTTTACAATATCAGCGTGGATACTGAGAGTTCCCCCGGCACCAGAACCAAAGGTAGAAGTGGAGACAAAAGCTCTATCTTGGAGGCTGAATTGAGTTGCTTGGATGTCAATACCCCCACCGTCAAAATCGCCAAAGGTTTCAGCAACTAGCTTTGAACCCTCAAGGAGAGTAACGTCTTCTCCTCGCACCCTGATTGTGCCACTGCCTAAACCCGTCACATTGACGGCTGCACCCGTTAACTCAATGTTGCCAAAGTCTTGAATACCTTGATAACCCAAGGTAAAGCCAATGTTGATAGGAGTGAGGCTAACGAATCCAGAACTCGCAACGCTACCTAGTTCAATCTGCCCACCGGAAGCGGTCAGATTGCCCCCATCTAAGGTCAAATCGCCACCGACTAGTGCTAAGGTTCTACCGGAATTTTCCAGTCCAACACGGGGAGTTGCCGTTAGTACACTATCAGCGACAGATTGATTAATAATAGGGGCAGGATTTGAACCAAACTGCAATCCGATTGGAAGATTAATTGTAAGCAGTGGTGGCGCCTGGGGATTTATGGCACTAAACTCACTGTCTGATGCAAACTGAATGCTACTGGCTGTTGAGGCAATAAACGAGCCACCAATATTTAATTGAGCATTTTGACCAAAGATAATCCCGTTGGGGTTGATGAAAAACAGGTTAGCCGTGCCGTTAGCGCCAATCAAACCGTCGATATTGGAGGTATTTCCCCCGGTAACGCGGCTGAGGATATTCTGAACATCCAAAGCGTTGTTGAAAAAAGCGTTTAAGCCTGTGGGGACAGAAAACTCCTGGAAGCTATGAAATAGATGGCTACCAACTTGCGTACCGTCTTCGATCACAAAGGTGTTGCCATTAGAGGTGACAAGAGAATTACGCGGCAGCGTTCCATCTGGTATGATTTGCCCCCTAGCTGTGCTGGCAGTAGCCAGAAGGCAAAGGCTGACACTAAGCCAAAGGTCGTAACAACTCAGTTGCCGGAAAAAGCTGCCCATAATCTTATGGCACCTTTGTTAGTGCTATTTAGATTGTTATCGTCTTTTAGAACTTCTGTCCCACATAAACAGAACGAACTTCGCCATTGCGTCGAATCACAGCTTCCTGGTTCGCTACCGAGACTAAAATCCAGCCACTAGCACCGATCGCTTCTCCCACAGTAATACGTTGAGTGACACCACTAACGTCAAATAAGGCAGCAGATTGATCGCCAAGTTCCAGTAACCCTACAAGAGTATGGTTTGCCACAGGTGCAGGGGATTGCACAGTCGGTGAAGTTGGGACGGCGACCGAGGGGGGCGCTGGCAACCTCCTTGGAGACGGTGCCGCAGCCTGAGGACTGGCGGGTGCTGGCGGTCTTGCGGCTGATGGTTTTGCGGCTGGGGGTCTTGCGGCTGATGGTCTGGTGACGGGTGGAGGTAGTGGAACTGATGACCTGACTGGTGGTGGAGGGAGTTGGACTGATGGTCGGGCTACTGGTGAAATTGATGGTCTAGCTGCAACCGATGGGGCTGAGGGTGCCGCAGGAGTTGATGGTGGATAAACGGGGATGTAGACTCGTTCAAGGACAGTTGGGGCTTGGTTCTGAGCAAGAGTACGATTGCCAGCCGTAGGAACGGGGGGTAGGTTAGCCGCCGTTGCAGTACTCGGTGCCGTACTCGATGCTGTTGCTGGCTTTTGGTTAGCTCCAGTCTTACGGTCAATTACCTCAAGCGATCGCTGCATGTAGCTAATAAACTGGGAATCCGTGTCCGAAATCTGACCATTCTCGGCGGAAGGTGAACCCGCAAAATTCAGCCATCCCGGCAAAGCAAGCTTGGTCTTATTGCTCAGCAGCATAATTGCCATCACAACAAGTGAAGCGACACCGACTGCCAGTAGGACTTTTTCAACAGACCAATTCCACCGCTTACTCTGAACAACGGGGGGGCTAGCAACATCTGTGTCTAGTTGGGCTAGTGATGCCGTATCAATTGAATCATCAAGACTTGGCTGTTGTACCAATTCCTGAGGAGACATTACTGCTGGTGGCATCGTGATTTGCGGAATCACAAGTGATTTTAAGGAGACATATTCCGGCTTAACTGGTTCCGTTGGTAACTTGCTTCCCCCCTCCAAAATCCGGTCGATATCCGAAAATAACTCATCCATTAACTTATCGGCTTCGGAATCTGCCGACCAAGGTTGGATAGAAGCGGGAGCATTCAGTGGCTGACTTGCCCTTTTGTTTGTGATAACGTCCTGAGACATGGATGGCTGACTCTCGTGGCTACAGAATTAACAATGAAGTTCTAAGGCATTGGCTGTCGCTTAGATTACTCAGTGAAATTATTGATGTTGAGACACAATTCACACATAACAGCTAGCTTAAGATGCGCCCTAACTCCATAAATTTTTATAAGGCTAACTTGCTTGTTGTCTCTTTTACACCTCTAACACCGCAAATTTATCGCTAAATGCAGTTTAAACCCGATGATAAGCTGCTGTGCGTCTAAAATGCATAATTTTACTAATTTTTCGGGGAAGATCTAACCCCTGAGTTTGGGCAAGTTTCCGGTGTTAAGCCTGAAAGCCTTACGATGATTGGGATAGAAAGACGAGGACTCAAATTGAAGCTGACAAATGTCTTCCTGCACCAGTCCCTTACGATTCTTGATGTCCAGGAAGCGGCTTCTATTACACAAGAAGCTCAGGAACTAGCAAAAGAGATGGTGCGCTAGCATCGTTTGTCCTAAGCGACTCGTCTTTTAGGGAGTTAAGCGACCGAAGTAGTTGGCAGTGATTGCGATCACGTCCAATGTGTAATCGACAACAACTACTCTTAAGACATCTTCATTCAAGCGATATATACGAGAATTAGGCGCGTTTACTAAATTTGCAGAGGGATAAATAACTACTGCAACCATGACTGAGAAGCGAACAGACGAAAACCCGTATGAGTTGGACAAAATTCGAGATTTAATAAATAGGGTTCAGCAATCAATTGTTGATGTCGAAACACAAACCAACACAATTGAGCAGGCAGACCAAAACCCGCATGAGCTGGAGAAAATCCGAGATTTAATAAATGGGGTTCAGCAATCAATTGTTGATGTCGAAACGCAAACCAACAAAATTGAGTGGCTTAGGTTGTATTTTGCTCTGTATTTTCTTATGAGGAGTAAATCCATTGCCCCTTCTAGCAAAGGTTTTACAGACCACATGGCAAGTGATATAGACGAGAACACGGACGAGGTCTAGGGTTTTCAGTTGAGGAAGTTCTCGGAAATTCAGGTTCTCTGTGGACAAGTGCGATCGCGTTGAGTCTACCAGGACATGCCCAAAATCAGACAAATACCGAAACCTAAACTAACTTAGGCCTACATCACTCAGTTAGCAGCTTGCACAACTTCTCAGCTATGTGAGTTTGTATATCTACTGAGAGTTCTCCTAATTCACGCTGGACTATTAGTGCAGAGACTGTCACCAGTTGATGCAGCCTGATAGCAGAAGGCTGTTGCAATCCTGTAGCGGCAAAATCGGAAAGGTTAGTATCTAACAGGATGTCTGTTTCCAGTAATTTAGCGGGAATTGGACTAGTAATATAAGCCAATATAATATGACGACGCGCTCCTATAGGATTAGTCAAGCAAGCCGCTGGACGCAGTTTATTAACTGATAAATCATCATAGGGAAAAGGCGCTAGAAAAATTTTACCTTTGGTCATTGAATGATTTGCCGTTAGCTAGGGTGTAGATGTCTTCATTCTGGGTCTTTTATGGAATTAAAGATATGACTATATTAAAGATCTATCACTCTCACCCGCTTGGCTAAGGGCAAAATTGACAAGTTTTTCACTCAGGCGGATGCGTCGGTTCCTCATCCTCTGGATGGCTTCTTGCATAGAGAAAGAGCCTCCTTCCTTCTTGGCACGCAGCAAAATGGCGATCGAACCTGTAACTAAGAGACCATTCGATTTAGCAACACGTCTGCCAACTGTCTCATCAATGCAAACGGTTTGAACCTTTTCATTAATAGCTAGTTGAATTACAGATGCTTCACCTCTATCCAGCGAAGGAATAAGCAAAGAAGGAGAAATCTCTAGAGGATTCGACCATCTTTGCAACCAATCGGCAGTCTCAAATTCTGCTACTGCAAATCCACTGGAACCACCTGCAAGTATCTCCTGGCAGACCTCAAAAGGAACTAGCACTTGAGAGTAAAGAGATTGTAGAACTTTTAAATCACCTAGAGCAGCTACAAGAGAAATGAGCGGTGCAGTATCAATCACAATTCTTTCAGTCTCAGGCATTCTCTAGGTCGGATAAAAGTTCCTCTTCTTCAAGGTCAATCATGGCTGCACCATAACTATGTAAATTCAGCAGGAAAGACACTCTATCCGTACCGACTAATTGAGCTGCTATTCCTGAAGATATACGTTTCATCTCAAACAGCTTGACTGCCATTGCCATGCGAGCTTCTTGTTCAAACTGTTCTCGTGTTTGTTGTAGAGCTTCAGGCAGCGCGGCTGGGTAGTTGATTGTGAGTTGTAGTGAATCGGTTGAGTTGTAGATATCTTCTTCAGTGTCTTTTAGGTAATCAAATAGTGGATTACTTGCTGATGCTTGGAGCAATTCGCGCTCGTCTATTTCTCCTTCTTCCCCTTCGCGTTCATCCTGAATTAAAGCCTGGAATCGCTTATCGTCTCGAATGCTGTCAAAATCTAATTCAGTTTTTGCCAAATTTCGCCATTGATCGGGATCAAGATTGATGGCTTCTTGCAAGTTTTCAATAGCCTGCTCAACATTGCCTTGCAGAGCATAACAACTAGCTTTGTTGTACCAGGCTTGCTGAAGGTTAGGTTCAATTTCCAAAGCTTTGTCGAAGCTAATGAGCGCTTCCTCTAATCGTCCCAATCTTCTCAGTAAATTGCCCCGATTGTTCCAGGGTTCGTGGGCATCGGGTTTAAACTGTATGACTCTGTCGTAGCTAGCAATCGCTTCATTTAAACGTCCCAACTTCCCAAGCACAATCCCTCGGTTGTACCAGGCTTCGTAGTAGTCTGGTTTGAATTTTATAGCTTTGTCGTAGCTAGCAACTGCTTCCTTTAAGCGCCCT
Organism: Symplocastrum torsivum; assembly: GCF_059505465.1. Classification (NCBI taxonomy): domain Bacteria; kingdom Bacillati; phylum Cyanobacteriota; class Cyanophyceae; order Oscillatoriales; family Microcoleaceae; genus Symplocastrum; species Symplocastrum torsivum. The sequence continues at coordinate 49,853 of NZ_JCACKQ010000036.1, read as the reverse complement.
AAGTCATCCAATGCAATGCCCCTATCGTACCAAGCTTGGGGAAAGTTCGACTTGAATTCTATGGCTTTGTTGTAGCTAGCGATAGCCTCTTCATAGCGTCTTAGATTTGACAGTGCTACGCCTCTGAGGTTCCAGGCTTCGGGTAAGTCCGATTTAATTTGTATAGCTTGATTGAAGCTAGTAATCGCCTCCTCATAACGCTTTAAGTAGAACAGCGTAATACCACGGTTGTACCAAGCTTCGGTGAAGTTTTGTTTAATGAGGATGGCTTTGTCGTAGCTTGCGACTGCTTCTTCTAAGCGTTCTAAGTTCCATAGAGCAGCACCCCGGTAGATCCAAGCTTCAGGAAAGTTCTGTTTGACTTGCGTTGCTCGATCAAAGCAAGCAAGTGCTTCATCTAAGTGTCCCAATGTCCACAGCACAATTCCCTGAATGAGCCAGACTTCATGATTATCCTGTTTTAGTTGCAAGGTTTTCTCGAAACTAGCGAGCGCCTCTCTAAAGCATTTTAAGCACAACAGTGCCATGCCCCGGTTGTACCAAGCTTCGTAGTAATCCGGTTCAATTTCAAGGGCTTGGTCGTAGCTAGTGATCGCTTGTTCTAAGTGTCCTAGTTTAAAAAGTGCATTGCCTCGGTTAAAAAAGGTGTCGTTGCTGTCGGGTTTAATTGTCAGGAGCTTTTCAGGGTTAGGAAGCGCTTCCGCTTCTTTAGGGCGTTCTGATAGGAGGCTACTCATAGAGGTATTTCTTCCATTCAAGTTTTGCCAAGTTGGTCATTTGAGCATTGATGGATTTGCCTTTCACCTACCCCTAATATCTCCTACGAAAGCCTGATAATGCTTAATTCTTGGGCAAACAATCCAAATCTAGATTCGTGCAGGGGAGAAGAAAATGCTTTGTCTGAATTAGTGCGATCGCATCTTCTTTCAATCCACTCCTGATACAATCAAACCCTCCAGAGCGTGTTGAAGGTCTTTCGTAAGCTCAGCAACAGCTAGTCTCGCCCCGTTGCGACTCGCATGATAGGCAGGGTAACGGTCTGAAACTGATAGAGGCTCTCCTATAGTTAGTTGCACTTGTTGCTTACCCAAGCGAGGGCGATGGAAGGGATTGCTTCCCTTAATCCGAGTCACCATATCCCACAACAGCAAGGTTGTCTCTGCAAACCGCTCTACTGTTGGTTTTTCAATAACATACTGTCCTGTTACTGAAACAAACGTTTCTACCAGTCGCATGTGCCACATCCGTAGGTTTGCTTCCTCCGCTACTCGATTCGCCAATCCGCGTTCTAGAGGAGAAAGCGCTTTTACATTCTTCAGTTCTTCCCGATAGATGTAATTCCAGCCAGCTTGCTCTAAACGACGACAACGATCTATCACACTGCCTTTTGATGGCAAGTTAAAATACGCCTCTGCAACCTGTAGCGCCGTGTTCTCTAGAGCTTGAAGACGAACTGCTAGAGCTTCGTTAGGACTGGTAGGTAAAGTATTGCCTTTCCTGGTTGGGATTTGATGATAAAACCGAGTGTAAAACTCCTCCATTAATGACAGTAAATGTTCGCCCAAACGATACAGCCGTTGATAAAGAGCGGTTTGAGTTGGTGAAAGGTGAGTGGGTAGGTTTGCACTTTCTACCTTTAACTCGGCTTCTGATAAACCACTCGCCGCTTCCAATTCACTCAAAAGCTTTTCGACAGCATTCCAAGGAGCATCAACATAACTATATTGAATCCCCACTGGCACAATCAATACTTGCTCAGAGCGTCCCGCCTTCAGCAAATCTTCAGCACACCAAAAGCCTAATTGAGCAATACCTGGCTCTAAAGCGCTGATAATCTCACTGTGACCATTAACAGCCCCTTCTGGCGCGGCTGCCATTGGAAACTGACTATTGGCAAACAAATCGCGTGCCTTTCGCAAACCTGTCCAATCTGCCTTACCCCGATGGATGGGAGTGCCACCCAAGCGAGAATAGAGCCAACCGATATAAGAACCTGCCCACAGAGGAATCCCTCGGTCATAGATAAAATGGGCATGAATTGGGCGCTGTAACGATATACCCTGTTCTCTAGCGACTTGTGGCACCAGCCGCCAAAGCAAATGAGTCATGCAGAAGGGGTCATCAACGCTGGGATGGCGAAAGGCAAGCAGGAAGCGGATTTTATTATCCTGAAACTGGCGATACAGATCGACTAAAGCTTCGACGTTCTTTGCTTCAATTTTGCCGATTGAAGTTTGCGATCGCATCCAGCTAGGCGATACCTGTTGAGCGACTCGTAAAACTAAGGGATTAAAAGCTGGTGGAATAAATTCCAGGGAAGGCTGAGCGTGGATAATCGAATCGGGCAAGGTCGTTTTCTCCTGAATAAGCGATCTATGCTAGCGCAGCAGCGTTGACACAGATTTTAGATTTCACAAAAACAACGATTATCCAATCTGGAGAGTCAATCAGTAAGCCATTGGTACACATCAATATGTACCGATACATATCACTTATTTGCACACAGCAACCCAAACCGAATCAACCCGCGACGATAGCCTCGACTCATTAAACCGAGCGAAAGGGCAGCCTGAATTGTACTCCAACCGCTTTGGAGCAAGCCGAAAATGGCTTGAGGCTCAAAGGTGGAATCAATCACGATATCCCAAAATGGTGCAACGGCATCAGACCAATCAGCAGTACGGATGTTTTGGAAGGGGAGACGATGTGCAATTGCTTCATACTCCGGTAGCGAAATTACATAAGGTAAGCAGTAAACTCGGTAAATTTCCGCTAAGTGCTGCTGTTCATCTATCGTTAGTTGTCCTGTTGCTGGCGTTATCGGGCGATGACACCAGGTTGCCATGAGAAATGTCCCGCCTGGTTTAAGTACCCGATAGCACTCTGCCAAAAATTTCTCCTTGTCGGGCATGTGTTCACCACTTTCCATCGACCAGACAAAATCAAACGTCTCATCGGCGAAAGGCATATCTAGGGCATCGGCAACCTGAAATTGAACGGCTGCTGCCAACCCAGCTTCTTCTGCTCGTTCAGTTGCTCTCGATGCTTGCACTGGGCTTAACGTAATCCCTGTCGCATGAGCATTAAACTTCTCTGCCAAGTATAGAGAACTACCGCCAATGCCACAGCCGACATCGATAATTTGCTCAGCTTGCCTTACCTGGGCCCACTTCAGCAGTTCTTCAATCAGGTCAATTTGTGCCTGTCGGCGGTCTTTCTTCTCGTTGCCAGTTGCACCGTAGTAGCCGTGATGCATGTGTTCGCCCCAAACCTGTTCCCACAAACCGGAAGAAGCGTCATAAAATTGTTGAATTTGACTCTGTATCGTTGATGTCATCCTTGACTCCTAAGATTCCACTCAAAGTAATCTAAAATCGCTGTTTAATCCTATCGTTGCCCTTATCCACATCCATCCATGACCATCTCGCGAACTGTTTGCCTGGGATTCCTTGCGCTGATTACTGTCGGGACACTTTTACTGATGATGCCTTTTTCCGCTAGTACTGGGACGTGGATTCCCCCACTGGTGGCTTTGTTCACAGCGACTTCTGCTGTCTGTGTCACGGGTTTATCGGTTGTAGACCCTGGAAGCTATTTTTCTTTCTGGGGTCAGTTTCTGATTGCTGCTCTTGTTCAGATTGGCGGGTTGGGCTATATGACAACAACAACCTTTCTTATCCTACTCGTGGGGCGTCGGTTTGACTTAAGGCATAAGATAGCGATTCAACAAGATTTGGATCGACCCGGTTTACAGGGCAGTACGCTAATAATCCGCTCGATTGTAGCAACTACACTACTTTTTGAAATTACGGGAGTTTTTCTACTTCTACCTGTTTTTGTTCCAGATTTTGGGTGGCAACGTGGATTATGGTTTGCTATCTTTCATAGCATCAATTCTTGGAATAATGCAGGTTTTGGTCTATTGAGAGATAATTTTATAAGCTATCAATCATCAATATTATTAAACTTGGTTGTTACAGCGTTAATTATTTTTGGAGGTATTGGTTATCGGGTGATTTTTGAACTGTTTTTGTGGTTACGCGATCGCCTTCTGAATAAATCACGACGAATCGTATTTTCTCTAAACTTTAAAGTATCTATCAGTACGACACTCTTTCTTTTAGCTTTTGGCACTGTTGCCTTCTTCTTAACTGAACTCAACAATCCAGGAACTTTCGGTTCCATGAGTTTGGGAAATAAGCTCATGGCAGCTTGGTTTCAATCTGTTACTACTAGAACCGCAGGATTTAATACGATTGATTTTAGTAAAGTGACGACGACGGGTCTATTTCTTACTATTGGTCTTATGTTTATCGGAGCCAGTCCTGGGGGTACTGGGGGTGGAATAAAAACAACAACATTGCGAATTTTATTCTCTTGTACGAAGGCAATTTTGCAAGGGAAAGAAGAAGTTGAACTGTATCAGCGTCAAGTCCCCCTGTCGTTAATTTTGAAAGCAATTGGTGTTCTGGTTGGTTCAGTAACAACAGTAATTATTTCACTCGCTTTAATTTCCCTGACAGAGCCAAAGTTTGATTTTATTCAACTCTTATTTGAAGTTGTATCAGCCTTTGCTACTGTGGGTTTGTCCACTGGTATTACAGCTAGCGTCTCAGCTTGGGCAAAGCTAGTTTTAATTGTGACAATGTATGTTGGACGAGTTGGTGTCTTACTACTAATGGCAGCTCTCCTCGGAGACCCTCGACCTAGCGCAATTCACTATCCAGAGGAGAATGTATTGGTAGGATAGTCTGCTAAATTTCGGTATAGACAAAGTACTCGAACCGATTGATAGGCCCTAAGGTCTATCCTCAAAGGAAAGCAAATTCAGTATAGTCTGGATTAAGTTTAGTGGCTCAAGGTTCGTTGGGTGCCTAATTACACCTATTTAGAACAAAGGTATAAAGTGTGTGAATCTGTCTAATTTTGGATTTTTTCGCAGTCTACGTCGAGACAATCAGCAGTTTGCAGTTATCGGTTTAGGGCGTTTTGGTCGAGCTGTTTGCTCAACGTTGCACCGTCAGGGGTATGAAGTGCTTGGGATTGATGTTGATGAAAAGCGAGTCTCTCAATCCTTGACTGACCAAATTGTTGCCCATGCTGTGCAGTTGGACTCGACACAACCAGGGGCGCTGAAAGAAGCTGGGATTTTTGAATTTGATACAGTCATCATTGCAATTGGCAACTATTTACAAGAAAGCATTATTACTACGTTAAATGTGAAGGAATCGGGTGTCCCTAACGTTGTTGCCAAAGCCTCTTCAGAAGTCCACGGGAAGCTGTTGCAGCGAGTGGGTGCTGATCATGTTGTGTATCCAGAAAATGAGGCAGGTTGTGCCTTGGCGCGATCGCTTACAAGACCCGCAATCCTAGAACGTTTTGACCTTGACCCCAACAACAGTATTGTGGAAATCTTGGTGCCAGAAGAATTTCATGGCAAAACGGTTACAGAACTTCAACTCCGCTCTCGTTATGGCTTGAATCTCCTAGCAATCGGTCAAGATGACAAGTTTGAGATTAACCCCGACCCAAACAAGCGTTTACACAAAGGTATGGTGATGGTTGTGATTGGCTGCAACCGAGATATTGATCGCTTACCGATTTGATGGACTTTTCTGGCTAGGGGCAAGGAAGGGGGATATATCAGGTAGCCTATTAGGCTGTCCTGTAGAGGGTTGCATTGGCTGGCTTCTCAAGGGAGTTGTCGGTGTTGTCGTGGGTGCTGTAGACGGTTGCCTTAGTTGATTTCTTGAGGGAGTTGTTGGCGTTGTCGTGGGTGCTGTAGACGGTTGCCGCAGTTGACTTCTTGAGGGAGTTGTTGGCGTTGTCGCAGGTGCCGCTTGGGTTGGCGCGAGTTGCCGAACATATTGGTCAACCTCACTGCTTCTTTGTAAGTTACCTTCCTGACTAAACAGATTTCTGGCTTCCATCAGATAGGAAATCGCTTCCTCTCGCCGTTGAGCTTGATCTAGTGATACACCTAAGCTATAGTACGCCTCTGACAACCTGGGGTCGAGACGGATTGCTTCCTGATATGCTGCGATCGCTTCTGGGTACCTTTCAGCTCGTTGTAGTGCTACCCCAATGTTGTAGTGTGTTAGAGCGTTACCTGGCTCAAGTTGGGTAGCGGTTCGTAGAGCGGTTACAGCGTCCTCGTACTTACCCATTTGGGTCAAAGCCGCTCCTACACGTTGGTAAGCCTCAACGTTGTTAGGTTCCAGGCGCGTTACCTCCTGAAAACGAGCGCCTGCTGCTGCCGTCTCACCTTGTTGGGCTAAGATTAAACCTAATTGGTACTGCGACTGAGCCGATTTCGGGTCAATCTCGGTTGCAGCTTGCATCGCTACTTCAGCTTCTTCCAAGCGGTTTTGCTGAAATAGCAATAGACCTAACTGGTATTGAGCTTCAACTAATTTTGGATTGCTCTCCACGGCTTGTTGAAATGCTGTAATGGCAGGTTCACTCTGACCTTGTTTTGCCAAAAGCAGTCCCAAATTATACTGAGCGACATCAAAGTTGGGGTCTGCGCTAACGGCTTGGCTGTACTCATTAAGCGCGGCTTGTGTATTCCCCTCTGACTCAAATATTACTCCCAGGTTATAGCGAGCAGGTGCCAAGGTCGGATTGAGGGAGAGTGCTTGTTGGTACTGGACGATCGCTTCCTCGGTGTTACCCTGCCGATACAAGCTCAAACCCAGGTTGTAGTGAGCTTCTGCCATATTTGGGTCAAGCCCAATAGCAAGTCGGTACTGTTCAGCCGCTTGCTGGTATTGTCCCTGCTGGAACAGCGTATTCCCTAACAAATAACGTGCCATCGGAATAAACGGGTCAGACGTCAGCGCTTTCTGAAAAGCTCGCTCTGCCGCGTTGAATTCACTGCGAGTATATTGTGTTACGCCTTGTTGAAAGTAAGTCGCCGCCTCCAAATCTTCAGTATATAAACCTTCAACTAGCTGCTTCGTGCGCGTCTGCGGTTGCACACCAGCAAAGGCATGATGAGGCATTGTTAAACCGAGACTAAGAATCGCGGCGGCAAACAATGATATTTGTTTAGAGTGTTTGGACATGGTAGAAGACCGTCCTCGGTGGCTATCAGCAATTGAGTTATCAGCTTTTTATCCAGATTTGAATCTGTCTAAAGAGTTGTTAGTTGTTGGTTGTTCGTTATTGGTTATTAGTTTTTAGTAGAAAAAGATGACTAAAGGACTAATCATCTAGTTCCCGCTGCGCCTGAAAATAGGTAGGGGGAGCAGAGGAAGCCGGGGGAGAAGAATTTTCATTTCTTCGTTCGTGAGCTTTTGTCTCATAGTGTCTAACTTGCCAATCGTTGTCTAACAACTAACAACCAAAGACTAACAACCAAAGATTAAAGAGTAACAACTTTCCTGGATTCTGGCAAAATTAGCATGGCATCCCCAAAGGAATAAAAGCGATATTCATGTGCGATCGCTTCTTTGTACAAATCCAGCAAGCGCTCACGCCCGATCATTGCACTCACTAGCATCAATAAACTCGAACGCGGTAAGTGAAAATTCGTAATCAACCCGTCCACTGTCCGCCACTGGTAGCCGGGATAGATAAATAACTCTGTCTTGCCTCTAAAGGGTTGCAGTTCTCCACTGGCTGCGGCACTCTCCAAAGCTCTTACTACCGTTGTTCCCACCGCAATGACTCGACCCCCTTTGGCTTTAGTTTCTCGAATCTGTTCCACTGTTGACTCGGATACCTCCACCCACTCACGATGCATTTTGTGAGCAGTGACATCATCCACTTCCACAGGTCGAAATGTCCCAACACCCACATGTAGAGTGATTGATGTCTGCTGAATTCCCTGTTCCTGACACCGTTGTAAGAGTTCGTCAGTAAAGTGTAGCCCAGCCGTGGGTGCTGCGATCGCACCGTTGGTTTGAGCATAGATTGTTTGATACTGTTCCGGTGAGGCTTGGGTATTTGTGATGTAAGGAGGGAGAGGAATTTGACCATATTGCTCTAGCAACATTGCCAAAGACGCTCCTGTCGGAACATCAAACTGTAGAACACGGCCGTTAGTTGCCTCATCCCTTGCCATAACAGTGGCATTCAGTGTAGGGAGTGGGGGAGTTTCCCCATCGCTTAATTGGGTAGGGGTAGGGGATTGTGTTCTATCTGTGTGCGCTTCAAATAAAATCTTTGCCCCTGGTTTGAGACGCCTACCCGGTTTAACTAAAGCTAACCAACAGTTATCCTGCTGCTCCTCTAGCAGTAATACCTCCACAGGTGCCCCCGTAGATTTATAGCCATAAAGCCGTGCTGGGATAACGCGGGTATTATTCAGTACCAACAAGTCACCCGATCGCAGCAAGTCGGGTAAGTTATGGAAGATGCTGTGAGTGTGGTAAGTTGGCGAATCAACGACGAGCAGACGCGAGCTATCTCGTTGTGAGAGCGGTGTTTGAGCAATCCGCTCTTGTGGAAGCTCATAGTCATAGCTAGAAAGCAAGCCGTCTATCTCAGAGGCAGGAGGCGAGAGGTGAGAGGAACGAGAGACACATTCAGTCTCTTGCCTAGTAATAGAGGTGTCCAGGTATTGAGACTGGGCATCCAACGAGTCCGTGTCTTTGTCAATTCTTGTCATCCGTTATTCTACTGAGCGACTATCGCTCCATGAATCACTAAATTGGGTAGAGTCCCCTATCCAATATCGGGTGCTTTTCCCCTATCGCGTAGCAGTTCCTCTTGCAAGAATTAAGGTATAGCACTTCCTTGGACTCAAGCCAAGCATTTCTATGGATTACCTCTACTTCTTGGCGAATGCCAGTCTGACTTTACGAGTGGTTGAGTATCTAAACTCGATGTCCCAGCTACCCGTTCAATCGATGACGGTGATTCATCAGATTGACGGCTGGGTGATTAAGGTCAAAATGAACCGTCCTCTCACACCTCACCAGCATGGAAACTTCCGGGCGTACATGAACGAATTAGGGATTCCCTACGACCCCGAAATTCGTTTGCAAATGGCGCTTTGGAGCCTAGAGACAGGACAATCACCCATTGATGTTATGCGTCGCTATCAAGTCGCCGTGGTTTCTCATGGTTGTCCCGATAAGAGCGACATCGAAGCGTTTCGCCAACAGTTCACTATGGGCTTAGGATACTGCCCAGAGACTCTGGCTTAAGTAGCAATTCCAAGCACTTCAAGGCTTGGAACTGTACCTTCTAAGCCAACATACATCATCCAAAAGCAGGCTACGCTTGTTTACCAGATTAAGCGCCTATACAAAATAGAACTTTAGGAAAATTATTTCTTGTAGCACCTCTGTTGTTCCTTTGATTAAGGAGAGCAACGGGGGTCAGTTTTTGGAAGACCGAGGACAGGAGGCAGAGGGCAGAAGGGATAAGATAATTCAGATGGGGATTTACCTGTTCATGGAAAGACCGCTTGTGCCCTTGTCAGAAGGTTTACTTTCTGCCCTCTACCTTCTGCCTTTCTTGTTGAAGAGGGAACGGGAAATCTCTTTGGTTGTCTCAATCAAAGGCTGACTCAATGTAGTCATGCAAGCAAAGCCGATATCCTGCAATTAATACAGGTTGACCCAGTTGTACCTGTGGAACTGCGATCGCTTTATCAATTGCTGATGAGGCAGAGGTATCTGTGTCATTACGACGCGGACGGGGAGATAGGCGCTGGCAGCTAACGAGAGCAACATCAAACCGACAGGGAAGGTTAGCTAAATCTGGATGTTCTGCTAGAAATAGCTGAGCTGTTTGCCAGAGTTTAGCTTGTTTTGAGGGCGTAATTGCTAACAGACCATCAGCATCCCAGTTCCTCTGACTGCGAGTTTTGACCTCGACAAATGATAAGAACGAGTGAGAGGGTAAAGAGATTTTTGCTTTGGCAGCACTTTTGCGATCGCGTAAAGGCTTCTCCCCTATTCCTGCAACTGGGTGTCGTTGCACAATCAAGTCGATTTCTCCCCATCGGCAATGCCAACGATGATGCAAAATTATCCCACTTTGAGCCTGTAACCACCAAGCTACCAGCCTCTCTCCCAATTCGCCTACATTAAGCGTTTGGTTTTCAGGAATTGGAGTACGGTCAACCCATAAATTCACGGCTGTTCCTTACTGGTAAGATTGATGTGGTCATTCATTAACAATTTCTGTCAACAGTACGGCTTTTTGTGGCTCAAAACAGTATGACTTGTCGGCAACGTCTGTGTCTTCCAGCTATTTTGTCTAGTTTAGTTCTCTTCTTGGTGGCTAGTGCCTGGATGTTCACTAGCTTCACTTCCCCTGTTCTAGCTGAAGATTACAACAGAGAAAGTTTAGTGGGTGCAGATTTCTCAGGTCGTGTACTGACCGACGATAGTTTTACTAAAGCAAATCTCCGTAACAGCAACCTCAGCCATACAGATTTAGAAGGCGTGAGTTTCTTTAGTGCCAATCTAGAATCCGCTAATTTAGAGGGAGCTAACCTCCGTAATGCGACTCTAGACACTGCCCGCTTAACCAACGCCAATTTGAAGAATGCTGTCCTGGAAGGAGCATTTGCCTTTAACACCAAGTTTGATGGCGCAAATATTGAAGGGGCAGATTTTACAGACGTTCTGTTTCGTCAGGATGTCCAAAAACAGCTTTGCAAAGTTGCTAGCGGTACCAACCCCACAACTGGACGCGAGACTCGTGAGACACTGTTTTGTGATTACTAAACTTCTACTTAACCGATCGCACTTCCAATAATGTCTGATAGGTTGAACTGACGGAGTTGGTCTAGTTCCAGGATTCGCTGAGTAACGGCGTATAGTTCCTGCCAGTAATACTCTCTGCGTTTTAAATCAGTGGAGGGGTCTAGCTTTTGCCACTGCTCAAGACAATAACGCCGATGTTTTTCACAGGAGACTTTCTCAAGACAAGCCGCTGCTGCCCGAATCAGTAGTGGCGCACGAACAAGGTCTTCTTGCCGCCTCTCGTCTAGATGGAAGAGATGGGAAACAACCGCGATCTCATTGGGAAATTCAAGACTTCGGTCTTGCAACAATGAGATTAATCGGTCGGGTGTATCGTTGTGCCATAGCGTTGCGCTGCTGCGTTCGCTCTTGGCGTTGCCTAAGGCTATCGCAGATCGTGCAGGCGTTTGCAGTCCTAAAATTTGTTGCCACAAAAATCGGTGATGCGAGAGGCTAAAAAGCAAATCTTGCGCTTCTAGGGTATCAATAATGGTCTGTCGGTATTCTGGGCAGTGCAGGTAGATGCGTAGAAGTAAAGCTTCTGCTTGTTCTAAAAGGTTTTGTTCTGACCCAACGGGTAGATTGAGATGAGAGCGCTGGTTTGAGGAGTTTTTTTGCTTAGGCGATAATTTCTTACTAGAGGTTAGAACTGGCTTCTTGAGTTGAGCCTGTAAATTTTCGATGAATAGGGGTACTAGTTTCGTTTGCCCCTGGCTGAGTAATTGGGCGCAGTGGTTGACGTAATAGGTATGTTGGTTGATGTCCTCCAACTTGTTAAGTAACTTCACCATCTCTTGAGCAACTTGCTGAAACTGGGAGGCATCTTTTAGGTCTTTACCAATCAGGATTTGGCTGATTTGCCATTCTAGCCAAGAGAGAGCCTGATTTTGTAGTGCTTTAAGCTTATCCTTTGACAGACTACCTAACCAATCTTGGTGTAAACTTGGACTTCTCCCTTGGTTATCTGATCCACCAGTTCCTAGCTGGTCTTGATAACTAGCTGGATCATGTTTTTCCAGAAACTCATCGGAGTCTTTGGCACCGAACTTGCTAAGGTTAAGGATTCTTAGATTTATTTGTCCTTTGTAGACAAGATCTGCAATTTCTCCAATTGCCCTTCCCGCTGCTTTGTTCCCAGCTTGATCAGCATCAAAGTTGAGGATAATCTGTTTTGATTCAGTGTAGCGTAGTAGTTGCCTCACTTGAGCTTGACTGAGAGCCGTACCTAAAGAGGCAACTACATTGGTAATTCCTGCCGCATGAAGGGCGATCGCATCAAAATACCCTTCCACAACTACAGCTTGGTCTTGTTTGCTAATCGCGTCACGCGCTTTATCAAGAGCAAAGAGAGTTTTCCCTTTATCAAATAGCTCAGTTTCCGGTGAGTTGAGATACTTAGGTTGCTCATCCCCCAAACTCCTGCCCCCAAAGCCAATCACTCGCCCTTGAGTATCACGGATTGGAATGATTAAGCGATCGCGGAACCGATCATAATAACCATTCCCCTCCTTGCGAGGCACAATCAATCCCGCTTGCTCTACCTGCTGCACAGGCTTCCCTTTCTGTTCAACCAAGTATTTGTAAATGGTTGCCCAACCAGCAGGCGCATATCCTAGTTGGAACTGTTGAATCGTTTCCTCTGTTAAACCCCTCGTCTGCTGCAAATAGGTGAGGGCGTGTTCTCCTAGTGGTTGTCGCAGTACGTGCTTGTAGAACTCAGTTGCGATCGCCAGAATCTCATACAGTTGCTCCCTCAGTGATAGTTGACGCTGCAACTCTTGGCGTTGTTCTGGTTCTAAGGTTTGAACAGACACATTGTAGCGCCGCGCTAAATCTAGCACCACATCACTAAAAGAACGCTTTCCTACCTCCATCAAAAACGTAACGGCATTGCCACCTGCACTACAGCCAAAGCAGTAGTACAACTGCTTCATCGGACTCACGCTGAAGCTAGGCGACTTTTCATCATGGAATGGGCATAAGCCAATATAGTCCTTACCACGCTTGCGTAAAACAACGTGTTCGGAGACAACATCAACAATGTCAGCCCGTTGCTTGACTTCCTCAACTGTGTCCGGATGGAGGCGAGGGATTTCCACTCTTACGATCTAAGTATTTGTATAAGTTATTCTAATTCAAACGAGTCTTTACTCCTGAACTCCTTTCAAGCAGCAAAACTATTAGTGCAGTAATCTATGCACTTCCACTTCCACTTGCGGCAATGCTAACGGCGTAATTATCCCCGTTGAATACTTCACCACAGATTGATACTTTCCATTGTTTGGTTCACGATGCACCCACAACTGATTACCTGAGCTATGAAAGCAGCTATTTGAGTATTCTTTGTTCTATTATCCTTAAACGTATCGTGGTCTGGTGACAGTGAAGGCGATCGCATTTTGTAGTCTGTCGCGACGCACCCTACAAGAACTCTTTCAACAAACGCAAAAGGCATCTTTAAATGTTTTCTACAAAAGAACAGCAATGCCCAACCGACCAGATTTGCGATAGCGCTTCGCGCTGCCGCAAGGCAGATCGCGTTTCGGTCAATCTGTGCCACTAGATAGGCGATCGCATCTGCTCACAGAAACTTGCTGTAGCGTATAGAAAGATTTGGTACGATAGGGCGAAGCGAAGGTAGCTTATGACTTATACTCCATCAAGATTCCTGACTTTTGAGGAATTTCTGAATCAGTACGGCGATAACCCACGCTACGAACTTGCTGATGGAGAACTCATAGATATGGAACCTACGGGACATCACGAAGCGGTTGGGGGGAAGCTGGCAACAAAAATCAGTGTTGAGATTGAGCGGCAGAACTTACCTTGGCTGATTCCTAGAACTTGCATCGTTAGTCCTTTTGCGAATGAAGCCACTGCGCGTCGTCCTGATGTTGTCATCCTTGATGAAACAGTGCTATCAAACGAACCGCTTTGGAGTCGAGAACCTGTAATTACGCTGGGGCGTTCCATTAAGCTGGTCGTTGAGATCGAGGCGATTGCAGGTTGCCCGTCCGGTTGGAGTAGTACCAAGGATACGTGTGCCGTCAGCTGTCCAGATGAAGTGTTCAGACCAAATCTGCCGACGGGGGTTAAACAAGGGGGTTTCTTTTCCTGTGTCAGGATCGGTACCTATGGTGAAGTTGTAGCGTCTTTCGTTGCAACGACGACAGGCTAAAGCGAGATAATCGAGATTATCTGTGCCTCCGAGGGATTGGGGTTGGAGATGGTCGATGGAGAGAGGGGCTGTACTGAGAAGTTCAGGGTAGTGACAGTATTCGCAGCGAAATTGAGCGCGTTGTCTGACTTGCTCATAGAGGGATTTAGGAATGGGCATTGTCTTGAGCAGCGATGACAGCGTTGATATAGCTGAAGATGTCATCGAGTTCGCCGATCGCCTCTAGTTCGATTTTTTCGTCTGGGGTAAGGGTATCCAATTTGTGCTTATCGAGGAGTTCTTGCATCCGTTCGCCCAGCTTATCGGTAAATTTGAAGAGGGTGAGGTTGTTGATGCGTTGGATGCAGATGCCTTCAGGCAGAAATTTGGAGGGTCTAACCAGTTTAGCAGTCATGACTCGCTCGTCTGAAGTTTCCTTGATTTTATCCCTAATACCTGCCACCAAGACACAGAGCTGGAGCGATCGCACTGCTGATTCCTGAACAAGGTAAACGCGATCGCATTTCGTAGGGTGCGTTTAGACGCACCTACAAGAGCTACTATTTAAACGAGTATTCATAGTCTCCAACCGAATTTAGCACTTGAACGAAATTACTCAAATGATTGGATCGAAAACATCAAACCCAGGTGCAGTTATAACGATTTCTTTTGGTCTGGCAACTCTAACCTGAAAGCGAACCAGCCGAATTTCTCTAAGTGTCTGTTTAAGATGCGGGATGACCCAACCAGGATTGTTACCAGCGTAAAGAGATATTTCCCATCGATACAAGTTTTCTCCTGTGCTGCTGTTGACTTTGATTTCAGAGTTAACAGCAGCACAGCGATAGAAAAAGTTGAGACTGCGACGAAGAGACAGTCTATATCCATCCTTATGATTTCCAAGCTTGATAAATTCTGATAACGGAACAGAGACAGGTGCCACAGCTAGAGGAGTCTTATGAATACGAAAGTCAATTGTTTCAGTTCCTTTAATCTGATTACATTGACTACAAAGAGTTTGTAAGTTATCTAGTGAGTGATCGCCACCATAATATTTAGGCTTGATGTGGTCAACTTGCAGCAAACGGCTGTTTTCTTCACCACAACAGAGGCAGCGGTTCCCATCTCGTTTCTTGACCAGCCTCTTAGCCTCTTCGGATGGTTCATCATCTTCGATATAATCATCTTCATTAGGTGGATATGGTTCATCATCTTCGATATAATCATCTTCATTAGGTGGATGTGGTTCTGGTGGCGGATTCAGAAGACGATTCACACAGACATCATACTGCTCTTTAAAGCGGATATAGTTCTGGTAAATTACATTCCAGTAACGGTCTGTTCTCTTGTATTCAACTTGCAATTTTTGATTTTCAGCTATGCGGTCTAACTTAGCTTTGATGAACCCTTGAGCCACAGTATCTAGGTTATGATTTTCCCGTTGCTCAAAGTCAAACCATCTTGGTTGTTCTCCATCGTTTTGAGAGACGTGACGTGCAATATGGAAGATATTTCTTAGAAGATTTTCGCCTATATATTCTTCTGAGTTTTTGAAATATTCTCGTTTCCACTCTTCAAGTTGGGTAAGCTTATCTTCAAAACTAACATCTATTTCAGCAAAGGCTTTGCTTTTTGCTTGGGTGAGACTCTGAATGAACTTTTCATAACTTTCTTTCTCATTGTCAAATACAAGCAATAGTTGGCGAACCTCATTATCTTCACTTTCAGAAACAACAGTCTGAAACTCAAGTAGATACCATCCGAGAGGAAGTAGAGTTAGGAAAGGAGGAAGAGAAGAGTCTTCCCTCATAGCTACTTGATCAGCCCATCGACGAACCAACTCAATAGAGATGAGGTCTAGAGGAGCTTGCTCTCCGTATTCAGGTATATCATCATTCTTACCACCATTAAAGTCAGCTTTCCCCCAGTCAATTACCTGCTTCCAATCATCAATAAAAGAGACAATATAAGCCTTATCTGTTCCACCAAACTGGGAACCACGCAATGCCCGTCCGATCATCTGGGTTAGTAAGATGCTACTAGTAGTCTGTCTAGTCAGGAAAACGGTTTGAGCATTAGGAACATCAGTACCTTCCGTCAGCATCTGGATATTAATTAGCACTTCCAAATCACCATTACGGAATTGCTCCAAAACTTCCTTATGATCGGCAAGAACGGCACTCGAATTTCTATCGACTTTCGTATAGATTGCTCTTGCTTTTACTCCGCGCTTCTCTAAGAACTTACATAAAGCTTCGCATTGATACCATCTATCTGCAAAGATAATAGTTTTCTTGTAGCGTTCCTTATACTTTACATAGGTATCAGCAATAAATTGATTGCGCTCTTCATTCTCGGCTAGCTTCTTGATGATATCTTCGGGTAAATCTTTATAGGTACTGACCCATTTTTTATATTCTTGCTCGTCAAATTCAACTTCAAGATTCGTGGAATGTTCCTCAAATTTTGGCTTGGCAAGGATACCATCACCTATGAGCCTATCTATAAAGCCTTCTGCATTCTTTGGGTAAATTACTTCTTGTGGAAAAAGCTCTCTAAGCCATCCACGTCTACTCTCATCTGTATAAGTTGGAGTAGCTGTTAAACCCAAGAGCCATATTTTATTACTAAAACGTTTACGCAAGTCCAGCATTAACTTGCGATAACTGTACGCTGGGGAGTGGTGTGCTTCATCAAAGACGACAAAAAGCTTATCTGCTGAGTTAAGGAACGGTTCGAGTTGAGTATCCTGGCGATTATAGGCTCCTCTTAATGTCTGGAGCGTAATAATCACAACGTCATCACTGGCTTTAATTGAATGGACGGGTTGATTTCCTAGTGAGACAACCCGCACGTTTAGCTGCCGTTTTTGTTCAGATATTCGCCCAACTTCTGACTCAAAACTATAGAAAGCTTGTTCTAGCAAATGTTTGGTATGTGCTAGCCATAAAACTTTATAGCCTTTGGAAACGGGACCCTCGTAGCTATCCAAAGACAGGCTAGAACAGAGGAAGCGACTAGCCGTGAAAGTTTTACCACCACCTGTTGGCAAAGCTAGAATACCACCAGCAGGCTCAGAGTATTGCTTTTTGAACCATTCCTTAAGTTTGGCTAAGGCTTCATTCTGATGATTAGCAGGTACTTTGTGAGACGGCTGCACCTTTTTCAGGTCAAACTCACGGTAAAAGTGACTCTTTTGAGCGTTAGTCATATTTCCTTAGCTAGGAATGCATACTTTGTAAGATAACGCAACCTCACCAGAGAATATTGAAGTGGTTGAGTAAGCCGCTATCCACGCTCAAACTTCATCGGGATTAACACCCATTGAACGCAATCTCTGTGCCAATCGCTCAACTTTAGATTGAGCTAATTCCTTTTGCTGTCGTTCTTGCTCTCTTTGTCTTTCTAGTTCCACATAGGTTAAAAACTTTTGCCCATCCGGTCGATAAATTTCTAATTCTGACGATAATTCCAACCGTATTCCCAAACGTGGACTTACCCAACCGACTATTGACTCAATATCATTAAGTTCATCACCAGAACGTAGCCAGCCAGTCAAATCAACGTTATCAGGGTCATACATATAGTATTCCTCCACCCCGTAGCGTTCGTAGAACCGCAGTTTCTTGACCATCTCACCTAAGCGATTTCCTGGAGAAAGCACTTCAAAAACAACTTGAGGAGGAATATTATCTTCTCGCCATTGTTGATAAAAACCTCTGTCTCCTTTTGGTCTGCCAAAAACTACCATGACATCAGGAGCTAATCGAATTCTGCTATCTCCCTCAACGGGATACCAAAGTAAATCGCCAGCGACCAAGATATCAGCATTATCTTTGAATAGAGCGTCTAACCCTCCTTGAATAGTTGTGATGCAGCGAAACTGCTTGGTATTGTCTGCCATCGGCTGTCCGTCGCTGTCAGGGTAAACGATCACTGGTTCGGCAGAAGGTTGAACTGATGCTGTCATTGGGATGTCTCCGTTTTGGCTCTACTAGCCTCGACGATAACAAAGTCATATTTTTTAGAGGTATGGCTGAAGGCTAGAAAATGAATCGCAGTAAAACTTAACACCCCTCTCAGACTACACTTGTTTCCAGGGGTATCCCCTCTGATAGACTTGAAAACTGGAACAGCCAGATGAAACGTCGCAAAATCAAGCATTT
The DNA here is from genome assembly GCF_059505465.1 of Symplocastrum torsivum. Classification (NCBI taxonomy): domain Bacteria; kingdom Bacillati; phylum Cyanobacteriota; class Cyanophyceae; order Oscillatoriales; family Microcoleaceae; genus Symplocastrum; species Symplocastrum torsivum. Next base: position 31,824 of record NZ_JCACKQ010000036.1, on the reverse strand, counting down.
GGGAGAACGGGTGTCGTGGAAAATACACTAGGTTTAGAGATTATTGAAGTTGTCGAACAAGCCGCGATCGCCAGCGCCAGGTGGATGGGGAAAGGCGAAAAGAACACAGCCGACCAAGTGGCTGTGGAAGCCATGCGGGAACGGATGAACAAAATCTACATGCGGGGTCGCATCGTCATTGGAGAAGGGGAGCGAGATGACGCTCCGATGCTCTACATTGGCGAAGAAGTCGGCATCTGTACCCGTGAAGATGCCAAAGCCTACTGCAACCCAGACGAGCTAGTTGAGATTGATATTGCTGTTGACCCCTGCGAAGGCACCAACTTGGTCGCCTATGGACAGAACGGTTCAATGGCAGTGTTAGCCATTGCCGAGAAGGGTGGTTTGTTTGCTGCTCCTGACTTTTACATGAAGAAGCTAGCCGCACCACCACAAGCCAAGGGTCATGTCGATATCAACAAGTCGGCTACCGAAAACCTAAAAATTCTCTCTGAGTGCTTGGAGCGATCAATTGAGGAACTGGTAGTCGTCGTCATGAAGCGGGAGCGTCACGACGACCTGATTAAGGAAATTCGCCAAGCTGGGGCAAGAGTCCGACTGATCAGCGATGGAGACGTTTCTGCTGCCATTTCCTGCGGCTTTGCGGGTACTAATATCCATGCCTTGATGGGTATTGGGGCTGCACCCGAAGGCGTTATCTCAGCAGCAGCGATGCGCTGTTTGGGCGGACACTTCCAAGGTCAATTAATCTATGACCCTGCGATTGTGAAAACGGGTCTGATTGGCGAAAGCAAAGAAAGCAACCTTGAGCGGCTCAGCTCAATGGGGATTAACGACCCAGATAAGGTTTACAACGATGACGAGCTAGCATCGGGTAAGACCGTGCTATTTGCCGCTTGTGGTATTACACCTGGAACCCTCATGGACGGCGTCCGGTTCTTCCACGGTGGTGCGCGGACTCAGAGCTTGGTCATCTCCAATCAGTCACAGACGGCTCGGTTTGTGGACACAATCCACATGTTCGATAAGCCAAAGACCCTGCAATTGAGGTAGGAGCAACGCCCAATCATAGATACTAACTGAATCGCTCTTATCTAGCAGCAGTTAGTAGAAAGCCAGAGTATAAGCGATCGCCCTCATCTCCTCTAGCTGAACCAAGAAAGGCAGAGGGCAGAGGGCAAAAGGCAGAAGGCTTTTATGGATTTATCCCGGTGCCGATGCTACGAGCATAGGAGCGACGGATTGTAGCCAAGGGTTTCAATCCCCGTTTGAACGGAACATAAAAGCCCTCTACTTCCTGCCTTCTGCCTTCCCTTGAATGATTACCTTCACAGGTGCTACCGCCCCTAAAGAGTGCGGATGCCTGAGTCAATGATCAAAAATTGGGGATTGAGGAGAATTGTGTACCGTGCAGGTTGTTAGGCTAGGAATAGTGTCAACCCGTGAATCTATCACTACAAAGAACCTTGCCTATTCCCAACGGTCATACTTGAAGCGATGTGCAACTTTTGATTAGTCCCCCTTTCAGGGGAAAAGAGGGATGAAGACATAAATTGTCTAGCCTTAGCTTCCTCCTTTGCCCCGGAAAATGGGAAATCAAAATTCTAAAGTTGCACATCGCCCGTACTCTGGTTTAATTAAACGATATTTTCTAAATACTTCATTTTCTAGGGAAATCGGGTCTTAACCTCTGATAATTAGACAGGTTGCAACCATCCCTGAGTCTCTTTACAAACATCGTGATATCTGACCGAGAAGACGACAAATAGTTGGAGAACACATGAATATCGCAGTCGTAGGTCTAAGCCACAAGACAGCGCCAGTTGAAGTTCGGGAAAAACTGAGCATTCAAGAAGCGAAGATGGAAAGTGTCGTACAGCAGCTATGTAGCTATCCTCACATTGAAGAGGTAGCAATACTCAGCACCTGTAACCGCTTGGAAATCTATGTTGTTGCGACGGAAACTGAAGCAGGCGTTCGAGAACTAAGCCAGTTTCTCTCAGAATTGGGTCAACTTCCCTTACACCAGTTGCGACAACACCTGTTTGTCCTGTTGCATCAGGATGCAGTAATGCACCTAATGCGAGTTGCCGCTGGTCTTGATAGCTTAGTGCTAGGGGAAGGACAGATTCTAGCGCAGGTCAAACACACCCACAAATTGGGTCAACAGTACAACGGCATTGGTAGACTGCTCAACCGACTCTTTAAACAAGCAATAACCGCAGGCAAGCGAGTCCGCACAGAAACCAGCATTGGGACAGGTGCTGTCTCGATCAGCTCGGCTGCTGTAGAATTGGCTCAGATCAAAGCCCAAAACTTAGCGGCTTGCCGAGTTGCGATTTTGGGTGCTGGCAAGATGTCACGCTTGCTGGTGCAACACCTGCTATCCAAAGGTGCTGTTAATATTTCAATTTTGAATCGTTCTCAGGCACGATCTGAGGAATTAGCCCGACAGTTTGCCAATGCAAATCTAGAACTGCACTCGCTTTCGGATATGATGCGAGTAATTGCGGAGTCAGATTTGGTGTTTACCAGTACGGCAGCGACAGAACCATTACTCGATCGCGCAAAACTCGAAGCTGTCCTAGAGCCAAATCGACCAGTAATGTTATTTGATATCTCTGTGCCTCGAAATGTTGCCGCAGACGTCAATGAGCTAGACAATGTTCAAGCCTTCAACGTTGACGATTTAAAAGCTGTTGTTGCCCAAAACCAAGAAAGCCGTCGTCAGATGGCACTGGAAGCAGAAGTACTTTTGGACGAAGAAGTTGAAGCCTTTGAAGTGTGGTGGCGATCGCTTGAAACCGTAACCACGATTAGCTGTCTGAGAGACAAAATTGAAACAATTCGTGAGCAAGAGCTAGAAAAAGCCTTATCACGTCTGGGGACAGAATTTGCTGAAAAACATCAAGAGGTCATCGAAGCCCTAACACGGGGTATCGTGAATAAAATTCTCCATGACCCGATGGTGCAATTACGTGCTCAGCAAGACATTGAGGCAAGACGCCTCGCTATGCAATCGCTGCAAATGCTCTTCAACTTGGATAAAGGCGAACAATTTAGCTAAGGAAGTAGGAAGATGGGGTAATAGGGAGGTAGGAAGTTAATATATAGCCCTTCTCGATTGGATGCGGTACACTCTGACCTCTCTGGAAAACCTCTCTCCTACTCTTGAGTGAGGCTTTGATTCTTACTCCCCTTCCCGGAATCGGGAAGGGGTTGGGGGTTAGGTTTTTCTGATGTACACGCGCGTAACTGAGAACTGCTATACATAAACTTTGGGAGTTTTTCACTCATCACCCCACCACCTCATCACCCTATTATTGAGGGAATTTATTGGAAACTTGCGTTGAAAGCTCCTTCAGTTGATGCTCAAACGGTTGTGGAACTATAGTTTTCGTTCAATTGTCTTACTACTAGGACTCGCATTGTCTTGGGACTTGCTGTCTCACCTAGTAGCAGAAATCCTATGGTTTCAGGAAGTTGGCTATCAAGCTGCATTTCTCAGACGCTTAGAAACCCAATTGGGTCTGTGGGTACTTGTTGCTAGTATCTCGGCTGGATTTTTACTCGGTAACTTGTATCTCGCCAACCGACTTAAATATCCCAAAGAAAGTCCTCTAGGGATTGAACACTCAGATATTGCCCAAGAAATACGGGTTGGACGAAATAGGGCAAACTTGTCAAGAAGAATCCAAAACTCCGACTCGATCACTCGTCGTCAGGGTGGTGGAGTCATCCATTCAAAACTTAGGACAGAAAACGAGGCAATACCCCGACCAATCGGGACGAACAGAGGATTACAACTTCCACAAAAGGCTTCTGACACTTCAGCTACCCTAAGGTTGCGATCGCTTTTGCCAGTTGTGTTGTTGCTTAGTGTAGTCGTAGGTTTGATGCTGCTGCACTACGGCAAAATTGCTCTTTCACTTTGGCATCCCAATTTAGAAACACGCTCAATTGCGTCTGTAGCAACTGCAACACCACCGATACCATCCTCCTTTGATTTGGGAGCCGTACAACAACTTTTACTACAACCCTTATTAGCAGAAATTTTGCAGCTAGGCGTACTGACAGCGGTTGTGATTGCACTGATTGTCCAGCCTCAGTTTTGGTTGACGGCAATAGCTGCTGTACTTTCTTTGTTTTGGTCGCTGCTTCTCTCTGGACAGTGGGGCAAGATTTTGCAGTATTTCTATCCCACTTCCTTCAACACCAAAGAGCCACTATTTGGCAATGATATTAGCTTCTATATCTTCAAATTTCCCGTATGGCAGCTATTGGACTTTTGGTTAGGGGGACTGTTTGTCTTTGGTCTAATCGCCGTCACACTGATTTATTTACTCTCGGCTGATAGCTTCTCTGAGGGTAAGTTTCCTGGTTTTTCTCAAAGTCAGTTGCGCCACTTGTACGGGTTAGGTAGCACTGTCGCAGCAAGCGTTGCTCTTCACTACTGGCTTTCACGTTATGAATTACTCTATTCCACCATTGGGGTTATCTATGGGGCAAGCTACACCGCCATCAATGCCCAATTACCAGCCAATACAGCTTTGAGTGTCGCGGCGGGTGCGATCGCAATTTTCTTTCTGCTGCAAACGATTTTCTGGTTTAGATACCGCAAGACAAGCGGTAAGACAGCATTAATCCTATTAGGACTGTACTTGGCGATGGTCGGACTAGTTGGTGTAGCTGTCCCTGCTGCTGTGCAACGCTTTGCTGTCCAACCGAATGAACTGGCGCGAGAACAACCCTATATTCAACGGAGTATTGCCCTCACACGAGCAGCCTTTGAACTAGAGAGTATTAACGTTGAAACCTTTAACCCCGAAGGTGAACTCACGAACGCGGATTTAGAAGAGAATAACCTAACGATTCGCAATATCCGCCTTTGGGACGAACGCCCTCTTTTAGAAACTAACCGCCAACTGCAACAAATTCGCCTCTACTACAGGTTTCCTGACGCTGATATTGACCGATATACTCTCAAGGTTGAGCCAGTCGCCAGTGGTACAGAACAACCAACTCCGGACAACGGACAACCGACAAACACTGAAAAGCAACAAGTCCTTATTGCTGCGCGTGAGTTAGACTATAGTGCTGTTCCTCAACAGGCAAAGACTTGGGTAAATAAACACTTAATTTATACCCACGGCTTTGGTTTTACCCTAAGTCCTGTTAATACGGTAGGTCCTGGTGGATTGCCAGACTACTTTGTCAAAGATATTGGTACGGGTGCTGATGAGACTAGTACCTTAACAACGTCGAGTGAACGCATTCGAGAAAGTATTCCGATTGGGAAGCCTCGGATTTACTACGGCGAAATTACTAACACCTATGTGATGTCGTCAACAACAACTAGGGAGTTGGATTATCCCAGTGGCGATGAAAATATCTACAACACCTACGACGGTAAGGGTGGTGTGCGCTTAAATTCCCAGTGGCGCCGGTTGCTGTTTGCTCAGTATCTCAAAGACTGGCAGATGTTGCTGACTCGCAATATTTCTTCTGAGAGTAAACTCTTATTCCGTCGTAACATTAACCAGCGCATTCGTGCGATCGCACCTTTTTTACGCTACGACCACGACCCGTATTTGGTAGTCGCTGATGCTAGTGAGGAAAAAACAGAGAACTACCTCTACTGGATTGTTGATGCCTACACAACAAGCGATCGCTATCCCTATTCCGACCCTGGCAAGAACGAATTTAACTATATCCGCGATTCAATCAAAGTCGTCATTGATGCCTATCACGGTGACGTGAATTTCTACGTCGCTGACCCCCAAGACCCGATTATTAAGACCTGGGCGGCTGTTTTCCCCGGACTTTTCAAACCGCTAGATGCGATGCCAACTGCCTTACGCAGCCATATTCGGTATCCACAAGACTTTTTTAGCATTCAATCTGAGCGATTGCTGACTTACCATATGACCGACCCGCAGGTGTTCTACAACCGGGAAGACCAATGGCAGGTTCCCCAGGAGATTTATGGTGGTGAACCGCGAGCGGTAGAGCCATATCATTTGATAATGAAGCTGCCAGCTGCCGATTCAGAAGAATTTATCCTGCTCCTACCCTTCACACCAACTCAACGTACAAACTTAATTGCTTGGTTAGCTGGACGTTCTGATGGTGAGAACTATGGCAAGCTATTACTTTACCAGTTCCCTAAACAGCAGTTGGTTTACGGCCAAGAACAAATCGAAGCTTTGATTAATCAAGACCCAGTGATATCTCAACAGATTTCGCTATGGAATCGCCAAGGCTCACGGGCGCTTCAGGGGAATCTTTTAGTGATTCCGATTGAGCGATCGCTTCTTTATGTCGAACCTCTTTATCTAGAAGCCGAACAGAATAGCTTACCGACTTTAGTACGGGTGATTGTGGTTTACGAAAATCGGATTGTTATGGCCCCAACTCTCGATCAAGCCCTCCAAGCCATCTTTCAGCCAGACCAACAGCCAACACCTGCAATCGTCCGCCCAGTCGAGGAACCTGCTCTACCTTAGTTATTCGAGAAACGCTATAACGATTGCCCTCAACAATGATGCCTGTCAGTGGTGTGCGTCAGCGAAGTCTGCTGTCGCGATCGCCGGAAGCACTTTCTCACCGAAAACCTCAATGAACTGCTCCTGTTCTAAGTTCACATTATGCAGGACAAGTTCACTAAATCCGAGTTCTATATCCTTCTGTAACCAATCAATGTGCTGCTGGGGGTCAGCAGAAATCCGCACCGCGCTGTCCATGTCCTCCGGTCTGACAAACTGCGCTGCCGCATCAAACTGCTTGGGCGTCCACAATTCCGCTAGGGCAACACTCCTGAAAATGTTGGTACGCCACTGCTCGTAGGCTCCAAGTCGTGCCTCTGCCTCATCTTTGGCGTAGGAGAGTTGCACCTTGAGATACATCGGCTTACCTTCTCCCCCGCCTCGATAAAACGCTTCTACCACCTTCTTCAGTTCTTCAGGAGGGCGGGAGATGGTGTACAGCCCATCAGCCCAAGACCCCAGCCACTCGGCTGTTTCAGTTGTGACAGCCGCTCCAATCACCCCCAGGGGAATCTCAGGCCGAGTGTAGAGCTTTGCTTCCTCAACGCGCACCCGCCCGTAGTGGGTAACTGTTTCTCCCGCCCACAAGGCGCGGATAATATCAACACACTCCTTGAGGCGAGCATTCCGTTCGGATTTGGGAGGCCAGTGTTCTCCAGTAATTCGCTCATTAAGTGCCTCACCACTTGCCAGCGAAACCCACAAGCGATTGGGGAACATTTCTGCCAGCGTTGCTGCCGCTTGGGCAACAATGGCAGGGTGATACCGTTGCCCCGGAGCGCAAATGACACCGAAGGGAAGGGACGTTGCCTGCATTGCTGCGCCTAGCCATGCCCAAGAGAAGCCGCTTTCCCCTTGGCGATCGCTCCAGGGATGGAAGTGGTCAGAGGATGAGCCAGCCGTGAATCCAGCAAGCTGGGCCATTTGAACGTATTTCAAAAGAGCGCTCGGCTTGAACTGCTCGTGGGAAGCATGATATGCAATCTTTACCATGATGATTCCTTTGTATGTGATGTCATACTAAATTAATGATATTAATGATGCTTAACGTATCTCAACAATTTGATAGCGGGAGTAAGCGTCGTGATCAAGAAACTGCGAGGTTATCTCTACAGCTGTTTGAATTACTGTTTCTTTTTGCGCCTCGCAACCCAGATACCAAATGCAACTATCAGAGCAACGAGTACAATTCCGGAAGCAGGCCCAAGGAACTTTTCTACTAATTTATAGTTTTGCCCTAGCAACAATCCCGCATAGGTTAACAAACCTACCCACAATGCAGTACCCGATGTTGAGTACAGCAGGAACGGTACTAAGTGCATTTTGTCAATTCCTGCGGGAACTGAAATCAAGGTGCGGACTCCCGGTACAAGGCGACAAAAGGACACTGCGATACCACCGTGTTTGTCGAACCACTGCTTAGATTTGTCGATATGCTTACCAGATAGCGTCAGCCACCTACCGTACTTATCAGCTAAATTCTTCAAGCGGTCTTCGCCCAATTGCTTGCCTGCGTAGTACCAAGGCAGTGCGCCCAGCACGGAACCCACCATCCCCGCCAAAATTACATAGACTACGTTCAACTTGCCCTGCGTTACCGTGAACCCTGCCAAGGGCATGATAATCTCCGAAGGCACGGGGGGAAATATGTTTTCTACGAACATCAGCAGAGCAATTCCCAGATAGCCTAAAGAGTTGATAGTACCTGTAATCCATTCAAGCATTGAGCGATTCCTTTAATTAGGAAATTGGGACAGAGCAAAGACGAAAAACTAGTACAAGAAGCCAGAAGGCTCCAGGGCAGAGGGTAGAAGGAAGAAAGGCTTATAACTTTCTACTTTTGGGTCTGTTGTTAACTGGTCACCTCTTTCTGCCAGCTTGGTCTAGTCAATCTTCACCATGCCAGAAGTAATCAAGTAGAACTCAACCTCGATATCTGGGAGAATTTCCTTAACACTCTGCCGCAAGCGATCGAACATTTCGGGCACACCATCAAACGGCGCTAACTCCTGACCGAATTTGGCACTGTAGTCTTTGGTAATCTTGTCGGAGCGATCGCGTCGCTTCGATTCCTGAATCAGGCTGTAAAATCGGGCAAGAATCGGTTCCCAAGCGTTGTCGGTTAGGGGTTGAATCTGTTCGGCTCGAAATGCCTGGGAATCAATTCTACAGCTTTCAAGCAGGCTATCAACCGTATCCAGGACGAGGGTGTCATCGAAGTCGAATACCAAGGCAATGCGGTTAGAGTATGGTTTTGTCGCTTTTGTCATAAAAACCTCCTTAAAAATTAGCCGACAACTGCAACCTCGTAGTTGTGTCCTTTGAGTTGAAACCAGAAGAAAGTGAAACAGATGGGTGCCGATTAGTGAAGTGCGATCGCAGAACTTGAATAATCTTTATTAACTGCCAAGTGTACTGTTCTCCTCTGCTTGTAGCTGCTCAATCTCAGCTATAGGCAACAATAACGTCTCCTCAATCTCATCCTAAATTTTTTCCCTTTCTTCTAGGTTATTCACACCACAATGTATCACTGTCCAACGTCTACTCCCATGACTCTTGGTTTCTATCAGTAAGTCTGGTTAAGGTAGAAGCTAGAGGAAATCCAGCGTAGGACATATAGTTGGCATCCTTACAAAAAGCGGCAATTGAGGGCGATTTAGATTTAATACTTACCCTATTATGTCTATCCAGTCATCTCCACCTGACCTGATTTTGTTGGACATCATGATGCCGGAACTAAACGGCTATGAAGTCTGTTCTAGATTGAAAGCTTCTTGTCAAACCAAGGACATTCCGATTATCTTCATTAGTGCCTTGAATGAAGTGTTTGATAAGGTAAAAGCGTTTGAAGTCGGTGGGGTGGACTACATTACCAAACATTTTCAAGCTCAAGAGGTTTTGGCTCGTGTCGAGCATCAGTTACACATCCAAAGACTTTCTCAACAACTTGTAGAGCAAAATGCACAACTGGAGACGGCAAACCGGGCACTGAAAGACGAAATCCAGGAGCGCCAGCAGGTTGAAGAGTTGCTACGCTCTACGCTTGAGTCTCTAGAAGTTAACGTTCAGGAACGGACAGCCGAATTAACTAAAATCAACGAATCTCTACAGGCTGAAATCGGTCAGCGAAAGCGGGTAGAGTCAATGCTTCAACTAACACAATTTTCTGTACAACAGGCATCCGATTCAATTTTTTGGGTTGACTCTGATGCCAAAATCTTAGGTGTTAATAAGGCCGCTTGTCACTTATTAGGCTATTCGGAAGAAGAATTGCTGTCTCTGAGCGTACACGATATCGAGCCAGACTACCATGCTGACATTTGGTTAACTCACTGGCAGGAACTTAAAGAACACGGCAGCCTAACATTTGAGTCTCGCCACAAGAGGAAGGATGGAACGATAAGACCCACTGAAGTCAATGCAAACTTTTTAGAATTTGAGGGCAAGGAATACAATTTTGCTTTCGCACGCGACATCACTGAGCGCAAACTCACCCAACGCAAGCTGATTCATACCGAAAAAATGTCCAGCCTCGGACAACTTATTGCCAGCGTCGCCCACGAAATCAACAACCCTGTCAACTTCATCGGAGCTAACCTCAGCCATGTAGATAACTATACACGGGATTTACTCGCTTTAATCAGCCTTTATCAGGAGGGCTATGCCCACAGTTCTCCTGAAATCCAAGACAAAATAGAAGAGATTGACCTGGATTTTTTAATAGAAGATTTGCCCAAAACTTTGTCTTCAATGAAGATGGGAGCTGAGCGCATTGGCGAGATTGTGCTGACGTTGCGGAGCTTCTCCCGGCTTGATGAAGCGCAAATGAAATCTGTCAACATTCATGAGGGAATCGATAGCACTTTGTTGATTTTGCGCGATCGCCTGAAAGAAAAGCCAGAGCATTCGGCTATTTCTATTATTAAGGAATACGGCAACTTACCTTTAGTCGAATCTTTGAGTCGCTGACGTACTGTATTGGGCTTTTCTCCATTGATCTTGGCAATGAAGTTAGATACCTGGGTTAAACTACTTGATTTGGTCATCACCATGCCAAAACTCCACGTCGCTAGGGAAGGCGACTTGAGGGAGTGATAGATGATTCATCTGCTGTGACACTATACGTGACCACTCTAAAAGATGCTTATTTGAAAGCATTTTTAGTTCTGGATGCACCTAAGTTTCATCCTCTATTTTCACTGCCGTGCTGGTGACTACTCACACCTCTGTAAAAAACCTACACCTGTCAGACGCCTACTTTGGGATAACGTTAAATATCTGATCCAACTAGATGAAGATGGCTCGATTATTTTCGATGATACGGTTATTGACAAAAACTCCTCTCGTTGTATTGAACTTGTCCGCCGACAGTATAGTGGTACAGAGCATCGTGTAATTCGAGGAATTGGTCTAATCAGTTGTGTCTATGTCAATGTAAAGACCGGACAATTCTGGGTAATTGACTACCGAATTTATGACCCTGATGGGGATGGAAAGAACAAGCTCGACCATGTAGCATATCTGCTACATGGTCTTGTGTACGGCAAGCAGCTACCCTTCGTCAGAGTGTTGATGGATAGTTGGTATGCCGCTCTCTTATCTGATGGCTTTCATCGAACAACTCGGAAAAATTTATTACTGCCCTTTGAAACGGAATCGCTTGGTAGATGATAGTGGAGGAGTAGAGAAATATAAACAGATTGAACAATTGAGGTGGTCAACAGAAGAACAACAGCAGGGTAAGTTGATTAAAATCAAGAACTTTCCCAAATATAAAAAGGTGAAATTATTCCGGGTTACTATCTCTACCAATAGAACGGACTATATTGTCACTAATGACTGCTCTCAAAACTCAACGGATGAGGTTCAAAAAGCGAACGCTGTTCGTTGGAAAGTCGAGGAGTTTCACGCCCGGACTTAAGCAACTTACTGGTATTGAAGCTTGCCAATGCCGTAAAGCTAGGATTCAAAGAAATCATATCGCTTGTGCGATTCTAGCTTGGACTCACTTGAACAGATTAGCTGCACTCACTGCTCAAACCATTTACCAACTAAAACACCAATGGCTTTCTGGTTACTTGATTAAGGAACTTAAACATCCCTCTGTTCCCATGCAACTTGTGTGACACCTACTCTATATCTAGTGTCTTTGCGTAAGTCCTGAGCTTCTTGTCAAACCAAGGACATTCCGATTATCTTCATTAGTGCCTTGAATGAAGTGTTTGATAAGGTAAAAGCGTTTGAAGTAGGCGGGGTAGACTACATCACCAAACCGTTTCAAGCTCAAGAGGTTTTGGCTCGTGTCGAGCATCAGTTACAACTCCGAAGGCTCACTCAGCAACTTTTAGAGCAAAATGCACGACTGCAACAGGAAGTTCATCAGCGCGAGATGGCAGAAGCCGAAGTTCGTAAGGCACTCTCTAAGGAACAAGAACTCAACCAACTCAAATCCTACTTTGTTTCTATGGTGTCTCACGAGTTCCGCAATCCCCTAACCGCCATCTTAGGTTTTGCTGAATTCATGAAAGATTGCAGTCAACAATTATCTGAACAGAAAAAACAGGAGTACCTTCGTCAAATTGAAGAATCTGCTCGACGGATGACAGCGCTGTTAAATGATGTGCTGAGTATTGGACAGGCAGAAGCGGGGAAACTAGAATTCAACCCCCAACCCCTAGCTGTCGAAGAATTCTGCGACGATTTAGTGGAAGAAATAAAACGGGTTAATAGTGCCCAGCATCGAATCGCCTTTTCCAGCCAAAGACAATTGACCAAAGCTTGCATGGATAAAAACTTGCTGCGGCAAATTCTGACTAATTTGCTCTCAAATGCAATTAAGTATTCACCAGAAGGCAGCACCGTCACATTTAACTTAGTTTGTCAGGATGGAGAGGCAATCTTCCACATTAAGGATGAGGGAATTGGAATTTCTCCAGAAGACCAACAACAACTGTTTGAATCGTTTCATCGAGGGAGCAATGTTGGCAAAATCTCTGGGACAGGATTAGGGTTAACCATTGTTAAAACAGCCGTGGATTTACACGGAGGTCAGATTGCGGTGAAGAGTGAGGTTGGCACAGGGACAACCTTTAGCGTTGCAATTCCCTTGAATAACTCAAGCCAGAATGCCAGAACGGATTGATTACCGCTTAGCTTCATCTTCTACACTATCGAGTATCTTACCTTTAGAACCTGCATCATTTATGAGTTGACAAATTGTAAATCATCTTAATAATTTCTCCCCGACGGATCAGAGAGATGCTTTGCCCTGGTATTAGGAAAATAATCGGTTTTTGAGTTGTTTTTTTTCGCTTACCCCAAATTTGCCAGTCCCCAGTAACATCTTTCACAGATCAATTATCTACAAATTTCGACAGAAGCTTGATATAGGCGGCTTGGTAGACAATACTGGGTTCTGTGACTTCCCACATATTTAATTTGACATCATGACTATCTAAATAGGCTTTCATGGGAGGCTGTTGGCGTAAAGTAGCAGAGCCTGTAGAGTCCTTGTTAGGACCTCCTGTAATATAGCCTGGAGCAGGACCGTTAGGAGAAGTTAAAGCATTGCTGTAGATTCCTTTACCCAACCATTCATGCCACATTTCATTCGCAGAGTATTCAGCTCCGTAATCATACATATTCGTCAAATATACAATTCCTAGCGGATTTACCCCATGAAAATAGTGGACTGAGTTAAGTGCACGAACTCTATACTGATCATTTTTATTAGGGTTAATGTTATGGAGAACAACATCATAGTTTGTGTTCCCGTAATTTGCTTTGACGAAGTTACTACCCCAATGATAGTGTTCATCCGGCATATAGGCTAGATAGGGGTCTAAATCGTTAGCATTTCCATAAGCGCTTACGTTGGTACGAACTAGCTCTTTAAATCGATTGGTTATTAATTCTCGTAAAGCAGCATCTGCTGACGGCAACTTAGCATAAAATAACAGCGCATCTCCCTGCGTAACCTGATAAGAAGACCAAACAGGAGCTAAAAAAGGCTGTGTTTGGGAAAGGTGTTCTTTGATGTAATTTGTATACTTAGGATTTTCAGTCAAAGCAAAGAGATAAACGGCAGCCGCTACGGCTTCTCCAATTTGCTCTTGAGCTGTTCTATCTGCATCACCAGCCTTAATTATTTGGCTATCACAACTCGTTTCAATAGGATGAGACTCAAACCACTGCCAAGCCTTTAGCGCCTTTTGACCAAGACCATCTGCGTAATTGGCTAGCTGCGGAAAGCTGCCGAAAACAAGTGAGGCGTGGGAAAACATACTTGCAACAGCGATTGTTGCAGAAGAACATTTTGGCGCATAAAACCGTGGACGCTTGTCCAAGCTTGGTCTTTCAGCAGAGTTATGATCCGTTGTCCCTAGCTTGATAAATGCACCTCCGTCGCTGTCTTGCATACGTTGAAGCCAGTCCAATTCAAAACGGAGTTCATCAATCAAATCGGGAATGCCATTGCCCGACTCTGGAATATTAAAATTATCTGTCCAGACATCGGGATTTTGAGAATAAGCATGTAGTAGCTGATGAACTGGGTCTTCTGCGAAAGTGACATATTTATTCGTGTCCCCTGCATCAAACCATCCTCCACGCATATCTCTGGCCAGAGCAGGGTTTTCCTTATCGTCAATAAATCTAGCTTCAGTGTCTTGCTGTGGTCCTAAGAAAGCAGCATCATCTTGCCATCGGGCATCTGCATAAGGTAGTCGTTTTGCAAAGCCGCTCCTTTGGTAAAAATACATTCGAGTTGCTGCAACGAGAATATTACGGTACACATCTTCAGCAATCTCAAACGGAAAAGATTTTTCACCGCTTTGAGAACTAACAATATAGCGACCTGGTTTACTGACTGATGAGAAATCAAACCACCAAGCAATATCTCCAGATTGAGAATGAATCTTACCCTGGTTCCACGGGGTGGCATTATTGGAATACACGCTCTCACCAGTACTTACATTTATAACGTTAAATATATTAGTAGATTCAGTGTTTTTAGGGTGGGAATTCCCGTCTTCTCTAATGACAGCAATTTTAGGGTCGCGAGGTCGATAGCCAAACTGATCAACTAAAATTTGCGGCGAAGCATCAGCGACTTTTGGCAAAGAAGAGCAAGAATGTAGAGAAATAACGAATATAAATATTAAAACTACGCAACCCCAAAAGACTCGTATATTTCCAATTTTCATACTGCCTACCTTTTCGCTCTACTGTGCTTAGCCAAAACCCATGCTATGTTAAGCTTTGCATACACTAAACCGTTTTTTGAGTAAAACGTTCCAAATTGTAACGTTTCTCCGCCAGGTAGCGTGCCCTTTGCCCCATTTCTTGAGTTTCTTCTGGACAAGAGTGATGTTTAGCCCTTTCAATTGCTCCCACATTTAAACTCACTTCCACTGGGAAAAGTAGCGCCACAGAAGTTAGTTCCCCGTACTTGAATGCCTTGAAGCCTAGCCCTTTGCAAGTTTGCTTGACTCAAGTTTGTTCCTTCTAGCTGTGCATTTGTAAGGTTAGCTTGACTCAAGTTCGCTTCGCTTAAATTAGCACCACTTAAGTTGGCACCCGTGAGATTTGCCCCGCTAAGATTTACCTCACTAAGATTCGCTTGACTCAAGTTAATATTGCTCAAGTCTAAACCACTCAAATCTGTACCCGTCAGGTTAAGACCGCTCAAATCTGCGCCAACTAAATCCACATTCCTCAACGTTACTCCCTCTGGAACCGCTCCCTGCAAGCTGACGCCCCCCAAGTCAGCATTGCTCAAATCTGCTCCCCTTAGCTCCGTTCCTTCTAGTGTTGCACCTGTAAGGTTCGTCTCCCGCAGATCGGCTAGCGTAAGGTTAGCATCCTCAAGATTAGTTGATTGCAAATTGGCGTTACTCAAAATCGCACTTGTTAAATCAGATTCGCTCAAATTTGCGCCAGTTAAGTTAGCACTTCCGAAATAAGCGGCTGCAAGGTCAGCATTACTCAGATTTGTGCCAGTAAAATCTGTTTCTCTCAAATCTGCTGCTCGTAGACTGCTTTGTTGCAAGTTAACTTGGCTCAGACTTGCGTTTCTGAGATTGGCGATGAAAAGATTAGCTTCTCCTAAATTGGTGCGATTGAGATTACTCCCGCTTAAGTTCGCCCCCTCAAAAGTGGCTCTCTCTAAATTTGCGCCTTCTAAGTTAGCCTGTCTTAGGTCAGCACCATCCAAGTTTGCTCCGGCTAAGTCCGCCTCAGTTAGCTCTTGACCCTCTACTCCTTGAGTAACCAACCGTTGAACAATCCGCCATTTGTCTGCAATGATTGTCCGGTCGTTAAATACCGTATTTTTGAGACTTGCCCCTTCAAGATTCGCATTGTCGAGATTCGCATCAGAGAGATTCGCATTTCTGAGGTCTGCGCCTTCGAGATTTGCCTCTTTGAGATAAGAACCTTGTAAGTCTGCACCATTGAGGTTAGCGCCTTGCAAGTCTGCACCCCGTAAATTAGCTTGTCGCAGATAAGCTCCTGCTAAATTAGCCTCTTGCAGGTCACATCGTGCACATTCTCGTGTGTCTCGTAGTTGTTTGACATCATCAGGGTCTGCTCCTTGAGAGGGGAGAGCAAAAAGTAGAGGGAGGCAAAACGCGATCGCAAAGGGTTTTAGAGCAACCATAAGTCTTCCGTTTCCTTAATTTTTTGAATGTCAACCCAATCCCCAATCCCTAATCCCCTTCACTCAATACCCTGAATCTTCACTATCGCAACACTTTAAGACTCGTGACAAGTCAATTGACGTGAGTCTAGTTTATGCGATGATCGATGGTCTAGACTCACAACACTAATAAAGTTTCACGTCACTCACAGCTTTACAGGGTAATCACTACCGTTGTCTCATGCTGGCAAATAGACAGGTAAAAATTGATGCGGCTTCTCGGAATAGGGTTGAGTTTGACGGCAGTTGTAGGCGGTCTTGGAGCGCCATCACTTACCCTAGCTGCGAGTACCACCCAGACCTTGAGCCAAGATGCTGGACTTACTACTCTTACTGCCCAATCTGGGTTAGAAGACCTGGAAGATTTTGATTATTGGGTAAATCGTTGCGATTTACTGGTATCTGCCCAAAAGTATGAAGAAGCTTTAGCCGCGTGTGAACAGGCAATTACATTACGACCTAAAAGTGCAAGCATTTGGGCAGTCCATAGTGGGATTCTCCTGAACCTCAAGCAATATCCCGAAGCGATCGCATCAGCAGACAATGCCTTAAAATTTGACGACAAAAACTCACTTGCTTTCACCTATCAGTGCATGGCATATTCTGCCCTCAAGCAAAATGAAGCGGCGTTAGATGCTTGCAATGAAGCACTACGGGTGAATGGCAACTGGGGAAATCGCTCTCCGGCTTTAGCTTGGTACTATCGGGGCGTTGCTTTGAGTCAGTTGGCAGACGATGAACAGGCGTTAGTTGCCTATGACCGGACACTATTACTCGAACCCAACGATTCTCAAACATTGACGGCTCGTTGTGAAGCCTTGCTCAATCTGCGACAGTACCCAGATGCGATCGCATCTTGTCAGCAAGCATTGGCAGGTAATGGGAATTGGGGTGATAAAACACCAGGACTTGCCTGGTACAATCAAGGGCTAGCTCATACACAACTTAAGCAATATCAAGAAGCGATCGCTGCTTATGATCGGGCATTAAACCTTGAGCCAAAAAATGCTCAGACTTGGGCAAATCAGGCACAACTGTTTGAGCAACTCGAACGCGATACCGAAGCCCTAACTTCTTACCAGCAAGCCATTACTCTCAAACCGGATTTTTCACGGGCATTAGTCGCGCAATGTGGGATATTAAATGGACTCAAAACCTATGAGCCAGCACTGGAGGCTTGTACGAAGGCAGTTCAGGGAGATGGGACTTGGCGAGAAGCTGGTGCTGCCGAAGCTTGGCATCAGCAAGCACACGCTCTTGGTGGTTTGGGACGTTATGAAGAAGCCCTAGCAGCCGTGAATCGTGCCGTTGGACTGAACCCCGATTATGCTGAAGCTTGGAGCAATCGCAGTGCCGTCCTTTGGTATTTGGAGCGCTACGATGAGGCACTGGCTTCCAGCAAGCAAGCGCTTACTCTCAATCCTAACTATGCGCTAGCTTGGGCAAACCAAGGCAGAATTCTTCGGAGTATCAATGACTACGAAGCGTCTCTAGAAGCCTATGAAAAAGCACTCGAACTTGAACCCAATAACGCGCAAGTTTGGGCAAATCGGAGCGTCGTGTTGTGGCATTTAGGACGCCACGAACCCGCCATCTTCTCTGCCAATCGTGCTATCAATCTCAATCCAGAATTAGTGCAAGCCTGGTATAACCGAGGAGTCGCCTTGGTTGCCCTGCAACGGTATGAGGAAGCTTTAGAATCTTACGAACAAGTGATTGAGCTTGCACCCGACAATGCAGACGCTTGGACAGGGCAAGGTCTGATTTTAGGACAGTTGGGACGCATTCCAGAAGCGATCGCAGCACTAACCACTGCTCTAAAGCTTAATCCCCAACAATCCCTCGCACAAACCGCTTTGCAAAGAATTGCGCTGCAACAGCAGCAACAACAGTCGCAGCAACAACAGCCACCGCAGCAACCCCAGACACAACAATGAGCAAGAGACAGCAAAGACATTCCTCAGAACCTCTACCTCTAAGGTGGGTAGTGCCCACCCTAGTACGAATAGTATTTAAACGAGCAATTTGCGTAAGTCCTAGGCACAAACGACGGTATTGGAGCGAGTCATTACGGCGTGTAAGGGGTTGGGGATTCTTGCTGCTTTCATTAACAGTAGCGTTTTGCCTGGTTACCTTTCCTCGCTTGACTACTGCTCCAGTTTTAGGCGCTTTTCCCCCTAGCTTGAGTGTGAATAGCAGTAATCCTCAAGCGTTGCTTCAGCAGGGCAGAACTCTCTACGAATCCGGGCAGTTATCGGCAGCAGCAGCAATTCTCCAGCAGGCGGTTCAGGGGTATCGTGCCCAAGGAGATACACTCTCGACAGCGATGAGTCTGAGTAATCTAGCTTTAGTGTACGAGCAGTTAGGGACTTGGGCAGAAGCCAACCAAGCGCTAACCCAAAGTTTGGAGATTCTGCAAACGCGACGAGATTCAGATCATCAGCGTCTCTCTGTGTTAGCACAAACGCTGGAAATTCAGGGTGGGGTTCAACTCGCTCAAGGACAAGCGGAAGCTGCACTGGCAACTTGGGAACAAGCCGCAACAATCTATAAGCAAGTTGGCAACGAAATTGACGCAACTCAAACTCAGATTCGGCAAGCCCAAGCGCTACAAATCTTGGGGTTTCACCAACGAGCGATCGCACTTTTGCAACCTTTGTCTCAAAGCCTAGAAAATCAATCCGACTCACCGACTAAGGCGATGGGGTTACGCAGCTTAGGAGAGGTGCTGCAAATTGTGGGCAATCTCGAACAAGCTTATTCAGTAACGCAGAAGAGTTTGGAGGTGGCGCAACGATTGCAACTTCCTCAAGCCATTGCATCAGCGCAACTCAGTTTGGGAAATATTGCCCGTGCCCAGCAAAAGAATGAAGAAACACTCAACTTTTATCAACAGGTTGCCAAGGGTTCTGGTTCTCCAACGATAAAATTGCAAGCTCAACTGAATCAACTGAGTTTCCTCCTAGAAACTAACCAAGTCTCCCAAGCTCAAGCTCTTGTATCTCCAATTCAACAACAAATTAATGCGCTGCCTCCCAGTCGCACCACGGTTTATGCTCAAATCAACTTTGCTCGAAGTTTGACTCGCTTAAACCAATTGAATAATCCATCAACGTTGAGTTGGACTGATATTACCCAAGGGTTAATCACTGCAAGAGGACAGGCAGAGGCGTTAGGTGATCAACGCGCCCAAGCCTATGCTATGGGTCATTTAGCCGAGATTTATGAACGAACGAAGCAGTGGAATGAGGCGCAAACCCTAACGGAACAAGCGCTGTTTCTCTCCCAAAAGATTAATGCCAATGATATGACTTACCGTTGGCATTGGCAGATTGGGCGGATATTAGAAGCACAGGGGAAGATAGAAAAAGCGATCGCAGCTTATTCTAGTGCGGTTGATATTCTCCAATCTCTGCGAAGTGACCTAGTTACGGTAAATCCAGAAGTCCAGTTTTCCTTTAAAGAAAGCGTTGAACCGATTCACCGAGAATTAGTGAGTTTGCTATTAAAGGATAACGATGGCAAGTCCAGTCCAGAAAAGTTGGAAAAAGCACGACAAGTAATGGAGTCGTTGCAAATTGCGGAACTGAATAATTTCTTGCGGGAAGCCTGTCTGGATGTGCAAGCGGTAAAACTTGACGAAGTGGCTGGAGTGGAGAAAGTGGCGGTAATTTATCCGATTATCCTACCCGATCGCTTGGAGGTGATTATCAACTTACCAGGGCAGCAGTTGAGCCACAAGTCTACGAAAATTACCAGCGAGGAAGTGGAAGCGTTGGTCGAGCGATTGCAGGGTGCTTTGTACAATCGCATTAGTTTAGAGTTTCGACCCTTAAGCCAGCAAGTTTACGATTTGCTCATCCGTCCGATTGAGCAGGATTTGGGTCAGAGTAAGGTGGATACGTTAGTGTTTGTCTTGGATGGGGCGCTGCGGAATATTCCGATGGGGGCGCTCAATGATGGGCAACAATATTTATTGGAGAAATATGCGATCGCTCTCACTCCAGGATTACAGCTTGTTAGTCCCAGTCCACTACAGCAGAAAGATCTGAGTGTCCTAGCTGTTGGCATCACCGAAGCTCGGCAATGGCGTTCTCAACAGTTTTCTCCATTACCCAACGTTGAGCCAGAACTCAAGACAATTCAGGCGGAGTTACCTACGCGCATCCTGCTCGATGAAGATTTTACAATTGAGCGGTTCAAAGCAGCTGTGAAAAGCTCTGCGGCTCCCATCGTGCATCTTGCTACCCACGGTCAGTTTAGTTCTCGGCAAGAAGAGACGTTTATTCTGACTGGGGAAGATAATGTTGCGATCGATGTAGGAGAGCTGAGCAGTTTGCTGCAATCGAGTGAGTTAGGGCGTTCTGAACCGATTGAGCTACTGGTATTGAGTGCTTGTCAAACAGCATCGGGCGATAAACGAGCAGCATTAGGGTTAGCAGGTGTTGCCGTTCGGGCAGGGGCACGGAGTACTGTAGCCAGCCTCTGGTCAGTGAATGACGAGGCAACGTCTATGCTAATGGGGCGCTTTTATAAGGAGTTAGCGCGTCAGGATGTTACGAAGGCAGAAGCGTTACGACAAGCCCAACTGTCTATCCTCCAAGATCCTCGTTTCCGACGCCATCCTTATTTTTGGGCACCGTTCATCCTAGTAGGGAACTGGTTGTAGCTTCTTTCGCAGAAGAATTTAAAGATTGTGACAACCTTTCTTCCGATACCTGAGGATGGAATAGAATATGGTTTCCTAGACTAGACCCACAGATAGATGCGTTTACTGAAATCTTCCCTCGCTAAGGGGAATTTAGCTCCCTCCTTTTATTAAGGGGAGGGCTGAGGTGGGGTAGAAGCGATTTGCTACAAGATCTGAGTTTTAGCTAGGTTATATCTCGTTTGTGCAAATACCTTGAAACGTAGCTCTGATACCTCGCCTTGAAGTGGGTGTGGTTGAAATATCAAAAAAGCTTTCTCGGTATCCCCTTTAACAACAGACTGTTTGGCTGGAGGTACAGCAATGACTCGCTTCGGAAATAATGGTGTTTGGTCGTTAAGCCTTGCGAGTGTCATGGCTGTCATTGGGGTTCTCACAGGTAGGACTGACCCGACTCTTGCTCAGATTGTTCCTGACCAAACCTTGGGGGCACAACGGTCTCAGGTAACACCAAATGTGGATGTTCCAGGAGGGTTAGCTGACCGAATTGATGGAGGAGCAATCCGGGGGGTTAACCTGTTCCACAGTTTCAGGGAGTTCAATGTTGGGGAACTACAGCGAGTTTATTTTGCGAACCCAGCGGGGATTGAGAATATTTTGGGGCGGGTAACAGGAACTAACCGCTCCGATATTCTTGGAACATTGGGGGTAGATGGTGGAGCAAACCTATTTCTGATTAACCCCAATGGGATAGTCTTTGGTCCCAATGCCCAACTAGATATCCGGGGGTCGTTTGTTGCGGGGACAGCGGATAAGTTTACGTTCCCCGATGGCAGTGAGTTTCGAGCAACAAATCCCAATGCCCCGCCTTTGGTAACGGTAAATATTCCCATTGGGTTGCAGTATGGTTCCGAACCACCTGCGGCCTTGGTAAGTGAAGCCGATTTAGCAGTGGGACGGGACTTATTGCTGTCAGGTGGGTCGGTAACGATTACAGGTAATATCGATACCTCTTCAACCACAGGTAATGGTGGCAACGTTACTATTACAAGTACCGAGGGAAATGTCTCTATTGAAAACAGCATTATTAGAACTAATACAATTTATGCTAAAGACGGCTTACCAACAAATGCTGGTGACATCACAATTGAAACTCCTTCAGCTATTTCCTTAACAAACTCTTCCTTAGATGCAGGTTCTATTGGTGCAAGAGGTAGTGGTGGAAACATTATATTGAGGGGAGTTAACAACCTTTCTGCTACCTCAGTTGCTCTGGATAACAGTAATTTATTTAGTGATACTTCTTCCACTGAAACTTCTGGCATAGGAGGGAATATTAGTATCATTGCTAATTCGATTTCTTTAGTCAATCAATCTCTTATAGATGCCACTACAAATGGTAATGGTCAAGGTGGAAACATAGCACTCACAGCCATAGGAAATGAGGGTAGTATAGCGCTTGCCAACAATAGTAGTATCAGAACTCTTGTAGGTGTAGGAGCTGGCGGCTCTGGCGGAAATATCGAGGTCCAAGCTCGGTCTATTTCACTAACAGACGGAGGTAGATTTGAAGCTCGAACATTTGGAGACAGAACAGTTGGAACCCAAAATCCCCAAATTCCCCAAAATCCCCAAAGTCCTGTCGAGGAAAACGCGAGGGCGGGAAATATCAAGATTGATATTTTAGGTTCAGATACTGAAGATCCAAATTCAGGTGAAATAATAACACCTGCATTTGATATTTCTGGATTCAGTACTCAAGAAGGCTTCTCCAGTGGCTTGTTCACCTCTTCTGAAACCGAAAACAGTGGTAGAGGGGGGAATATCACGCTCAATTTTCTTGGGAATGGCAGCTTACGTGTCTCGGATGGAGGAGTATTGAGCGCTCAAACTCAAGGAAACTCTCCTGGAGGTAATATCACAATAGGTGATGAAGCAAATCCTAACAATAATCCTGCTCAAGTTGAACTGAGAAATGGTGGACAATTAATTGCCACAAGTTCTGGGGCTGGAACTGCTGGCAATATTAAGATTAATGCCTCCGATAGTGTTACCATTTCTGGATCTGATTCCAATTTTGCTCAGCGAAATAGGTCTACTCCTATTAATGCCAATGGTATTGGAGAGATTAATGAAAGGGAAGCTAATGATACAGTTCTTGGGGCACATAATCTCGACTTTTCAGAGTTTTTAATGGATGAAAACCCTGATGTTCAGTCTTCCGAACTTATTCCTTATATATCTATCAATGGTACAGGTAATGGAAGTTTTGATTACTACTCGTTTGAGATTACAGATTCCAATACTATTGGCATTTTTGATATTGATTATGGTAAATTCCTTAACAATCCAGACACAGCTATTGATGAATTCAATCTGACAATAGATACTGAAATTTTCCTCTTTAGGGAGAATAGCCAAGGTGAACCAGTAACAACATTACTAGCTGAAAATGATGACTTTCCCGAATTAGCAGGTGCAGGTGGCAGCCAACATCGCTATGATTCATTTCTCCGCTATACTTTTCGGGAACCGGGAACCTACGTCATTGGTGTAGGTGAGTATGACTCTACAGCAAATGATAATGGTATTGAAATAACGCCAAGCAATACTCCTGACATAGGAGATAGCTACACTCTGCAAGTTTCGCTTGGGTCAAGTAGGCTTCTTAATCAAGGGCTGAGTCCAAATCAAGGTTCTAGCAGTGGTATATTTGCCCAATCTACTGGTACAGGTCTGGGCGGCACAGTCACAATTAATACGAATGGTGCGCTATCTTTAACAGATAACAGTCGTATTAATACAGCTGTCCGAACTGGCTCTACTGGCACAGATCTACAGAACATTCCTGGCAGCATCGATATTACGGCTGGGTCAGTTTCTTTGAGCAATGGCTCTTCCCTAAATGCCAGTATTAGCGGTTCAGGGCAAGGTGGTCGTGTCACAATCAATGCTGGTGATGGTGAAGTTTCTTTGACAGGTGACAGCACGATCAGAACTACAGTGGGATTGAGGGCATCAGGTAGCGGAGGCGATGTCAATATCCAAAGTGGTAGCTTTTCCTTAACAGAAGGCGCAAGAGTAGAATCAGGTACGCAGGGAACTCAAACTTCTAGAGCTGGCAATATTACCGTCGATGTTTCAGGTGCTGATTCTGTCGATCCGATTTCAGGTGAAAAAATTCCCGCTTTTAGGGTTTCTGGTATCAGTCAAGCAAGCAGACTCCCTAGTGGTCTCTTGACGGCATCAGAACTTCCCAACAGTGGTCAGGGCGGGAATATTACCGTAAATGCCTCCAATGGAACTGCTCGTATATCGGAAGGGGCAGTTTTAGATGCCCGCACCAGAAGTGCTTCGGCGGGTGGGAATATTGAGGTAAACGTTAATGAGTTTGAGGTTATAGATGGAGGACAATTACTCACAACTGCTTTTCAGCAGGGCCGGGCGGGTGACATTCGGGTAAATGCAACAACCAGAACACTCATATCTGGCGTTGCTCCACCCCTTACCGAGCCAGTGTCCCAATTTACAACACAACAGGTAACAGTCCTAAACATCCTCAATGACCTGGGATTAACTTTTGAGATAGCCAGCAACTCAAATGTAGTCTTCTCTGAAACCATTCCTCATGTCCCTATTGAAGGTACTGGAAATGGTAATTTTGCTTACTACTCATTTTCAGTGGGAACAGCAGGCAGTCTTGGGATTTTTGATATTGATGAGGGCTACAAACTGGGACAAGATGGCAGCATAGACACGCAACTCTTTCTCTTTAATCAAGATACTGGAGCCTTGCTAGCAAGCAACGATGATAACTACTTAGCTGAAGCGAGTACCAACGGAAGTACGTCTGGATTAGATGCGTTTATCAGCCATGTTTTTGACTTACCAGGCAACTATGTGATTGGAGTTGGGGAATACTACTCTTTCGCATCAAATGGCACCCTAATAGAAGGCAATGCACCAGATGGTTCAGATGCAACTAATAACATTCCGGCAGACACCTATACACTCCACATTTCCGTTGAAAATCCACGTTCACCTGATGCTACTGAGCCAATTCTTAATAGTGGTTTATTTTCTCAAACTCAAGGGACTGGAGCAGCGGGAAATGTGACAATTACAACCGGGGAGTTAATTGTTCGGGATCAGGCACAGGTTTCAGCAGCTACCTCTGCTAGTGGTCAGGGAGGAAACCTAAGTGTGGTGGCAAGGGACTCTGTAACTGTGAGCGCTCAAGGTCGTTTATCTGCCGAGGCAACCGATACGGCTACCGGGAATGCTGGAAGTGTGGACATCAGTACAAGGCAACTAACCGTGGAGCAGGGATCTCAGGTGTTAGCCTCAACAGTTTCAGAGACAAGTACCAGTGACGGTATAACCCTACGCAACTTA
This sequence comes from Symplocastrum torsivum, assembly GCF_059505465.1. Taxonomy (NCBI): domain Bacteria; kingdom Bacillati; phylum Cyanobacteriota; class Cyanophyceae; order Oscillatoriales; family Microcoleaceae; genus Symplocastrum; species Symplocastrum torsivum. The sequence continues at coordinate 6,539 of NZ_JCACKQ010000036.1, read as the reverse complement.
GAGACTTTGCAAGTCAGTGGTGGCAGTCAAATTAGCGCTTCCACTGAGCGCGGAACAGCCGGTAATTTGAGTATCAATGCAGGACAGGTGGCGGCGCAGTCAGTGCAGGTTTCTGGTCAGGATAGTCGTGTGGCAGCTCAAGCAACCGAGAGCGGTGGTAACGCTGGCAGTGTCACCCTGAATGCACAGCAACTGACAGTTACCGATAACGCCCAAGTCTTAGCCTCCAACATTTCCGGTGAGAGTAGAGATATCACTCTACAAGGATTAGAACGCTTAGAAGTCACGGGTGGTGGACAGATTAGCGCTTCTACTGAATCAAGGACAGCCGGAAGCCTGAGCATTAATGTTGGACAGGAGGCGGCGGAATCTGTGCTACTCTCTGGTCAAGGAAGCCGCTTGTCGGCTCAAGCAACCGAGAGCGGTGGTAACGCTGGCAGTGTCACCCTGAATGCACAGCAACTGACAGTTACCGATAACGCCCAAGTCTTAGCCTCCAACATTTCCGGTGAGAGTAGAGATATCACTCTACAAGGATTAGAACGCTTAGAAGTCACGGGTGGTGGACAGATTAGCGCTTCTACTGAATCAAGGACAGCCGGAAGCCTGAGCATTAATGTTGGACAGGAGGCGGCGGAATCTGTGCTACTCTCTGGTCAAGGAAGCCGCTTGTCGGCTCAAGCAACCGAGAGCGGTGGTAACGCTGGCAGTGTCACCCTGAATGCACAGCAACTGACAGTTACCGATAACGCCCAAGTCTTAGCCTCCAACATTTCCGGTGAGAGTAGAGATATCACTCTACAAGGATTAGAACGCTTAGAAGTCACGGGTGGTGGACAGATTAGCGCTTCTACTGAATCAAGGACAGCCGGAAGCCTGAGCATTAATGTTGGACAGGAGGCGGCGGAATCTGTGCTACTCTCTGGTCAAGGAAGCCGCTTGTCGGCTCAGGCAACCGAGGCAGGCGGTAACGCTGGCAGTGTCACCCTGAATGCACAGCAACTGACAGTTACCGATAATGCCCAAATATTAGCCTCCAACATTTCCGGTGAGAGTAGAGATATCACTCTACAAGGATTGGACAGTTTGCAAGTTACTAGTGGCGGTGAGATTAGCGCTTCCACTCGCAATGGGATAGCCGGAAGCTTAAGTATTAATGTGGGAGAACAGGCAGCAGAGTCAGTCTTAGTTCGTGGCAATAGTGAGTTGTCAGTAGCAGCGACAGGAGATAATACAAACTCAGAGTCTGGACAAGTCACTATCAACGCCCGTGAGTTGACGGTGGAAGATGGCTCGACTATTTCAGCAGCGACCAATGCAGGACAAGGACGAGGCGTTCAACTGCAAAACCTGGAAAGGTTGAGCGTTAATAACAGTCTCATCTCTTCCTCCACCATAAGTGGTGTGGCGGGAGATGTGATAATTGATGCCAGCAATTCAGTAACGCTTACTGGTACATTTACTCCCTCACCGGGAAGTGAACCACAAGGAGGTGTAGTGGCAGCAGCTACGACAGGAGGTAGAGCTGGTAGTGTCACTATAAATACAGGAGATTTGCTAATTCGAGATGGAGCAGAAGTATCCGTGAGCAGCCCATCAGGAATTGCAGGCAATGTTAACGTCAATGCTGACTTTATCGGACTCAACCAAGGCAGCATAACGGCTGAAGCGGGTCAAGGGGAAGGCGGTGCAAACATCGACCTCAACGCCTCTGGCTTCTTGCGTCTGGATAACGAGAGCCTCATCTCTGCTCTAGCCACAGGTAGCGCCACAGGTGGTAACATTAACATCAACGCCCAATACGTCATAGCATCTTTCCCCACAGGCAAGGAAGGCAACGATATCGTTGCTGATGCAGTTCTCGGCAATGGCGGACGAATCACTATCAACGCGCTTGGCATCTTTGGTCTTGACTTTCGCCTAGCACGAACCCCTCTTAACGACATTACTGCCAGTTCTCAAGGTGGAGCCGCTGGAACTGTACAAATAACAACCCTTGGCATTGACCCCAGCCGAGGTTTAGCTGCCTTACCTCTAAACTTTATTGATGTCTCAGGCTTAGTTGGTGGGCAGTGTTCAGCAAGCGGTGCAGACGGTGAACTGAGCCAATTCACCATCATTGGACGTGGCGGACTACCCCTTAATCCTACTGATCCCTTAGCACCCGAAGCTGAGGCATCTGATTGGGTGACTTTTGACCCCGAAAGCGATCGCATTTCCCCCCAAGCCCACACCCCAATCCGCATAACTCCCTTTACTTCTTCAGTCAGCCCTCAGCAACTCGCACAATTCCCGTCACTATGCTACCAATCTTGGTCAACATCAGCGATCGCACCCTAGAGCCATTACATTTTGTTAATGACTTGCGTAATCGCTCTCAACTCAACTGATGTGTCAGTAGAACCCAAACAATTCAATTCCTCTATTATTACCATCTAAACCAAACGTAAGCGATCGCGCCAACCGCAGCACCAACCCTAGGAGAACCCCTATGAAACCCTCTACTTCTTTCAAAATCACCATTGCAACCGTCCTCGCCGCAGGATTCTTAGGTACTAGCGTCCTGCCCGTACTCGCCCTCTCCAGATTTAGCCAAGCCAGACAACCCTCCTCCGGAAGTCAAGGAATCCTAGTCGCAGGTCGCCTTGGATTTCGGGTAAGAGTCCGACCCTCCCGATTTCGAGTTGGAGGCTTTGCGCGTGGGTCTTGCCCACCCGTAACCATCGCTCCCGTCACACCCCCTACCCGACCAGAAGAAACCGCCTCAGATGAGGAAGCTCCTGTTGATTCCACCGCGTCCGCACATCCTACACTATTTGTCAATATCCCAGCCGAAATGCCGGGTGCGACAGCCCAGTTAACCTTACAGAACGAAGCTGGCGAGCAAGAGCTTTACTCAACCAAATTTACCTTGACGGGTAAGCCTGGGATTGTAGGCATTCGGATTCCAGAGAGCGTTCCTCCTTTGCAAGTCGGTCAAAAGTACCTGTGGCAGGTTTCAGTTGTCTGTAACGCCAACAAGCCACAAGATCGCCTGTCTACCATGAGTTGGGTAGAGCGAGTTGCCCTAGACCCTACTGTAGCGAGTCAGATCAATCAAGCCACTCTCCGTGAAAAGTCTGCTATCTATGCAGAAGCGGGAATTTGGCAGGATACCTTGTCCTCCTTAGCTGAACTACGCTTGAGCAATCCTAACGACCAATCCGTTGCACAAGATTGGGCAAGCCTCATGCAATCGGTCAATCTGCAAGATTTTGCTAACAAGCCTGTGGTGCAAATTGCCGGAAACTAAGGCGCTGAACAGTTAATAAAGCCTGTTGAGACGGATGGGGAGATGGAGGTATAGGGGCGACCGTGTACACAGAAGTCGGCAGACCTCTCCCAAACCCCTCTCCGACACGGAGAGGGGCTTTGAAGATGGCTCACCCTTCCCTCGCTCCCGAAGGGGTTGGGGGTTAGGTCTGGGAGCGCGTTGAGCAAAATAAGTCACTTGTGTACACAGTAGGTCAACGCGAGAGACCGGAATCTGCTTACTCCCTCGTTGAAGGCGGATAGAAGCGGCTGGCTTTAAAATGGAGAGTAAATCACGGAGAAGTGAATCCCATTCTCCTGCAACGTCTCCCCACTTGATGAGAAAGATGTGAGAGGAATACCCCAATCCAAACGGGCGCTTAGATTATCCTGCCGCCACAACAGACCAATCCCTGTACTTGCCAACACACTGTTTTCTGGGTCTGTACTATCTCCACTATTCCACCCCCTACCGACCTCCAGAAACGGCGCAAGCTGTAACACACCATCAACTTCAGGTATCCGTAGAATCGGGAGACGTAGCTCAACACCCGCTAGCCAACCATTATCAGTTAGCAGGGTATCTTGACGGTATCCCCGAATTGTTTCTTGCCCACCAATTCCAAACTGTTCCAACGGGACTAAGGGACGATCTGCAAGTTGGAGTTCACCTCGTAACAGTAAGAGCGTATCGTCTCCTAAGCGACGCACCCACTGCCCTCTTCCCCGCCAGGAAAAGAAGCGACTGTCGGGAGGGATAGGGTTGATCGTTGAGTTCAAGGCATCCAATCCAAGGCTAAATTCTGATTGCAGCGCTAAGACGTACTCTTCCCCCTGTTTCGTCCATTCCTGAGAAAATCGCAGCGCTGAAACTCGTGTATTCCCCTCTGCATCAGCGCCCACACCAGGGAATGGTTCTGCTATTCCCGTTAAGCCTTGGAGAAACTCACTTTCACTCTCTCGTCGAGACGCTGTCAAACTCAACGCCACCTCTTCAGTGGGAGTTAAAATTACAGGTTGGCGAAGAGTAAGTTCATAGTAGCGGGATCGAGATTGGATGTCTAAAAAGTTAAATGGGTCTTCAATTACCTCACTAGAAGTATCGCCAAGGCTAAAGCTTAAGGTGCCGTTGCGAGCGTTGATGGGCAAGCTATAACTAGCATCCCAACCTTCGCTGCCCTCTGTGCGACTGTAGCCGAGGATTAAGCTGTCGCCTAAACCTAAGAAATTCCCTTGACTCACTTGAGCGCGTTGACGAATACTTCCTACACTAGGCGATCGCGCATTATCTACGGTGAACTGAATGTCCGAGGTATCCGCTGGCGTGACATTAGCATTCAGGATACTGGTTCCTGTTTGTGTCCCACGAGCAATTTCTGTAGAGATACTCTCAATCAGAGGGTTTAGCTGCAAAAGTTGGACACCTTCTAGCAATCGATCCAAATTCAGAGGAGTTGCACCTGCGATCGCAAGACGACTGCGAATATAGCTAGGATTTAGAGGGCGATTCCCTGTAATGAAGATGCGGTCTGGTGCAGGTGTAGCATTGGGTTCTAGCCAGTTACTCGTAAGGTAGGATGGGTTTGCCAAAAGTGACCCAGAACCATTGTTGTTTGCGCGGTTATTGTCTCGATTGATGTTAACGTCTTCTAGACCCAGGCTCAAACGACTACCTTCCAGTGGTGGTATGGAGGGAGTCGTGTTTAAGATATTGATCGCTTCCAGACTACCTTCGATGATCTGAATCGTAGCAACCCCATCACGCAGAGCATCCTGGGGGATATAAGCTCCAGAATTGATATAGTTTCGGTCTGTGTAATATTTCGTAATTGCCTCACTAGCTTGCAGCAACTCTGCAAGAGATAAGAGGCGATTAATCACAGCCGGATCGACCTCAACCCCTTCGGGTAACGGTTCGGCTTGTTCAGGAGTAACCGCTTCTCCAGCAATTAGTGCCAAGGTTTCTGGGCTAAAAACTGTACTCCCAACAACCTCAAACCGCTCAACAAAAACATTTTCCGATACAGGCGGGATTGCCTCAGGCATCGGTTTTGGTTCAGGTGTAGGAGTTGGTGATGGCTGAACCGGAGTAGTGGGAGAGGGTACAACAGGAGGGGCTTCAGGTGCTGGCTGGGGTATGGCGGCAGTTGGCGGAGGTTCTGAGGCTGGAGGCAAAGGTACGGGTTGAGGTTTTGCTACCCCTGGCGGAGGTGAAGGCGCTAGAGGTGAAGGTTCTGTTACTTGCTCAGTAACGGGTTTTTCCGGTAAGGGAAGCGGGCGTTGTCTCTGCACAGGGGAAGGTGGAGCGATCGCAACACGCGATGGCTCAGATGATGGTAGGCTTGCTTGTTCAAGTAAAGCTCGCTGGGTGCTAGATTGCGCTGTTGGAGCGGCTAGCAGGTCAGAAAAATCAACCTTTAGCGGAGAAGGTTGCGGTTGTGGTGCAACTGCCTGTTTTTGCGGTGAACGAGTCTCAGCACGTTGAACAGATTGTTGCCTTTGAGGAGTAGCTTGAGGTGTCGGACGAACTTGTGGTGAAGAGCGAGTTTGCGAGGCGGAGCGACTTTGAGGTGTCGAGCGAACTTGTGGTGAAGAGGAAGCTTGAGGTGTCGAGCGAACTTGTGGTGAAGCAGAAATTTGAGGTAAAGCGGGAGAACTAGATAAGGCTCTTTCCTGATTTGAATTTCCTACATTGGTTCTAAGCTGTGCATTTTTCCTCGCGTCAGACCGTTGAGTATTCGTCCGTGTTTGATTTGAGGTGGGTGGAGACAGCGTGACAATCCGAATCGGCTCATTACTACTCGCTTCATCCTCTGGCTCTCTGACGACATCAAACTCCGATTTAAAAACTAGCTGAGTCGCAATCAGCCAGCAAACACCGACTAATGCAGAGATGCCGAGAATTTTAAGAAGTAATGGCAACCTCGGCTTAAGCGAGGGCCCAATAGTGAGGACAATCATGTGCCATAGTCCCAACCGATAAACGTTTAAATCTAAAAAGAAGCAATACCTGTATTGGTGTTATGCCACAACAGCACCGACCATTTAGGGCATTCGCCATTATATTCATCAATCTCCTGATCTACGTCCTGTTGTAACTGTTCGATACGCTGGTGAAACTTTTTGCCAAATGCAGTACATCTTTCTACCTAACGAGTGACTAGCAAACCCACGTTAGTGGTCTGTCAAGTAGGTAGGGGCGCAAGGCTTTCATTGGTGTCAACTTAAGCGAAAAAGGAGCAGGGAAG
>NZ_JCACKQ010000035.1:0-60262 GCF_059505465.1 Symplocastrum torsivum | reverse complement strand
AAGGCTTTCAAGCTTGTTAAGAAAGATGTGACTAATGCATAGCTTTTTAAGGGGGGCTGGGGGGGATCTGAATTTAAGGGGGCAGGCGAGAAAACACGCCCTAGCGGGATTAGTTTACCGTAAGGGTGGTTGGTACACGCGAAGCGCTTCGATCGGGACAAGCCCGTTTTTGTCAGGGATGATTTCAAGTGTGTGTTTGGAGTTGCTCAAATTCTGCGCCAACGTTGTGAAGTACTCACGGCTAGCATCTTCGATTTTCGGCGCAACGTATACATCAACAAACATCGGTTTAACCTGCCACTTGATCTGAAAGCCTTCCGGGGTAGGTTTGCCGGATAATTCATAGGCGCTTTTCAACCACCAGTTACTGGGTTCGATGACGACACGACCAGAGTTGGAGACAAACTTGTGATCGCTTACGCCGCTACCATCAAACCCCGTTTTGGAGCCGAAAACTTCAAACTTAAATAGGCTTGCATCGTCGTTGATCTCGGTGATACGTGCTGTCCAGTCTTCTACGATCAGTGGTTTCTCCCAAGACACTTGGATGATCGCTGGCCAATCAACACCTACGATGTCACTCGATCGCGTGATCGCATAGAGTTCAGGAAACGTGGAGGGTTTCTTGCCATCAATTAGAACACGCGCTTGATTCGACTTGCCGTCAGTGGATTTGGCTGCGATCGCGTCTATCCGGTTACCCTCAAACTCCAGAACAAGTCTGCCATCTTTCCACTCCACATCCGTTCCTACTGTGTACGTTCGCACCAAATCCTTCGACGAGTTAGTAGGGGACTGTTGATTGTAGCGAAGGTGTGGCTTTACGAGACTTGCCAGCAGGAAATTTCCGCGATCGTTGAGGTGAACACCATCAGAGAGTAGATCTTGCGGCTGTAAATTGTTGTCCTTTAGATATCGCTTCCAGGGTTCGCGAATCTCGATCAATTCGCATCCATACTTATCGGCAAGTTGGGGCAACCATTGAGTGGAGTGGTAGTCGTGCCACTGGTAAGTCTTGAGCTTTTCTGAGTCATCATCGGAAGTCCCTGTGGGTAACCAGGTGATATGGTCGGAGTGAAACGCAATTTCGCTCGTTGTGCGGCGGCGCACGTTAGCGATAATTGCCTCATAGTCGTCATCTCCCCCATAAACATGGAAGATCATCAGATCGGGATAGAAAGGGTACAGATCATGTTCTGCGGGACGGATTAGCAGTGGGGCAGCAAATCCCCCGATCGCACGATTCTCGATAACAAAATCTGCATAAGGGAAGCGTTTTTTTAGGTCATTCGCGACATCAATCCACCAATCCTGCTTCGTAATCGATTGACCATAGAACAGAATCCGTACAGGATTGTGGTGTTCTGGGGTACTCGTGGCAAGTAGCGTCATAGTACGCTGGATTCTCGCACCAAAGTTAGAATCATCCAGAGCCGAAGTAGGCGGCACAAAGGCTGAGTTCTCGTCCTGAAGGACAAGTTCCTTCGGGATGTCATCAGAGCGAGTCCTGATTTCGAGAGTAGGCTGATTCGCCGCTAGTAGCTGTTCAGGCGATTCCGCTAAAGAATCCGTACACAGCGTCGAGTTGAGGCTTAAGACACTGCACAAAGTAACCGAGAGGGCGCGGTTCAGGAACGTGCCTGGGGAGAAGAACGATGCGCCTAAAGCAACAACAAAGCTGACAAGAACAACAGCGACAAAGCGAATCCGACGCATTAGAACCAGTTCTCCATTTTTTTCTGGTCTCACCTACTTCGTGATGAGGAGAACACGTTTAGGCAAAGTGTATGGGTTATGCAAAAAGCGATCGCCACTAAATTGACAATCATCTCATGTATATATTGCAAAAGCAGAGCTTTTTGTGGGATACGCTCCTACCAGTTTGGTATAGGCAAATTCAGTAGGCAACACCCTAAACTGAGGCAGTAGTATTCTTTGGCTCTCTCTCCTTCACCATTTGACGAGCATATCCCTCATAAGCTGACAAATCCTCGTCCAAAATGCGAATGCTATCCGGCGACACCAACACTTGTACCATTTCACCGGAAGCATAGCGGTGCAGATTGCGGCGGTGCAAGTTCTGTGTACGGACAACTATTGAGCTTTGTTCAGTCAAGCGGATAACGTAGCGTGTATCCGTGCCAATGTAGACTGCTTCTTCCAGCGTTCCTAGCAAACAAGGCTCGTCTGAGTAGCCTGACGGCTGAATTTCTGCTTTTTCTGGACGTATAACCAAGGTGACAACTTTACCCACTGGAAGCTCATCTGTACAAGCGACAGACACGGGTAACTGTTCATCCACCAATACCACAACTTCAGAAGCAAGCTGCTGGATGACACGACCTGTAAGAAAGTTTGTCTCACCAATGAAATCCGCGACCAAGCGAGACGTTGGGTCTTCGTAGATTTCCATTGGTGTTCCCACCTGTAGCACCTGACCTTGATTCATCACAGCAATTCGATCAGACATCGTCAGCGCTTCTTCTTGGTCGTGGGTGACGTAGATAAATGTTACTCCCAAGCGTTGCTGCATGTGCTTGAGTTCTAGCTGCATTTCTTTTCGCAGCTTCAAGTCCAAAGCACCTAAAGGTTCGTCAAAAAGTAGTACGGCTGGCTGTTTGACTAAGGCGCGTGCCAAGGCAACTCGCTGCTGCTGTCCACCCGATAACTGGCGCGGATAGCGCTTTTCCCTACCTGTAAGTTGTACCTGTGCCAAAGCCTCTGCCACCCGTCGCTGAATTTCTTTTCGTGGCACATTTTCCATTTCTAGCCCAAAGGCGACATTTTGAGTCACCGTAAGATGGGGAAATAAAGCATAGTTCTGGAATACGGTGTTGACTGGACGATGAAATGGTGGGCGATTCTGCATCGGTAAGCCGTGGATGTAGATTTCGCCAGAGGTTGGTATCTCGAAGCCAGCAATCATCCGCAACGTTGTCGTCTTGCCACAACCAGACGGCCCAAGTAAGGAAAAAAATTCTCCTTCAGCAATTTGGAGATTGATGTTATTAACTGCTTGGAAGTCTTTGTTTTGTGAGTCTTTAAACGTTTTGAAAACATTTTTTAATTCGACTGCATAAGATTCCATTGGCTTCGTTGTCGTTAGAGGAATGTTGGTTAAGTTACAGATAAATTTTAAGGGCGCACGGCTGTGCGCCCCTACGAACGGGTTACCAAAGAGTGTTTATTGAGCAGATTATTTACCAATGCCAACTTTCACTTCTGTCCAAGCTTCGTCATAGAACTGCGTTACTTCACCGATATCTTGGATGTATTTAAGCTTAGAAAATACTTCCTGCTTTGGATAGATTGAAGAATTTTCAAAGTCTTTTTTCTCGATTAAGCCCTTATCTATTGCTGCTTTATTCGGTGTCCCATATTGGATAAAGTTAGAGATTTTTGACCCAATTTCTGGTTCAAGGATGAAGTTAATAAATTTTTCAGCAAGTTCTTTATTTGGCGCACCTTTGGGAATTGCCATGGTGTCAGTCCAGACAATTGTTCCTTCTTTGGGAATTGCGTAGCGGATATCTTTGTTTTCTTTCATTAACTGGAAAATATCACCGCTATACTCAAGGGTGAGATCGACCTCGCCTTGATCGAGTAGTGCTTGACCTGTATCCGGAGCAAAAGATGCGATCGCATCTTTATTCTTGATTAAAAAATCCCGCGCTTTATTGAGTTCATCCTGGTTTGTTGTGTTCGGGTCGTAGCCGAGATACATTAAAATCCCACCCAAGGTAACGCGCATCTCATCTTGCAGCGCGACTCTGCCCTTAAACTTCGGCTCAAATAGTTGCCCCCAACTATTTATCTCACCCTTTGTTGCCTTGATGTTGTAGCCAATTCCCATCGTCCCCCACTGGTAAGGGAGACTATATTTGTTACCTGGATCGTAAGGGGGGTTCATAAACTTAGAATCAACGTTCTTGATGTTCGGGATATTGTCTAAATTTAGTTCTTCCAGCAACCCTTCCGCCCTCATGGTTGTCACCATGTAGTCACTTGGAAAAACCACATCATAACCAGGATTTCCAGGCTTAAGTTTAGCGTAGAGAGCATCATTACTCTCGAAGGTGTCGTACTTGACTTTCGCTCCAAACTTTTTCTCAAATTCGGTAATAGCGTCCTCTGCGATGTAAGTCGTCCAATTATAGACATTGAGGACATTATTCGCATTTTCACTCCCCGTTTCTGAAACATTTGGGCGATTACCACTACAACCGAGTGGTAACAGGACAGCGAGGAAAAATAAGGATAGGAAAAGAAGTAATCGTTTTCTCATAGTTATTCCAAGAGTAATAATATGGTGTTATCCCAAACGCTCTCGTTGTCCAACAACTAGTGAAGACACAACCAGTAGCATAGAAGCCAATAACATTAAAGTAGAAATAGCGTTAATCGCTGGTGTTACTGAAAATTTAATCATTCCGTAGACAAAAAGCGGTAGAGTGGTTGACCCTACACCCGATGTAAAGAAGGTTACTACAAAGTCGTCCAAAGATAGAGTAAAGGCAAGCAATGCTGCGCTAAAAATACCTGGCCAAATCAGAGGTAGGGTGATGCGCCACAGCGTCCGCCATTCATTCGCTCCTAAATCCATTGCCACCTCTTCTATGGCTGGATTTAAATCAGCTAACCGCGCCCTCACTGTAATTGCTACAAATGAGATATTAAATGCTACATGACCAATAATTACTGTCGGTAAGCCCAATACTAAATGAATACCCGTTAGATTCTCAATCAACTGAAATACTAGGCTAAAGAAGACGAGTAAAGAAATGCCCATCGTGATTTCAGGGATGATGATTGGCAGAAATAGTAACGCTTCCACAGCCGCACGTCCTGGAAACCGAAATCGTTCCAATGCCAGCGCAATCATTGTGCCGAAAATTGTTGCCAATATCGTAGAAATCGCTGCAACTAGCAGACTGTTATTCAGTGCATCCCAAATCAAGACATCGCTAATACTGGCAGTTCCGTCTGATACTCCTTGCAATAGGCTGCGATACCAGTCCAAGGTAAAGCCTCGCCAAACGGCATTGAAGCGGGAAGTATTGAAGGAGTAAATCACTAAGATGAAAATGGGCAGGTAGAGGAAGGCAAACCCTAATAAAGAAACCAGCTTTAGCCCCTGTCTTCCAAGTGAGCGAATCAGTAAATCAGTTTTTATCTTTTGCCTCTCGCCTCTTGCCTCTCCCCCCTTACCTGTTGCCATAATTGCCATCAGGATTTCACCTCCTCAGATGTCCGGAAATAAATCAGCACCGGAACTAACACAACTGCCATTAGCAACATCGAAAGCGCCGAACCAAAAGGCCAGTTACGCGCTTTAAGAAACTGATTTTGGATAAGGTTTCCTACCATCAACGTTTTTGCACCGCCAAGAATATCGGGTGTAACGAAAGCCCCCACTGCTGGGATAAAAACGAGCAGCGAACCCGCGATAACTCCCCGCATTGTTAAGGGCAACACTACACGAAAAAAGGTACGCAAGTCATTTGCTCCCAAGTCCTGCGCGGCTTCAACTAACGAGAAGTTAAAGCGCTCCATTGTGGCGTACAAGGGCAAAATCATGAAGGGGAGGTAGCCGTAAATTAAGCCAACGGTGACGGCAAAGGGGGTGAACAGGAGAGTGAGTGGTTCGTCAATCAGTTGCGTACTTTGGAGGGCAACGTTAAAAACACCTTCGGTACGCAGCAGAACAATCCAGGCGTAGGTACGCACTAGGAAGTTAGTCCAGAAGGGAATAATGACTAGTAATAGTAAGGCATTGCGCCAACGGGTTGAACTCGTGGCAATGAAGAAGGCTAACGGGTAGCCAATCAGCAAGCAAGCAACAGTGGTGATTAAGGCTAGCCATATTGACCGCCAGATTACACCTAAATAAAGTCCACTAGTGACGCGCTGATAGTTTCGTAGGGTGAATTCCCAAGTAATACCGCCATAGGTGCCGCGTTCGAGGAAGCCATACAGCAGCACAATAAGTAATGGTACGATGAAAAACAGCAGCAGCCAAGCGGTTGCGGGAAATAGGAAAACGAATAGATTCGTGCGTTTACGAGTCTCAATGGTTGAAGTGGATTGGTGTTGCTGTTGCTGCCAAATGGTCATTTGTCGTTTGTCCTTAGTTACGGACAAGAGACAGCCGTCTAGTTATGATGCTGTCGGTATTCTGAGCGTCAGGATTTGTTGACTGAAGTGTATTAAAACTTGTGCGGCACTCTCAAAATGTTGCTTGCGACACTATAGGTTAATTTCTTTTCTGGCTGGGATAGGAGATTTGTTAGCTTAAGGCTATCGGTAGGGTAATTGCACTGAGATTGGTGTTTACCTCACGTTCAGTTTGGGAACACTGTGACTAAGGGTGCTACAAGGCTGTAGACCGTTGAACAAAACTTTGGTTCAGCCTTCAATCCTCATCCATAGTCGTTTTAGTTTTCCAGTACTATGCAAACGGTTCAAGTTGAGTACTCAGGTCAGATTCAAGTCAATGTAGGCAAAAATCCTAGAGAATCATACGCAGGAAGAACTAAAATATCTACTGCAACTCACAAAGGAAATCTATTTTCCTGATCATCCATTCTTGCTTGGCTACAGAGATGCTGATGTCGAGAATATTCTACGCTTCTATGCTCAGAAGCAGGTTGAGCCAGAATTTATAGCATTTAGCGAACGTAGAAAATGTGATTTGTCCATTGTTGCGAGGCATATTTATGAAAGTGACTTAACTCGTAAACAAGAAACTGAGTATCTCGCCTCTCTGTGGAATGACGACAAATCTTTTTGGCAAGTTCTATTCGGATATAACTACCTGTATTTCAAGAAGCAAGTAGATATTGAAATGAATAAGTTGCTCGGAGTGTATCCTGACTTGACAGTAAGCCCACCGACCGTGATTCTCGACGAAGTACCGCTAGAAAGCCTCTCACTTCTCGCAATTAGGGAGAGAGAGCCAGCCGAGTACAGAGAAATCAAGGATGATGTGTTTGCTAGATGCACGGATGCGAAGGGATTCATCACTTGTGCCGTGAGTGGGTTTAAGAGCCAGATGCGGAGAGATTTTCAAATTGACCACATCAAGCCGATGTCGGAGGGTGGTTTAACGACGCTAAAGAATCTTCAAGTCTTGTCTCGTAAAGCCCACACAGAGAAGACTCGATTGGAGAATTTAAAAAGGTAGCGTGATGCGATCGCCTTAATTTAATAGCATTGTCCAGTGGGGGGTTTGGGGAGCAACATCCCCCAATGCAGGTTTTTCCAACGAATGATTACTTTTCGCTTAAGTCAGTGCCATTCCCCTTAATTTAATGAGAGTGATGCATTGGCTACACTACCCGCTTTGTAAGCGGCCCATCCACCGTAGTGAGAAATATCAACCCAGTTGTACTTCTCAACTAGCTCACGGGGATACAGGAAAGCCGTCACTACTTCTCCATCCTCTAAGACCACATCACTAGCATACATATGGGGTGGCTCTGTTGCCGCAAGGTGTTCAAACTGTTCTAAACTCAGTTCATACACTTCCCCTGGAATAGAAATACCGCCCTCAGCTACTTGGTAAATTGCCGGGTGCCAACCATTTTCTGCTGCGTGTAAGCGATAAAGTGGGCGCGTTTTGGCTTCTCTGATGAACTTGGCTTCCCCAAGGTTGCCGTGGTCAGGTTGACCCCGAAGGGCAGAACCACAGATGAATACTCGTGTGGTTGTGATCTCTGTTTGACTCATAGTGTCTCTCACTCCTCTGTAACGCGGATAAATAGGTTGAAGGCAGAATTGTGCTTTCGTATACAGTTGAATTGCTGCTAAAGCTGGATTTCATTTGTATTCTGTATCTTGTATACAGTATTTAATGTGTCCAAGCAAGCCACTGACCACACCTTTTTGATTCCAACCACTGAAGAAGGAGTGCCACAATGACTGGAAATTGGAGTTTACCTGATTGAACCAAGAATCCCCGCACCTTTGGCAGGGGGAGTGTCAACGGAGTATTTCTTCGAGATGATGCTGATTCCAAAGTGAGTAATACAAACCCGGCTGTTGTAGAAGCTCAGCATGAGTACCTGTTTGAACAATTTGACCGGCTTCCATGACAAATATCCGGTCAGCGGTAGCCGCCGCCGAGAGTTGATGAGAGATAAAAATTACAGTTTTGCGCTGAACGCCTTGGGAGAGATTTTCCAAAATCTGAGTCGCTGTTTGATTATCAACACTCGAAAGAGCGTCATCAAGAATCAGCACAGGTGCATCCATTAACAAGGCTCTAGCTAAAGCCGTTCTTTGTCTCTGTCCACCAGAGAGGGTAATTCCCCGTTCACCGACGATTGTCTCGTATTGTTGAGGAAAGTTGAGAATTTCTGACTGGATTTGCGCTTGTTTAGCAGCCTGTTCGACTTCCGGCTGTTCGCTTAAAGGATTACCGTAGCAGATATTGTTTTTGATGCTGGTACTGAAGAGAAAGCTATCTTGGGGAACATAAGCGATCGCTTTGCGTAAGTCAGGCAAACGCACTTTTGTAATATCCTGTCCATCTAAAAATAGCTGATGAGGCTCAATATCCAGCAGACGGGGTAAGGCATTGGCAAGCGTAGATTTTCCTGAACCAATTGCTCCCACAATTGCTACGGTTTCACCTGCATTAATCGTGAAGGTTACCTCTTTAAGGGCTGGAGTTTTTGAACCAGGAAAAGTGTAAGTTAGGTTAACCGCCTTAAGCTGACCTTTCACAGGTTCAGGTAGACTAATCGCATCGGGAGCATCGGCAATCTGTGGCTTGACCATGAGAATTGATTCGACACGATCAACACTCACTTCACCCCGTTGATAAGCAGTAATCGTGAAACCGAGAAGCGCAGTTGGGAAAACTAAACGTTCAGCGTAGAGAACCAGCGCAATAAAGTCCCCAATACTAATTGCTCCAGACGCGATCGAGCCAGAACCAACCCACAGCAGCGCTAGCAAGCTGACATAAGCAAGAGCTTCAATCACAGGGAACAAGATGTTCCGTGTTCTTGCTAGCTTAAGATTTGCTCCCAAAAGCTGTCCATTGAGCTGTCGAAAAGCACGGCGCTCGTTTTGCTCCTGAGCATAAATCTTAATCAGGGAGATGCCGCTCATATCTTCCTGAATCAGTTCACTCAAGCTTGAGAGTTCTTCCTGAACCGTTAGCTGTTGGTTGCGTAGATTTTCACTAAATAGCTGGACAGTAATCAACATGAACGGATAAACTGCGATCGCCAATACGGTTAGCCGTAAGCTAATCGACATCATCACTGGTAGTGTTAGAGCATAGGCAAACACAGTATTTGCCAGACTCAATACAGCAAACCCCAGCAAACGCCGAATATTATCAACATCACTGGTAGCGCGGTTGATTAAATCTCCGGCTGTATTGGTAGAAAAATAGGATGGCTCCAGCGTCAGCAAGTGTTGAAAAATTTTCTGCTTCAGGTCAAATTCCACCTGACGCCCCAATCCAAACAGCAGAATCCGTGATGCCATCCGAATCACCCACATTACGCTTGAGAGAATTAGGATAAGCAACACAAATCGCCAGATGTAGTCAAAGCTGACGGCTTGACGCAACTCGTCAATACTATCCCTAATTAGTAGAGGGATATAGACTCCGATTCCATTAACAATTAGTAGAGCAACGATGCCTAGTGTAGCTTGCTGCCAGTGAGGGCGCAGATAAGCTAGCAGTTTTTGCAGACGCGAGTTAGCCATGTTACAAATCTAACAATTTTCGATTGTAGATGATGGCTAGTACTGGCTCCCTGCACAAAAAGTGAGATTACCTAAGTGTTGTGGTTATGTTGCTCTGGCTTCAGTAATCCGCTCAACTTGTTAGACCCCGTAGTGCTTCCCCGTGAAAAACCCCGAACTTATTTTCGGAAAAGTCCTAATCGTTATGAGCGATCTTGATCTGTATCCTCTTGCTCAGATGTCGGCTTATTGATCTCTTCCTTAAAGCCTCTGAGAGTTTTTCCCAAAGCGCTGCCCACTTCTGGAATTTTCTTAGGACCAAAAATGATCAGCGCTATGATCGCAATAATTCCGACTTCGGGCCATCCTAAACCAAACATAATAAATTTCCTATAGATTCTCCTTCACTAACTATAGACAGGAGAGGGCTACCGAGAGTGAGAAACTAACTTTGTTAACAGTTATAGCAGTCAGCTTTCAGCGGTCAGCTTTGGGTCAAATCAGCTCTAGCTATGTTCCTTGGCTCCCGTTAATTCCTAACAGTCGTGGCTACTGCTATAACTGTCAAGGGTCTCAACAGTGAACAAAACAGAAACTAGGCAGCGTTTTGGCGATACCAGTCAATGGTATTTTTTAGCCCTTGTCGAAAGTCCACCTGTGCCGTAAACCCAAAGGTCTGCTTTGCCCGTTCGGTATCTAAACAGCGACGGGGTTGTCCGTTGGGCTTATCGGTTTCCCAGACAATTTCGCCATCATATTCCATCAATTCACACAGTAAGGTGATCAGGTCACGAATAGAGATTTCATAACCCGTGCCTAAATTTACTGGCTCTGGGTCATTGTAATCAGCCGTCCCCATGACAATCCCCCGTGCGGCATCCGTTGAGTAGAGAAATTCACGAGTTGGGCTACCGTCTCCCCACACGGGTAATTTCTTTTCTCCTATGAGCTGAGCTTCGTGTATCTTACGAATCAATGCCGGGATGACGTGAGAACTCTTGGGGTCGAAGTTGTCTTCTGGCCCATACAAGTTCACAGGTAGCAAGTAGATACCATTAAACCCATATTGCTGCCGATAGGATTGGAGTTGAACGAGTAGGGCTTTCTTTGCTACTCCGTATGCCGCGTTGGTTTCCTCTGGGTAGCCATTCCAGAGGTCATCTTCTTTAAATGGAACTGGCGTGAACTTGGGATAGGCACAGATCGTGCCGATACACACAAACTTTTCCACACCCGCTTGATAAGCAGCATGAATTAGCTGTGTTCCCATCATCAGATTGTCGTAGAACAGTTCAGCGGGTTTTTCTTGATTTAGCCCTATACCTCCAACGTGCGCGGCTAAGTGAATGACAACATCCTGCTGTTCAACAGCTTGTTGGCACTTTTCTAGGGAACGGAGGTCATAGTCATGCGATCGCGGTACGCTAATCTTGTCTGGCTTAGCACCTGCCTGACACAGTTGCGCCACTACTTGACGCCCTAGAAATCCTGCCCCACCTGTGACAAGAATTCTTTTATTACTCAAATCTAAACTTGCCATTGCTGTTGCCATCCTTGCCTAGCACTGCTGAATTTTTCTCTTCAATCAGTCGCGATTCGATAGTGTTACTTTTTGCGAACGGACTTGCTGCAAGCCCCCTCACGTACTTTAATCAACCATACTGCCCACACTCTGACGAATATAAGCGTTATCACTCATTAGCTGTGAAGCTTCGCCATTGAGCCAAGGCAAACCCAGCGCTCGCAAGTCCGCTTCCACCATTAAGGCGACTAATTGCTCAAATGTTATGGAAGGTTCCCAACCAAGCTTCTGACGTGCCTTGGTCGGGTCACCAATTAGTAAATCCACTTCAGCGGGACGGAGATAGCGTTTGTCAAATTCCACATAGTCGTGCCAATCCAGATTGACGCAGTTAAAGGAAATATCTAGGAATTCCTGAATCGAATGCGTTTCGCCTGTAGCGACAACGTAATCATCCGGCTCATCTTGCTGTAGCATCAGCCACATTGCCTTGACGTAGTCTTTGGCGTAGCCCCAGTCTCGCTTTGAGTCGAGATTGCCTAGGTAAAGTTTTTTCTGCTGACCTGCTACAATTCGGGCGATCGCTCTCGTGATTTTCCGCGTAACAAAGGTTTCCCCCCGACGTGGCGATTCGTGGTTAAACAGTATCCCATTAGAAGCAAACATCCCATAGGACTCACGATAATTCACGGTTTGCCAGTGAGCATAAACCTTGGCACAAGCGTAGGGACTCCTTGGATAAAACGGAGTGGTTTCCTTTTGTGGTACATCCTGGACTTTCCCAAACATCTCAGAAGAACCCGCCTGATAGAAACGCACATTAATGCCAGTGCGCTGGCGATAGTCTCGAATCGCTTCCAACAGGCGTAGCGTTCCCATTCCCACAGAATCAACAGTATATTCTGGTGAGTCAAAACTCACACGCACATGGGATTGAGCGCCGAGGTTGTAAATCTCTACTGGCTTAACTTCCTCTAAAATCCGGCGCAGGGTAACACCATCGGTCAAGTCACCGTAGTGGAGAAATAACCGTGCATTTTCATTGTGAGGGTCTACATAGATGTGATCGATTCGGTCGGTGTTAAACGTGGAAGTCCGCCGAATGATTCCGTGAACCTCATAATCTTTCTCCAGCAACAACTCACTCAAATAGGAACCGTCTTGTCCTGTGATGCCGGTGATCAGCGCTTTCTTTCGTTGCGTCATCTAAAAATCTTCCTGTGACAAATGTGGGCACCCACGACAACTGCTTGCTTTGTTGAATCGATACTCCAACTAGAGTAGTGGGGAGCTAAATCAATTAACTTTAAATTTACTTAAAATTCTCCCATTGCGAAGTGTGCAATAGCATAACTTATGCCGTTGGTTTTAGCGAACTCTACGGAACACCAAGAATAAGGGATAAATGGATAGGTGGGTCTACATTTAAACATTTAGACAAACTAATGAGGAGATAATTGGCAGGGAAGCGGCAGATCAAGCAAGTTCCTGCAACACATTCTCCCGTCATCCTATCCCCGATCTTCCCAACAAGCAAAGCTATCCGCCATTTATAGAATGCCTGAACATTCCTGGTATCTCCCTCAGTACGCGCCATTATTTTTGGGAGCAATGATTACACCAAGAGTTCTCACTATCACCCATAAATCCAACCAAAAACTCCGGAAGTTAACATAGTAAACGTCAATCTGAACCCGACGCTCATAAGGAATGTCATTACGCCCTGAAACTTGCCATAAGCCAGTAAGACCTGGTCGAATTTTCAGAACTTTGTCCATATGACAACCGTACTTTGGTAGTTCCTCTGGTACTAACGGTCGAGGACCAACAACACTCATATCTCCTTTCAAAACATTCCAAAATTGAGGAAACTCATCTAGGCTAGTAATCCGTAGAAATTTTCCAATGGCAGTAATCCGAGGGTCTTGCTTGAGCTTGAAATTATCCTCAAACTCATTACGCAAGTGCGGGGATGTTGCCATAATATCGTCTAATATCTCATCGGCATTTTCTACCATTGTTCTGAATTTTATACAACCAAAAGCCTTGTAATCTTTCCCGACACGTTCTTGGACATAGAAAATTGGTCCAGGTGAACTGAGCGCAATCAACAGGGCAAGTATCAGGTAAATCGGCAAAAACAAAATCAGAACCAACAGCGCAAATATGACATCAAACAGCCGCTTGGCGAGATCTCCGTCTAAGCGATGTTGAGATAGACCTCGCTGTCTGTTTCGCGCCGCGAGTGGCTGAAATCCTCGCTTCACGAACGTTCTCAACATCTTGACGGAGATAAGTTGGCTTTCGGCAGTCATCTTACTCCTTCACTTCACACCACACCGTCATGATCATAAAGCCAGAAGACGCTTGCTAAGGTGTTCTTCGCTCTGGAAACACGAATTTGTTAGTTCAAAGTCGAGATTGAAAGTCCTCTTGACACTGCTCCAGAAAACTCAAATAGCGATCGCCAAAAACGTTTGGGGCAAATTCAGCAGCGTTTAATCGGCTCATTTCGGGACTAAACACTCCTTTTGACTCCTCAAAGGTTTTTACGGCTTCGATTAACGCTGCTGCACTCTGAGTTAGAAAAAATAGACCCGTTGCACGGTCTGAATGTTGCCGAATATCCCGCACCGTTTCCAGCGCACCACCAGCGCCATAAGCAATAACTGGCGTTCCACAGGCTTGAGCTTCCACAAGAGCAATGCCAAAATCTTCAATTGCAGCGTACACAAAAGCTTTGGCTTTAGCTAAATACTGCTCAACCACCGAGTCTGGCTGAAATCCCAGCACTTTTACATTTGGTCGTGCCAGATTACGAATTGTCTCCAACTCTGGTCCATCCCCAATCACAACGAGTGGGCGTTCTAGTTGATTGAAGGCTTCGACAATCAACGAAACTTTCTTATAACTGACTAGCCGGGAAACCGTGAGATAAAAATCTTCTTTTTGAGCCTGAAAGGGAAAGCGTTCAATATTGACTGGCGGGTAAATGACTTCAGCTTGACGGCGGTAGCAGCGCCAGATGCGACGTGCGGTATGGTGGGAGTTAGCAATAAAGTAATCCACTCGGTTGGCTGAAAGCACATCCCACTGACGTAGCCGATGCAGCAGATACCGCGTGAGAAAGCCTTGAACACCACGGCCTAGGCGACTACTACGGAGATAATCAAATGTCAAATCCCAGGCGTAGCGCATGGGGGTGTGGCAGTAGCAGATATGGGGCTGTTGCGGTGTGGTTAGGATTCCTTTAGCGACAGCGTGGGAAGAAGAGAGGATGACATCATACTCGCGTAAGTCCAGCTGTTCAATTGCTAGAGGGAGTAGTGGGAGATATTTTTGGACACCATTATAGGCATTGGGTAAGTGTTGCAAAAATGTGGTGCCAATCGAACGCCCAAACAGATAACTCTGGGGGTTAGTAGATTCAAAATCAATCAAGGCATAAAGATCGGCATCAACATGCTTTAAGATTTCTTGAACTACTAGTTCTGACCCGCCAGTTGCTTTGGGTGTCAACCATTCATGAACTAGGGCATACTTCAAGGACATTTACCCATAATGCTTGTCAGACTAAGAGCTTACCGCAAGCTGAGGCAGGTGGCTCTCAGCTTTTAGCGGTCAGCTTTCGGTTTTGAAAATAAAACTCAAGGCTCTAAGTACCAAGCCTTTACTCTCCTAAAGCTGAGAGCTAAAACAAAAACTTTCGTCGCGAAGGTCTAGCTACCGGAGCAGTAGGTGTTAAAGTCCGCGACAATCTGTTTTTCCAAGGTCGTGGCTTGTTGCACACCAAGCCGAGCCGCTTCAGCTGCTGAACGGTCATTCTTTTGTGAAGCGGCGATGAAGTTGCGCGTCGCTTTGCTGGTATCGCGATAGACATTAATAAAACCAGCTTGATAGTCTTGGAGTTTTTCGTCCTTAACATTGATGGCTTCCATAGCACGAGAAGCTTTTTCCATCGCATCAGCGGCTTGCATGACAGATTTAGGGTCATTCGCCTTTTCACCCTTGGTGACAGATTTCGCTTCACTAACAGCCCTGTTGGCAACCTCCATAATCTTTTTACACTCAGAGACTTTGCTCTGGGTGCAGCTAACAGTCCACAAGCTGATGGCGGTAGTTAAAGAAAAAAGGACGAAGTACCGCTTCGGAAAATGCATTAATGCTCTCCTAATGAATTTTGGGCACTCTCGTTGTCCTAGCATATTTTCTCTGTGCTTGAAAGCTTTACTTTTCTGTTGCTTCGAGTGCAGCAGCAATGCGTTGCAAAGTTTCTGTTAGTTGACCCAGTTGCTGGAGAGAATCATGTTGAGTTTCTGCAAGCGTTTGCACCGCGTCACTTAAAGCAAAGAGCTGATAGCCCTGTTGTTGAACTTGGTGCCCTTGGTGCTGCACCTGAATCGCAAGGGCATCCACACGGTCAGCCAAACGATCAATCGTCTCAGTAGTTGCCAGGACTGCCTCTCCAATTTGTTCAACAATTGACTCCAAGCGATTGATTCGGGTTTCCACGCCAAGTTCCTCCTTGTTTGTAGGAGTTGAATTGCTTTGAGCCTCTCCTGTCTGAGCGTGTCTATTCACCGGCAATTTTTTCTGATCCAAAAGCAAAATAACTCAACAATCGCTTCTTGTGTGAAAAGTGGCATATTGCCATGTCTATGAGAGAAAAGTCAACGGTACAACGTGAGCCGAAACGGTATCCATCTTGTCCCGAATGACTTTATTGATGACACCGTTGATGCCAATGCCAAGCATTGCTGATAATTTTACTGAGGTCTGAGTATTGAGGATACCAGCCAAGGATTTTTTGTGCCTTGTCGCAACTGCCAACCCAAAGCGGGGGGTCTCCGGGGCGGCGATCGCATTCTACGATGTTGATGTCCCGATTGGTGACTTGCCGTGCAGTTTCGATCACTTGCCGAACGGAGAAGCCGTTGCCATTGCCTAAGTTAAACAATATAGCCTGCCTAGAAAAACTTCATAATCAAGCACAGTCACAGGAACAGGAAGTAACAAGACATGAAGCAATTGACTAGCCTGACGCACCCACGCTGATTTTATAGACAATTATTGCTCCAATGGCGAGTATAATGCCCGTGTAATAGCGATTCAAATCCTAGTTTAGGGAGATCAGGCGTCACCGAAACGACGGTACTACCAGCTACTAATTGTTAGTTGTTATTTTGAGTGGTCAGACTGACAATTAACAACCAACGACCACCAACTCACCACTCACTGGTTCTTAACGATGTTCCTACTACTTACCCAAGTACTGCTGTGGCTGCTGCTGACAGTTATTCTTTACCAACTGCTGCTGAAAGTAATCCCTAGAGCGTATCTTACCCTGATTGGGGGGTTGTTTCTGTTTGCAATCATCGTGCTGGCGTTTTTCTTTCCCAACGATAGGTTGGTATCAGCAGCATGGAACATTCTCGCATTTCCCCTGAAGCCAGTGGGAGCTTCTATTTTGCTGTTAATCATTGCCTTACGCCAAGGGCTTGGTAAATCAAGGAATCTGGTTTCGGCAGCGCTACTGATTTTGCTAGTTTCTAGTACCCCAATCTTGGCGAATCAGCTGGCTCAACGGACTGAACTCGGAGCAATTCAAGCTGAGCAACGACGCCAAGAGCTTTGCCAGGGGGTGTGTCCGGCTGATGTGACACCGACAGGAACCGCTCCTGTTGGGGCGATTGTGGTGCTGGGACGGGGAACAACCCAAGCTAACCTACCCTACCGCACACAAATTCAGCTAACCGATACAGGCGATCGCATTCTTTACGCCGCTCAGCTTTATCGGGAACAGGTTGCCGCAGGTACCCGACCTCTAGTAATTGTTAGCGCTGGTCCTAGAGCGGATTTGCAAGGCAATCAAGACCAGACAACTGAGGCTAATGATATTGCCACCTTACTGACGCAACTAGGCGTTCCCCGTGAACAGATTGTGGTTGAACCCAGAGGGGTAGATCTGCGTAGCAGTGCTATAGAGGTAAACAATATTTTAAGAAGTCGGCAACTCGGCAACAGCCGTGTCCTCCTGGTTACCTCTGGACTCAATAGCCGCCGTGCGAGGCTAACCTTTGCGGATGTCGGAATCAACGTAATTTCTCGACCTACGGACTTTGTAGGATTTCAGGCTGGGGCAACACCGAGATTACGCCTTCGGATCGAATCGTTCCTCCCCACTGTTGAAGCACTCACCGTTACTACACGCATCGTTGAGGAGTTTCTGACCTCGCTTTATTACTACTTACGAGGCTGGCTAGCGCCGGTAATCATTTAACTCGCTCTCGCGATCATATTTACTCCCTTCCCCATAAAAGAATATTTAAGGCTGGGGAAGGGAGTACCTCACAAGGGTAGGTTTTTACTATTACCGAATAATACAGATTCCACCAAGTTCTACAGTGCATGACTGTGGTTTCTTAGCTTGTTCCAATCTGCGGTTGCTGGCGTTATAGGTGTATTCTCCGGCTGGGAAAACCCGGTTAGGATTGGCGCAATAGCGATAGGTTTGACCCCCTTCGGGATAAGACACGACAACAAAAGAACTGGTTGATGCCGGACAGTTATCTAAAACCGTCAATCCAAAGTCTCTTTGCAGTGTTTGTTTTCTGGAATCTGTGGTTGGGCTTGGTGTAGTTGGCGAGGATGGGGTTTGAGCAGCAGGTGCTCCCGGCTTTAATTCACTAACCCTCAGGTCATAGGTATATTCTCCTGCTCGGACAAAACGGTTGGCGTTGGCGCAGTAGGTGTAAGTTTGACCGTATTCTGGAAAGTAAGCCACCACTAAAGAAGTCCTTACGGCAGGACAGTTCTCCAGAACCATCAAGCCATACTCATTTTGCAGCAGTTGTCGTCTGGGATCTGTCGTTTGAGTTGATCGAGTTTGGGCAGTGGGCGCTCCTGGGTTTAACCGATCTGTTCTAGCCTCATAAGTATACTGTCCTGCCTGAAGCAGGCGGTTGGGGTTGGCGCAGTAGGTATAGGTTTGATCGGATTCTGGAAAAGAGACGACGACTAACGAACCTCTAGCGGGGGGACAGTTCTCCAGAACCCTCAACCCATAGTCATTTTCTAGCAGTTGTCGTCTGGGATCTTTCGTTTGATTCTGATTCGAGGGAGTTTGAGCGGTTGTCTGTTCGCTATTTCCTGAAACGGAAAGCGTATACCTGCCCCTAGTATTAGTTTGACCTAAAACTAGGAGTCTGTATTCCCCAGTCGCAGGCACCTGATACCGCAGAAAATTGGTTTTGTCAGTATATGCCACTTGGCTACCCGTCTGTGAAGAAGTCAGAACTAAGATTGGTGAGAGATTACTACCTTCTTCAACATCAACTGAAACTTGGATAGTATCGCCTCGCTGGGCGTTAAATAAATATTCCTCACCAGCAGCCATCTGCAAGGGAGTATCCCGAAGAGATTCGTTTCGATAGCGGAAGGTGGGAGAGGTAGTCCGGATAAACCCATTAACCGTCTCACCGTTCTTCAGCCGGGTAGCTGCTGCGCCTAGATCAGCAGCGATCGCTAGTATCATTCCGGTAACCACAACGGTGGCAGCGACTCGATTGAAAAACTTACGGATAATCATGCACACTAAATTTCTACAAAGACGACTGGCTTGAGGGTTGGACAGATTATATTCAGTCAAGGTTCCCCAAGCGCAATTCTCTTTGGCATTCTCAACACCTACAGCGGGCAGTTATCGATTTATATGAGTCAGACGGCTGAAACGAGTTATTGTTTTCTTGCCAGTCCCTTACTCCATCTCACCTTTCCATAGGTAGCCGAGTAGTTAAGTAGGGTACGTTACAACGCACCCTACCCTATGACTAGGAACTATTGTTACCTGCTTATACCTTGTTCACCACTGATGTCCTCAAATTCACTTGGCTATCTATGGCAACTGTCTGATAGACAGTCTCTGGTATGGGGTGACGTGCCTCAACCAGACTAATGGCTCTGGAGGCACTTTCAGGTAGAATCACCACCAAACTGCCTGGTTTCGCCTGATCCAATGCAGTATTAACTGCCTCGATTTCCTTGAGAATCGTTTCATAAGGGCAATCTGGCTTTTCTTGATTAATCCCTTTAGCGATCAACTCAGACGCCTCCCCACTCGAACGCCCCCGCAGATCATCATCTTCTTTAATAATTATCCGGTTAAAGATTTGTGCTGAGAGTCGGCCGAGTTCAATGAAGTCTTCATCGCGGCGATCGCCAGGTCCACCAATCACCCCAATGCGTTCTCCAGGCCAATTGCGGACAAAACTACCTAGCGCTTCATAACTTGCCGCATTGTGGGCATAATCAACAAGCGCATGGTAGCTACCAAGATTAAACAAATTCATCCGTCCTGGAGTCTGATTGACAGAAGCCCGGAAGGTTGTTAACGCCGCTCGAATTGCCTCAATCGGCACCCCTTGAGCAAAGGCAGCAAGACTTGCCGCTAACGCATTTGCAATCATGAAGGGCGCTCGTCCCTCCATTGTCACTGGCAAATGCACAGCCTGATCAATTCGCAGCGTCCAATCACCTTTCAGAATCGACAAATAGCCATTCTCATACACCGCCGCTAGACCACCACCTCGCGTGTGTTTTTGCACCAGCTCATTTCCTGGGTTCATTGAGAAGTAAGCCACCTGACCCTTCACCCGCTTCGCCATCTCGGCAACCAGGGGATCATCCGCGTTAAGGACAGCATACCCCTTAGGACTCACAACCTCTGCGACAACACTTTTTAGGTGAGCCAACTGCTCAATCGTGTCGATGTCCCCAATACCCAGATGGTCAGCCGCAACATTCAAGACAACGCCAACATCACAGCTCTCAAATGCTAAGCCAGAACGTAGTAACCCACCACGCGCTGTTTCCAGGACAGCAACCTCAACCGTTGGGTCTTTGAGAATAACCTGAGCGCTTTGAGGCCCGGTTGTATCACCTTTTTCCACAACATGGTCATCAATGTAGATGCCATCCGTGGTGGTGTAGCCGACAACTTGTCCAGTTTGCCGATAAATATGAGCAATTAGGCGTGTCGTTGTCGTTTTTCCGTTTGTCCCTGTAATCGCAATCATGGGAATCCGACCGGATTTACCATTGGGAAAGAGCATTTCCATCACTGGGGCAGCGACATTCCTGGCAAGACCAATGCTCGGACAGACGTGCATTCGGAACCCTGGGGCAGCGTTCACTTCCACAATAACGCCGTCTACGTCCCGCAGAGGCTGGGTAATATCAGGGGTGACAATATCAATTCCGGCAATATCCAGACCAATTGTTTTAGCAACTCGTTGCGCTAACCAAATATTTTCTGGGTGGATGTCGTCAGTCCGGTCTACAGCGATCCCTCCTGTACTGAGGTTAGCTGTCGCCCGCAGGTAACAAATTTCCCCTGAGTTTAGTACCGTATCCAGGGTGTATCCCTGACGTACCAACAAATCCATACTGGTGCGGTCTACGATGATTTTAGTGAGAACGTTATCATGACCTTCACCGCGATTCGGGTCACGATTTGTTGTCTCAATCAGTTCCTCAACGGTGGACTTACCATCCCCAATTACATGAGCTGGGACTCGTTCTGCCACCGCCACAACTTTGCCATTAATCACTAACACGCGGTGGTCGCGACCCTTATAGAAGCGTTCTACAATGACGGCTCGTGAGATATCTCTGGCAACATCGTAGGCTTGTTCCGCCTCATCCCAACTATTAATATCAATTGTGATGCCCCGTCCATGATTGCCATCCAAGGGCTTAATAACAATTGGGAAGCCACCGACTTCTTCGATCGCGCCTTCTAGCTCATCCAAATATTGAATTACTGTACCGCGTGGCACAGGAACACCTGCATCCCGGAGAATTTGTTTTGTACCTTCTTTATCACTAGCTAGCTCAACTCCTAAAATTCCAGAGTAGTTGCTCAATGTTGCCTGAATTCGCTTCTGGTGGACACCATAGCCGAGCTGAATCATCGCTCTAGCGCTCAGAGGCATCCAGGGAATATCTCTTGCTTCTGCTTCTTTGACAAGCGTTTCTGTACTTGGACCGAGGGCGGCATCGCGAGCAAGGTCTTGCAAGTCTTTCAGATCTTGCGCTAATTCACTTTTGGGATAGCTGCCAGTACTGACAATGCTCTGACACAGCCGTACAGCTGCCCGTGCGGCATAACGACCCGCTTGTTCGTCAATGTACTGAATCACAACCTGGTAGACTCCCGGTGTCGCTGTCTCCCTGGTGCGACCAAATCCCACTGGCATACCTGCCATTGTTTGCAGTTCTAGGGCAACGTGTTCAATGATGTGCCCCATCATCGTGCCTCTGTTCACACGGCTGAGGAAACCACCCCGAACACCGGGGGAACAGAAATGTTCCTCCAGACTAGGTAGTGTAGCAATCAGTCCCTCGTAGAAGCCAGGAATCTCGTTGGAGGGTTTTTCTGCTAGTTCCTCTAAATCGAGACGCATGACGACGAGGTTGTGGCGTCGAATGCTCCAATAGTTGGGTCCGCGTAACGTCTGGATTTTCAGAATTCTCATAGCAACTTTTGAGGGTGATTCACGATTGGGATCAGAAAGAAAGTATCAAGAAGCAATTACAAAAAATGCGCCTTTACTCCTTACTCCTGTAGGGTGTGAGCGAAAGACACGTCGTCAAGATGTGCCAAAATCCTTAAACAAGCGTAAGAGGGGTTTGCTCTTCCAATCGTCACACTCAAGCCAGCTATCACATAGCGAGGCTCGATGGGAGACGCTACGAAAGAGCTAGACTTGAGAGCTGGCTTGAGCAGGGGTGCCTCCATAACAACAAGGATAGAGAAAATTTTTATCTCGCTCAGCAAAAACCTCGTCGAGCGCTGTTAAGTCTATTGCTTGGTGGTTCCGACCTCGCATGAATACGCTCTTTTCACAAAAGGTGTAGTTTTGATCGGTGGGTAACGGCTTCATCCTAAGTTACCTTGCTTAAACCCTGACTTACAGGCATGGACGAGGTTTCGAGTCTTATCTAGTTTCTAGCTTTAAAAAGCCCTTAAACTGTTCACCAGTAACAGTTTTCTCCAAAGTAGCAGATATGTTTTCCAGGAGGAGGTATAGGAGCGTACAGGATGCCATTCGTATTGTTATACGGTCTCTAACCAACTGGAAGATATAGAAACCATGGGACTTAGCCGTCCTGCGGGATGAGACTACGTTTATGTAAATGGTAGCGATCGCCATAGCTAAGAATATGCACCCGGAGATTATGGAGACTAATTGGGTCGGTGGCACTAACATCAGGTTGGTTGGTATAAGACATTTCTCCTGGATCGATTATTGTCACAGTGCCTTTGCCCATTACCTGTAATAAGCCATCTCTCTCGAACAAGGCACAGGTATCTTCATCAATACCAATTCCTAATCGTTCTGGATGTTCTGCTACAGCACTCATTAAACGTGCCATCCGATTGCGATTGTGAAAATGCTGATCGACAATTACCTCTGGGATAATTCCGAGTCCCGTTGCCATGTCTACCAAAGACCGATTCGGGGACTCCCCACTGCCGCCTCCAGCAATCATGTGATGCCCCATGACGGCTGCACCTGCACTGGTGCCTGCTATGGTAATTTCACCTTGTTGGACTCGTCGCCGCACTTTTTCCATTAGGGGTGTGTCTGCGAGTAACCCACACAAGCGCAACTGGTCACCACCCGTCATGAAGACACCAGTACATTGTTCAACGTAATCCTGTAACAGGGGATCTTCGGCTTGGACGCGATCGCGGATGTCTAATACCTTGATTTCTTTTGCCCCCATATCCTCAAAAATCCGCTGATAGCGTTCGCCAATCACAGATGGTTCTCGCGAAGCTGACGGAATGATCCCAATTCGCGCATCACCTGACCCAGCACGCCCAAAAAACGTATGTAAGATCTCTCGTCCATGAACCTTGTCTTCAGCACCGCCGATCACTAAAATCGCGGTTTTAGTCGATTGAGGCATCTTAGTTTCGTGGGCTTGAGAGTCTAACTGCAACATAATGTCGATTTTGGGCATATCAATGAGGTAAGTCAAATAATTGAGTGTTGCTTATCAAGGGGCATGAGGATTAAGGAGGGAGGACTGTACAAGACATTCTCTTCTCTTCATAGAGGGACATCCACCTTCCGCTGTGGAGAATGCTCCGACGTGTTCGGAGCGTTTGTAAAATACAGAGTCTGTACCTGCATACGTTACCCAGTCCCCAATCACCAATCTCTAATCCCTAATCCCCTTTTATTGAAATGGCACTCTATCGCAATTTTTATTCTGGCTCAACTCCTCAGTCGATTGTGGGTGGAAAAAATGCTAATAGCTTCTATCCATTAACTTTGACGGCTTCAGTAACTAGCAGCTTTTACTCTAATTCCCTGAACAATCTAAGCTTTTGACTGTCCAGTTGATGAAGAAATGCCAGCTTACGTCGGCAATCTTCTTATTTTGAAGCAGTACTATCTATGCATAATGCCAGATAATGTGAATAATTTGTTATAATATCTTCAATGTTCTCTGACTTGAGCAACGGCAAATTATTGTTGTTTGAGAGCCACAGACCGTTGTCATTCAAGAATTTTAGGCAATTTCTCCTAACGCTCGACGCTCGGCACCCGATGAATCCCCTGTGCGATTTGATATTGTTACGCTGTTTCCCGATTTCTTTACGTCTCCTCTGTGTTCCGGGCTACTCGGTAAAGCGTTAGCCAAACAAATCGCCCAAGTTAATTTAGTCAATCCCCGCGATTTTACTACCGACAAGCACCGACGAGTCGATGATGAACCCTATGGCGGCGGTGTGGGGATGTTGATGAAACCAGAGCCAATCTTTGCGGCTGTGGAGTCATTGCCGATTTTACCCCGACGTGAGGTCATCCTGATGACACCTCAAGGGCAACCAATGAATCAGAGGTTGTTGGTAGACTTGGCAACAGGTTACGATCAGTTAGTGGTGATTTGTGGGCATTACGAAGGTGTTGATGAGCGGGTACTGCATTTGGTAACGCGGGAGGTATCTTTAGGGGATTTTGTCTTGACTTGTGGAGAAATTCCCGCACTGGCGTTAGTTAATGGAGTTGTGCGGTTGCGACCGGGAACGGTTGGGAAAGTTGAGTCGCTCAAAGCAGAAAGCTTTGAAGCCGGATTGCTTGATTATCCCCAGTACACACGACCCGCAGAGTTTCGGGGGTGGAAGGTTCCGGAGGTATTACTCTCAGGAAATCATGCAAAAATTGAGCGTTGGCGCAAAGAACAGCAGATTCAAAGAACACGCGATCGCCGCCCTGATTTATACACCGATTGGGTGAAGAATTCAAAAGGCGATCGCGAATAGAGTAGTGG
Organism: Symplocastrum torsivum; assembly: GCF_059505465.1. Lineage (NCBI taxonomy): Bacteria > Bacillati > Cyanobacteriota > Cyanophyceae > Oscillatoriales > Microcoleaceae > Symplocastrum > Symplocastrum torsivum. Next base: position 35,688 of record NZ_JCACKQ010000035.1, on the reverse strand, counting down.
TAAGTGAGGTGTGATGTCTCACTTTCATTCACTCCAAGCGACAGAACGAAAGCTAGAGGGGTGACGTGACGTTACTCAGTAGCACGCGATCGCGAGGTCATCTTTAAAATGTTAAAAACACTAAACGGTAAATTCTTCTTCGCTACAGCCTTGTCTTTAGTGTTGATTAACAGCATTGAATTGCCGAAACCTAGTAGCAATTTGGCGAGTTGGCTCAATATTAGTAACGAAGCCTCTGCCAGAAGTAGTGGAGGGCGTGGTGGCGGCGGTGGATTTAGCCGACCTTCTAATTCAGGCGGTTCTCGCAGCCGTCCTTCTGGTTCCAATGATGGTGGTGGTTACTACCGCAGCAATCCTGGTTATGGTTCTGGTGGCAATACCGTAATTATTGCTCCGGGAGGCGGTGGTTACTACGGCGGTGGGTATAGTACGGGAGGTGGGATTTTCCCAATGCTCCTGATACTGGGCATGTTTGGTCTGATTGCTCTATTTGTAATTTCAAATCGGCTGCAATCTTACAGAAGTTACAGCAATGACTCCTACTTTGCATCTGGATTGACCACTCAAACTAGTGAACGAGACAACGACACAGTAACTCTCAGTAAATTACAGGTAGCACTACTTGCTCAAACTAAAGGTCTTCAATCTGAGCTATCGCAACTGACACTTAGTGTAGATACCGATACCCCCGAAGGACTATTAGAACTTTTGCAAGAATCAGCCCTGACACTGTTACGAAATTCTGAGTACTGGAGCCATGCTCTTGCAAACTCACAAAGCGTCTATATAGATAAGGCGGAATCAATCTTTAATCAGCTTTCTCTGCAAGAGCGTAGCAAATTTAGTGCTGAAACTCTTACAAATGTGAAGGGTGCAGTCAGACAAAAAGAAGCTGTAATTCCGGGTTTAGAAGAAGACCCAGGAGCTTACATTGTAGTGACGTTGCTAGTTGGTACAGCAAATGACAAACCCCTGTTTAAAGATGTTCGTTCAATAGAAGAATTAAAGGGCGCTTTAGAAAAGATTGCTTCGGTACCAGCTGACTATTTAATGAAATTTGAACTCCTCTGGAGTCCACAAGTAGAGGCAGATAGCCTGACTTATGATGAACTACTGACCGAGTATACAGATATGGTTCAGATTGCTTAGGATGAAGCGTTAAATAAGAAGAATACAGAAGTTCAGGAGTGGCTGTGTTCATGAGAAGCCTAAACTTTGGATGAACTGAGGATAGATAAGATCAACCATTCGAGGGGAGTTCTTGGTCGCAATCCCCATGGAGTATTCAGGGGCTGCTATTGAGGTAGGATGAGAATCCCTTTCTCAAATGCCTTCTGGACTCCAGCCAGTTCCTCTATTCTCCCATCCTTTCAACGCAATTTAACTGTAATTTTATTAGCAGTTTTGTAAAGGAACATTCATACTTAGCCAGAGGAGAAGCTTGATTTTAAAATTATCAAGAAAAATTTAAAACAAATATAAAATAATTGTCATTTTACTCGACAGGGTTGAGGTTTAAAGGCTAGGTTTGGAACACCCAAGTATTCCTAAAGATGTAAAATGTTAGCCAAAATTAACTATAAGTTCCTCTTCGCTGCAGCTCTTTCTTTTGCATTAATTAATAGTATCAATATTCAGTTATCTAGTAATAATTCAGAAGCACTGCTGGATATCAGCAACGAAGTTTTTGCAAAAAGTAGCTCATCTTCTTCGCGCTCCAGTAGTTCTAGTAGTTCTAGCCGTTCGTCCTCTTCAAGCTCTAGTTCCCGCAGTTCCAGCAGCAGTTCATCTGGAAAACCTTCATCCGCTTCCAGCTCAAGTTCCAGCCGTTCAACTCCGAAGGATTCCTCTTCAAGCTCCAGTACGACTCCTAGTCGGGCAAGCGCCGGACGTACAGGAGGAAGAGCAAGCGGCGGTTCATTCCAGAAACCAACACCGTCCCAGGCTCCGGTGCGCTCTAGTATAACAACTAATCCCAAACAGACTAGCTTGCCTCAAAATAAACCCATCAGCCCTGTTAGGCAACAACCTGTGATTGTGCCAAGACACGTCGATGTTGATATTGAGATAGAGAACGAAGACGAAGACTACAACCCGAATCAAATTGCGCCAAATCCCTCAACAGCAGGTTCAACAACTAATACAGCTCCGTCTTCTGAGTCAAATTCCAACAGCAATTCTAGTAATTTATCCGAGTCAAATTCGGACAGCAATTCTAGTAATTTATCCAACTCGAATGGCTCATCTGATGATTTTTGGTCGGTAGTTGTGGGATGGGGAATCATCGGTTTCATGATCCTAGGGCTATCAGCAGGAATTGTCCTTTTGGTTTATTTCATCCTGAAGCAGAAAAAACGGAGTACTGCTGCTAATGAGCAAGACAATGATGTTGTAACTGTTAGCACGTTACAGGTGGCGCTTTTGGGGACAACCCAAGGGCTTCAATCGGAGCTATCTGAACTGACGCTTACGGCTGATACTGAGACTACTCTCGGACTAATACAGTTATTACAAGAATCAGCGTTGGTACTGCTACGGAACTCTGAGAGCTGGACGCATGTTCTAGCGAGTTCACAAACTGTTCAAAGTCGGGAGGAAGCGGAAGTTCTATTTAAGAAACTCTCGCTCCAGAAGCGGAGTAAATTCAGTGCGGAAACCCTTACAAATGTGGGTGGACGAGTGAACCGTAGGGATGCAGTTAACTTTGATCGTTATGAGGCTTCAGCGGATTATATTGTCGTGACGTTACTAGTCGGTACGGCAGATGACAAACCTTTATTTGGTGATGTCCGCTCGGTAGAGACACTGAAGGAAGCTTTGGAAAAATTAGGCTCAATGCCATCTGACTATCTGATGGTGTTTGAGTTGCTCTGGAGTCCTCAGGCAGAGGAAGACAGCCTGAGCTACGATGACTTATTGAGCCACTATACAGATATGATTCAGATTGTGTGAAGAGACTTGGATTGGAGTTTGGCAACAGGAGCCGCCTATTTCATGGAAAATGAACTCGATAACAATATTGTCACTGTCAGCAAGCTCCAGATTGCCTTGCGTAGTTCTGCTCGTTCTCTTCAATCTGAACTATCTGAACTCACTTTGAAAGCTGATACAGAAACGATAGAAGGGTTAAGGCAGTTACTAGAAGCTTCTGCACAAGTACTATTAAACTATTCTGAGAGCTGGACTCATGTCTTGGGGCGATCGCATACGATTCCCAGTCGTGAGGAAGCCGAAATCGTATTTAACAAGCTTTCTCTTGAGGAACGCAGTAAGTTCAGCGCTGAAACACTGACTAACGTGGGTGGCGAAATCCGGCAGCACCCCGTAGTCGAACCTGACCCCACTGAAGGGCCAGCCGCTTACATTGTGGTAACGTTACTGGTTGGGACAGCGGATGATCGACCGTTATTTGCTCAACTTGACTCGGCACAAGCCGTGCAGGATGTGCTGAAGAAATTAGCATCGATGCGAACTGACTATTTGATGGTGTTTGAGTTGCTTTGGACTCCTCAAGTAGAAACCGATACACTCACTGAAGCAGAGCTAGCGACAGAGTACGCTGATTTAGTGGCAATCTGAAGGAATCAAGTTAGTGACTGATTCCTTCAGGGGAAAGGAGTGCATGGCTTCTTTCCCCTTTGTCTTGGTGCGATCGCTCTGTACAACAGAAGGAAACTTCTACTGTAGAACGGGTAAGAGGCGATCGCATTTCATCAGCAATGAGCGAAAGCGCTACACCGACGCATCACTTTCGCTCGAAACCTACCTACCGATGTGCGTGTTCCTCCAGAATCTTCTGCGCCCGTGGCTTATAGATTAGATGGAACAACGTCTCAATGTAACGCATGATATCTTCACGGTTTTCCTTGGAATTGTAGTTCCAGAATCCATAAATCCGCGCCAACGACAGTAGTCGGGTTGTGTGAATCTTCCAGGTGTAAGTACTGTAGACCCGCTCTATTCCCTGATGAGCAATTTCTTCCCAGTAACTCGGATTTTGGTCACACTTGGAGACAAAATCCAGAATCTTCTGAGCCATCTCTTCCAACTGAGTGGGGTTGATTAAGAAGCCGTTCTTCTTGTCTTGAATAATCTCCAATGGTCCACCAAACTGCGTACCGAAGGTTGGTACACCAGAAATCATTGCCTCCAAAATTGTTAGACCGAACGCTTCAAACAGTGCGGGTTGAACGAAAACACCTTGATGGTCAGCAATGACGCGATAAATTTCGCCTGAATCACTCTTAGCTAGACGGACACCCAGCCAGCGGAATTTACCATTTAGATCGTATTGTTCAAGCAAGCGATAGAGCTTGACAATTTCGTCTTTTTCTTCGTTGTCAGTTGATTCCTCAACACGCAACTTCCCGGCGACGATAATTAGGTTACAACGCTCCTGCAAGGCTTCGCTCTTACCAAAGCATTCTACTAAACCTGTTAGGTTCTTAATCCGGTCAAGACGCGCCATTGAGAAGATAGGGCGCTTGCTAGGATCATCGAGGGTGCCATAAACCTGAGATGGGTCTTCTAACGTAAAGAGCAGTTCTTCAAGCCGTTCACGAGCATCCGGTATCCGATCTTCTTCACGAGTGTAGGGGAAGTAAACAGTCTCATTTACTCCTGGTGGCACAACGTTGAACTTGGGAGAGAACAGTTCAATTCCATCCACAACATGATAAAGCTCTGGCATTGTGAAACACTTGTAGGACTCATACTGACCAATGCTGTCCGGCGTTCCGACAATTTCTTGATAGGTACTGCTGATGACGAAATTCGCTGCATTCATCGCAATCAAGTCAGCGGTGAAGTGCAGCGAGAAGTGGTATTTGTCTTCTAAATCTTGCCAGTAGAGGTTACTGAACAGGTATTTGGATTTTTCCAAAGCATGGGCAACATTACACTGGGTCACCTTCAATCGGCGGGCAAGCAGGAAGGCAACCAAGTTGCCATCAGAATAGTTACCGACAATTAAGTCAGGTTGACCTTGGAATTCTGCTAGGAGTTCTTTTTCTGCATCGATCGCGTAGGTTTCCAGATATGGCCAAATCTCAAATCGTGAAATCCACTCCTGGGTCATTTTGGGATTAAATTCTCGGAATGGTACCCGCAAAATCCAAGCATTATCAGTGCCGTGTACTTTTTCCAGGCGTTCGTTACAGCGTGTGCCATCACTGTTGGCAATGAGACGGCTAAGGATAATGACCTTGGGTTCAACTCCCAATCCTTCCAATCCCGCGAGTTTAATGTCCTCTTGCAGTTGCTTTTCTAAACTCCGTGCTTGGTCAAGGACGTAGACAACCTGGCCGCCCGTATCCGGACGCCCTAAGACACCTTCTTGCCCAAACCAACCGTGGATTGAGACGAGGACAATCCGAAAGATCATCGGGATGCGGGAGATGAATCGTTCAAGCCCCTCGTCAGCAGGGGAGTCGATCAGTTCATCAAGAATTTCCAAAGTTTCCCTGACTCGATAGGCAGTATTACCCCAGCCTGCTTCAAAGCCCATTTCTTGCAGCTTGTAGCGAAATTCTTCGTAAGGTTCCTGTTCTGGGCGATCGCTGACAAACGCCAAAGCCCGTTTTACCTGATCTGAGAGTTGCTGCTGGTTCTTAATCCGCCCGTTAATCAGTAGCTGAGTACCGTGAAACTGATGGAGACTTAAGAAGTTATACAAAGACTCCAGCCACTCGCGAGGGTCTTGAAATAATTTACTGGAGAGAAAGCGGTTGAGGAAGCGGACTCCTTTACCGATATTTTTGGGATCGCGAATGGTTGGGGTGTAGTCGTAAAAGGGACGGAAATCAAGTTCGAGGAGATCACCTTCATTGGGATGGTGACGGTTGACCAAGCGATCGCGTAAATCTAACAGTTCTTGCACGCTCACTGGCTCAACTGTCAAGTCTTCAAAGACTCGGAAAACTTCCTGGGAGGCAATTTTGGGTCGGATGATCAAGTAGAGGGTTTCGTCCTCCTTAATGATTTCCTGGGTGTAATACACCAGTTGTCCTAGATGAGACGACTGATAAAAATATTCCGGTTTCTTGTGGCTGGTGCAGTATTCAGAAAAAGCGGTAATAATGTCGTTTCGCAGTAGATACTTGGTTTCCGAGTTGCGTAACTGTCTGGCAAATTGCCGTAAATCACTTCTCTCGTCACTATCAATAACATCCTGGATCAGATTGATCATTGCAACTCCCAAAAAGTAAATTGAACGGTACTGACAACAATTTTTAGAACCTGTTGTCAGGAAGATTTATTCCCTGAGGTGTAGATAGGCACACGTCAACACGGACAACGCTTACAAAGTGTAAAGTTGCCCGTATTTTTGTCGGATGTAACGAATGAATGGCTCGATGCGTAGATTAGCACCAGTGACGCCCCTGATCAGTTCAGTTGCCGTATATTTGCAACCGTGTTGATAGATTTTATCTTTCAACCAATTATGTAGTGTAATACAGTGTCCCTGCTCTATCTCCGTTAAGATTTCTGAATGAGATTGGAGTGCCGCTTCAAAAAACTGTGCGCTCATTAAGTTACCAAGGGTGTAGCCTTGGAACATCCCCCCTATTTGACCAGTGTACCAATGAACATCCTGTAATACACCATCAGTGTCACTTTCTGGAACAATTCCTAAGTCAGAGCGATAGCGTTCGTTCCAAGCTTCTGGGAGGTCTTTTACATCCAGACTTCCTTCTAGCATTTGCAATTCCAAGTCGAAGCGAATCATGACGTGGAGGTTGTAGGTTACCTCATCAGCATCGGTACGAATTAGCGATCGCCCAACTTTATTGATCGCTCGGTAGAAGGTATCAAGCGATACATCACCTAATTGCTTGGGGAAGGTGCTTTGCAGTTGGGAGTAGAAGAATTTCCAGAAGCCGATACTTCGTCCCACCATGTTTTCCCAAAGCCGTGATTGGCTCTCGTGGACACCTGAAGAGGTACCAGCGGCGAGAAGTGTGCCTTCATAGTTCTGATTAATCCCCTGTTCATATAAGGCATGACCCATCTCATGGATCGTGCTAAAGAGTGCCTGACTCAAGTCATTCTCGTAGACACGGGTAGTAATTCGCACATCACCGATCGAAAAATTGGTCATGAAGGGGTGGTGAGTTTTGTCTTGCCGTCCCCGATGGAAGTCATAACCTAATTGCTCAATCAGTTTGAGGCTAAATTCGAGTTGCTGAGCTTCTGGGTAGAACTGGGATAAGAAGCTATCATCAAAGGGTTTTTGGGACGTAATCGCTTCAACAATTGGCACCAGTTCCAGACGCAATTCGGCAAAAAGCGATCGCAAAAATGAAGCTTTCATGCCGTAGTCAGCAAAGTCAATTAAGGGGTCAGCGATATGCTCATAACCAGGGAAAAAGTTTGCCAGTTCGCGGCTGAGGTCAAGCGTTTTTTCCAAATGAGGCTGCACAAGCGCGAAGTCATTGCGAGGTCTCGCCATTGCCCAAGCTTCATAGGATTGGGTCCGATGCATTGAGAACTTTGCCATAAATTCCGCTGGCACCCGCACCGCTGTCTCGTACTTTATCCTCGTAATACGGATCAGACTAGCTTCATCTGAGTCATAAGGAAGACTTTCTTCTAAGGGACGTAAATCTTCTAATAACTGACCAATTGACGGCTCAGTAAATTTGCTATGAGATATTTGTTGTAAAGTAGCCAGTTGCCGTCCACGCGCCGCTGCACCACCGGGAGGCATATAAGTTGCCTGATCCCAGTACAAAAGCGAGGCAGCGGCTTCGATGTCATTAATCTCACTCAGGCGGGTTTTGAGTTCTGAAAGCTTCGGTTCGGTCTTTTCGGTAGTCTGCATGGTTGGGGATTGAGGCTTAAATACTGGTTTTATGTTGTGTGTCGTGTTTCGTAAATTAGTAAATGTACACCTGACAACCGAAAAGGAAAATCTCCCCGACACTGAAGGTGCTTGCAGCTGGGTTGACAACTAAGCTCTTAGAGTGAGCCTATTAATTTGACGCGACGCTGCAAAGCTTTATCCAGTAGGGAGATGACTAACCCTGACGAGGTTCGCCGTTGGCTAACTGGCTCACTGCCAGAATCTTCCACAACAAGGGAACTCGGCTAAGTGCTTGGACATCCGGAAATTATTGGAAACTATTATTGTGCCACTAAGAGAGGAAATCCTGCACCCGGACGAGTATTAATCTCTTCCACCCTGAATTAAAGCCTGAAACTGCTCATTACCCGGAAGCCTGCCAAAATCTGAGTCTGTTCTTGCCTTCTTTCGGTATTCATCAGGATTCAGGTCGATAGCGTGTTCTCTTTCCAAAACTTGTTTGGTCAATCTTATCTATGCCAAGCATAACAGCAAGCTTCGTTTTATCAAGTAGAGTGAGCGTTGGACTAGATAGTTACGAGCAGAGATTAGTGACTGGGGATAGAGAAGGCGAGGTTTTTATCATGACAAACAAAAGGGTTGTCAGGAAATCCGTTTACTTCGGATGTTTCTGCCAACCCTAGTGGGTTTGATTTAGGAGTTCTTAAGTGTTTGAGCCATCAGCAACAAGGTGTTGATTTAGTCTGTAGCTCAATGGCTAACTAACAAGGAAAATGAGCAAGAAGATTAGCCAAGGTTAACTTTGAAGACTTTGTTCTTTTCGTCTTCTGCCTTGGGCATACTCAGGCTCAAGACACCATTCTTGTAATCAGCCTTTACCTGGTCGTTTTGAACTCGCGCTGGTAAAGGAATCACTCGCTGAAACTTACCATAATGGAATTCTGAGCGAGTCATACCACTTTGTTCTGTCTTGGTTTTAGACTGACGCTCTTCAGTAACGGCAACGGCTTGCTCGGTTACTCGAATATCGATATCCTTGGCTTTCATGCCAGGAATTTCTAATCTCAATTCAATGGTGTTTGATGTCTCGTGCATTTCTGCGGCTGGCATGAAAGCAATAGCATTATTACCACCTTCTTCTGTAGAGGTGAGGCTCTCAAACAGCCGATTCATTTCTCGTTGTAAACTTTCAACTTCCCGGAACGGTTCCCAACGAATGAGTGCCATAATTTATCCCTCCGATAGTGAAATTTCCTTACGGTTTAGATCACTTTTTGGGTTCAATTTCAAAGTGACAAAGCTGAGTCATCTATTAATGAATCACTTTGATTTCCTGAACCTTCTATTAAAGTATCAAAGACACCAAAGTCGAGGGGTTCGGTTCCGCACCAAAGGATTAGGCTAACAACCGTACATTCAATTTAATGATCGTTGAGGTTTTGATAACGGTAAAAGCTGTAAGCATCAAATAAGGCTCCGACAAGGCTACAGGTGAAGCCAATGACTGTGATTCCCTCAAAGGGACTGCCACTGCCAAAGACAGCGAGAAACTTGAGGAGTTGTGTTGTTCCGGCTTGACCTATTGCTTCCAAGCCAGGAACCCAACCGATTACTGAGAGAGTGGCTAACAACACTGTCAGCAGTAGGATCGGAGCAACAAAGCTCAGCAGGATGGTTAGTACAACGGAACGGAGAAAGTTAGGCAAAATGCTCATAAATTGCATTGGACTACAGGTTGAGGGACGTAGGTACCTTCATTAAAACTTGCCACTTTCTACAATAGAGGCGATCGCTTCCTATGACTGAAGATGTGAGAAAACTTAAATCTCCATTAAGAATCTTGGTTAAAGTCCGTGAAACTTACTCATAAACAAGTCCTGACAGCACCATCTTCACTGGCACATTGTTTGCCACTCTCAAGCACTTAAGAAAACACCTTTGGCTGCCACAATTGCAGTAACCAATCTTGTTGTATTTCGCACGGAATCTAATCAAGTAGCAGCATTGGAAGACCGCTGCGCTCATCGTAATACACCGCTATCAAAGGGGAACAAATGAGACAGAGGTTTACACAGTGATAACATTTCGAGTGGGAAAAATCGGGTGGAATTTATCGCAACACTCGTTAACAGCTAGAAACATTAGGCGGGAACACCTGCTTCTGCTGAGGGTTCTTGCCGAACGCTACTTGGAGTCTCAGTCCGTGTACGCATTTCTAGATAAATTAGCAAAGCATTAATGTCTGCTGGGTTGACACCACCAATTCGGGAGGCTTGACCAATTGTTAAAGGTTTTATCTTAGTGAGTTTTTCACGAGACTCCTTCGATAGGGTGTCAATCGTTGCATAATCTAAATCAGGCGGTAGATGTCGGTGCGCTTGGCGGGAAACTAGATCAATTTGGTTTTGCTGACGTTGGAGATAACCTGAATACTTAATGTCAATTTCAGCACCTTCGCGTTCCGCTTGGTTTAGTGTTGGGTTACCGAGTCCATACTGGTCAAGATTGACATAGTGAAAGCCTGGTCGCCGCAACAAATCAGCTAAGGTAATGGAACCTTTAATTTTTTGCTGAGTATCAGATGCGATCGCTTTTCCTAACTCATCATGTTCTTTGACCCGAACTTCCTGCAATCGCTCTTTTTCTGCTGCAATCTTCGATTGCTTTTGCGTGTAGAGATTCCAGCGTCGGTCATCAATTAGCCCCAACTCTCGCCCTAAGGGCGTCAGACGCCTGTCAGCATTATCTGAACGTAGTAGCAGGCGATACTCAGAACGACTGGTGAGCATCCGGTAAGGTTCTCGTAGATCCTTCGTACACAGGTCATCAATTAACGTGCCAATATAGCTCTCCTCGCGGGGAAGTACAATCATTTCCTGATGCCGTACATACCGTACAGCATTAATTCCTGCGACGATACCTTGAGCCGCTGCTTCTTCGTAGCCCGTGGTGCCATTAATTTGCCCTGCACAGAAAAGTCCTTCAACCTTCTTCGTCATCAGGGTAGGGTAACACTGCGTTGCGGGTAAGTAGTCGTACTCCACCGCATAGGCAGGACGTAGCATTGTACAGTTTTCCAATCCAGGAAGCGATCGCAACATCTGCAACTGCAAATTCTCTGGTAATCCTGTTGAAAATCCCTGGATATAAAGTTCAGGAATATCTCGTCCTTCTGGCTCAATAAAAATCTGGTGGCTTTCCTTATCCGCAAAGCGCACAATCTTATCTTCAATACTGGGACAATAACGCGGCCCCTTAGCATCCACCCAACCCCCATAAACAGGTGACAGGTGCAGATTTTCTCGAATCAGCCGATGAGTCTCGGTCGTAGTGCGGGTAAGATAGCAATTCATCTGTTCCCGTTCCACCCACACTTCAGGGTCAAAACTGAACCAACGCACCTCTGCATCACCCGGCTGAGGTTCCAGATTGCTATAGTCTACTGAGCGCTTGTCTACTCGCGCTGGGGTTCCTGTCTTTAGCCGTCCTGTTTCAAATCCCAGCCGATTCAGGGTTTCCGTCAAACCAACCGCCGCAAATTCTCCAGCACGTCCGGCTGGCATCGACTTATTCCCTACCCAAATGCACCCACCGAGGAAGGTGCCAGTTGTCAGAACGACAGCAGGTGCTTGGAAGGCTACACCAAAGTAGGTTTCAACACCAATAACCTCATCATTGGCACCCAAGACTAAATTTGTCGCCATCGCTTCGCGGATTGACAAGTTTTCTTGGTTTTCGACAATCCCCTTCATTAGAGATGCATATTCCCGCTTATCCGTCTGCGCCCGTAAAGCCCAAACCGCTGGGCCTCGTGAGGAATTGAGTACCCGCTTTTGCAAGTAAGTGCGATCGGCCATTTTGCCAATCTCTCCCCCCAAAGCATCCACCTCATGAGTCAACTGCGACTTTGCGGGTGCCCCTACGGCTGGGTTACACGGTTGCCAACCGATTTTGTCAAGGTTAAGCGTTAAGAGTAGGGTGCGACAGCCTAACCGTGCTGCCGCGAGGGCTGCTTCACAACCCGCGTGTCCGGCACCGACAACAATGACATCAAAAGCGTCTTGAAATTCTACTAGGGAGGGTGAGGTCATGGTAAGCGTAAGCGTTTGAGTAACAAAGACTCCTGCTTAATTTTAACGGGTAGAAATGGCTCTACTCCCTTAGGTGTAAAGATTACCAGGAGGTTAACCAAGCTCACTACAAAGCAATGCGTTTCTGGATGAAGAAAATGCGATCGCTTGACGCTAATAGTAAATTAAAATCTTACTTTATTCTTTGTTGCGGAAGATTTTCTAACTCCTGAACAACCCTTTCTTGGCTAGCCGTCAAGTGGCAACGGATGGCTTGTGTTGCAGCTTCGATATTGTGTTGGGCGATCGCTTCATAAATTTGCAGGTGTTCAGTTCGGATCTCCAACACTCTTGGGTTATAACGAGTGGTTTGTACTCGCAAAAGTGCCATTTTGCCAAACACTTGGTCGAGGAGAGACACCAGACAGGTGTTGCCAGAACTTTGGGCGATAGTGCGATGAAACTGATAATCTAATTCTAAAAGCTGGTTACTATCGGGATTAGACGCTTTTCGTTTGAGTAGCTTCTCTGCCTGCGTGACAAGTTCCTTTAGTTTCTTGAGCTGAAAGTCGCTAGCATTTTCACAAGCGCCCGTTACAGACAAGGTTTCCAAGGCAATGCGGCAATCGTAAAGATGCATTGCCTCGTTTGGGGAAACAGTTGCCACTCGTAACCAACCCAGTTCATCTGCTGTGATTAACTCTTCTCGTTGAAGTTGGCGGATCGCTTCACGAATAGGGGTTCGACTAACTTGCAACTGTTCAGCAATCTGTGTCTCGATTAAGCGATCGCCCGGAGCAAGTTCTCCGCAGAGAATACTGTCCCGGAGAGCTTGATAGGTTTGTTCGTGCAGCGATTTGCTCCGTTGTACGTTTTTTGCCGATAAGACCAAAGCTCAATCTCCTTGCATTTAATGGCTTCTCTGGGGCAGATCAGTACTGCCTGTAACCCTAATACAGTACAATTTCTGCATACAGAATACAAATTTAACCGAAGAGTCTTTCTAGTGAGGAAGGCTTATTAATCCAGCGTAGATTTCACCAAGAGTTCAACCGAGGTGGTTTACTACAATTGGGGTTGAGTTGCTTAGAATCAGCATTTTAGCTGACCCAATGCTTAGCTCTCCCGACAGCTTTGAGCCAGATTTGGAAATTCTCCTGTGCTTGGGTGGCATTGGCACTTGGCTCAAAAACATGGTCAACTTGACGGCTGGCGGTGAGGGTGGCGTAGTCCTGCCAAAATCCTACGGCTAAGCCTGCGGCAAAGGCGGCTCCTTGTGCGGAGGCCTCAAGTACCTGTGGACGTTCTACGGGGATGCCTAAAACATCGGCTTGGAATTGCATTAAGAAGTTATTCTGGCAAGCTCCTCCATCGACCTTTAATCGGGCAATTTCGGTATTTGAGTCTTGGTTGATGGCTTGTACAACTTCCTTAACTTGATAAGCGATCGCTTCTAAAACTGAGCGCACCATATGTTCGCGCTGAACTCCGCCAGTTATGCCAAAGAATGCCCCTCTTGCACTCATATCCCAATGGGGCGCACCTAAGCCACTTAATGCTGGAACAAAATAAACGCCACCGTTATCGGCGACTCGTGTTGCCATCGGTTCGGTATCTGCGGCGGCTGTAATAATTTTGATGCCATCTCGCAACCACTGAATGCAGGCTCCAGCCGTGAACATACTACCCTCTAGGGCATAACCAACTTTGTGATGGGATGAGGAATCGGTTTGTGTCCAGGCAATTGTGGAGAGTAGTTGATTTTGCGATCGCTTTAATTGGTCGCCAGTGTGAGCAATTAAAAAGCAGCCAGTGCCATAGGTACATTTTAATAAGCCAGGGCGATCGCATCCGTGGGCAAACAGTGATGATTGTTGATCACCCAAAATTGCTGTAATCGGCACTGAATCCCCTAATAACTCTGACTTGGTATGACCAAATAAGCCTAGACTTGGCTGAATACTTGGCATGAAATGCGCCGGAATGCCAAATAAGTCTAATAGTTTGCCATCCCACTGCTGCTTTCTTAGATTTAACAACATCGTGCGGCTAGCATTGCTAGGTTCTGTTGCGTGAACCTCTCCTCCAGTTAGGTTCCAGAGAATCCAGGTATCAATGGTACCTGCCAAAACATTATCTAGGTCGATGGGAGGGTCTTGTTGTTGAATATGCTCTAATATCCACGCCAACTTAGTTGCAGAGAAGTAGGCATCCAGTACTAAGCCTGTGCGATCGCTTATTTTGGCGGCATAACCCTCTTCGGTCAACTGATTACATAAGGGAGCAGTGCGGCGGTCTTGCCAAACAATAGCATTATGTAGAGGTCGCCCTGTATCTTTGTCCCATAGCAAACAGGTTTCTCGCTGCACACTCATTCCAATTGCAGCAATCTCCGAAGCCTTGACCCCTGCTTTCTCCAATGTAGTCTGCATTACCCACAAGGTATCTTGCCAAATCTCTCTTGGGTCATGCTCTAACCAACCGGGTTGAGGATAGTACTGCGTGAGTTCTTTATACGCTTGACTAACAATTGCCCCACCGTTGTCAAACAAAATTGCCCGGTTGCCTGTAGTACCAAGGTCTAGGGCTAGAACATACGCAGAAGCATCAGCAGTCATGGCTTAAGGAAAAGCAATTGTTAGTTCTTATACCATTTTGCTGTATGTTGAGACTTGCAGAAACCTGGTAAGTAGGTAGAAATGAATAAGAAGGTCATCTACCTGTGATCTCACCCCAGATTGAAGACTATTTGCAAGATATTTTGGACGTATCCCCTCAAACTCTCCAATAGTTAAAATCAAGGTGCGATGCAGCGCAATTATGAGCTAAGGCGATGACACAAACTCCCCTTCTCAATCAGCCCTCCACCGATCAACGCCTCATTTATGGTGGCATTACCTGGCAACAGTTCAAGCTGATTCAGGCAGGTTTTGCCGAGTCTCCGGGTGTCAGGTTGTTCTACTACAATGACGCGATCGAAATTCTTATGCCGGGACGTGAACACGAAGTTTTTAGTCGGCTCATCGGCTTTTTGATTGGGTTGTTCTGCCTGGAAAATAATATCGAATTTGAACCTACAGGCTCAATGACTCAAGAGCGAGAAGGGGAAGTCTCAGTCCAGGCGGATGAATCTTACTGCTTTGGGCAATCAAAGCCAACCCCCGATCTCGCCATCGAAGTCGTATTTACTAGCGGTGGTCCCAACAAACTTCAGCGATATCAGGCGATTGGAGTGCCCGAAGTGTGGTTTTGGCAAGATGGGCTATTCAGCCTCTATCGCTTGCGGGAGAATCACTACGAAAAAATCTCCCGCAGCGAGATTCCAGAACTCGCAACCCTCGATATAGATTTGCTCACCCGTTGCGTGTTGATTGCCCAAATGTCTCGGCTAGAGGCAGCAACCGCATTTCGCAACGCCCGCAAGCCCAATTAGCCACTGCTCACTATCAACCGTGGCATCCGTTTGTTCTGGATTTTATAGCGACAAATAAAAGCAGGCGCAAACCTTAGAGATTGCCCCTAAAACGAAGGAAGCGGCTGCCCATGCTATCGCTTCTACGAAATCATTATTATGGAATTGTGCAGCGTCTTGCTCCCTATAGTTTATTGCCCTAGCTGAAGTTGCACTCTTACCCGTTCATTGTCTAGTTCTCCCGCACGGAACGTTGCTGGACTAGTTGAACCATTTAGAGTATCCCCAACAACAACGTCAACTTGTTCGTTTATTCCCAAGTCTTCGCCAATTGAAAGGCTTGATTGAGAGCGAGTGAGTCTACCAATACTAGTTGCAGAATTCGGCTGAGTGACTTGTGGTGTTCCATCATCAAAGAAATTTTGGAAGTCAGAGATTGTACGACTCTCAATCTGGAGAGATTCACCAGACAGAGTGACTGAATTATCGTTTGCGCGAGATGGGGTAGCTGTCTGTGCAAGGGTAACTGGTGCGAAGCCAACAACTACTGCTCCGATTCCTAAGACAACAAGCGATCTGCGTAGCATTAACTTTACTCCCTGGTTTTATTTTGTTTTAAACTTTTACTTCAAGCTTTCTCTTTACTTATAGTGTGTTGATATTGATGAGAATTTTACCTCTATCGCTAGATATAGCAATAGTTTTTATGAAGCACGTTACAAAGCTACTGAATAAGTCAAGAAGTATTTTTATCTATATAAGATATTAGCTACCAATTCTGTAACTAATCGAACCATTCTTTATCTCATCAAGAGAAATCCAAACGCTAGTGTGATACACATTACACTTTTTTAGTAATCATGGATTTTGTATCAATCGCGATTATTTTATCTATTTTTAAGAAAAACGTATTCTATATCTTGCCGTCTTAAAGAACCCTAAGAAAAGCGATCGCTTATTTAAGCGGAATGGCACTGACATAAGCCACATTGACACCTTTGTAGTTTGGGTTGAGGTGAGCGTTACCCAATTTTTCGATAACGACCCAAACAACACGTACTAGTAATAAACATAAAAACCCTCTGCCTTCTGCCTTCTGCCTTTTGCTAAAATTTATCGCTCTGGGTTAAAGCTAAAGGGGGGAAAAGTCTGTTGAATCCCAGAAGGTAAGCCCACTGACACGATAAATTTCTCATCCCACGTACCAACGACACTGGTAAAGAAGTAGGAATCACGCTGTCCAGCATCCAATACTTGTTCTACCAAAACGCCTGTCTGGTCACTGACTCGTAACTGCAAACCTAGAGGTAGACTCGTACCAGGCGTGGCCCCCAATATTAGTAACAATGTCCATTCAGGAATCGGATTTGATAGCACAGACCAGGTAACGGCATACAGCCGTAATGGCATTCCCCCTAACCGCAAGTCACGATAAGCACCACGCGCTTCCACAGGAATTTCTACGCCTGTTTGCTCCAGTCGTGTCACGATCGCTTCAAATTCTTCCACAGGCGATCGCACCGGGGCATTGGCAGCAAAGGTTGGCAGTAGTACCCAAGAGAGTTCCTGTGCGAACTCATCCAACTCGTTCCACAACCAGCGCCCTACATTCACAGCAGGTTGTGTTAAAAGCTGTAGGATATCTGCAAGATGCTGGCGAGATTGAGTCAGTAAACTGGGTGAGTTTGGCGCGGAACGCTCCTGTCGTTCTACTTGATACACCCAATCGAGTAACTCTGGACTAGTGAGGACAACCGCTCCTTGTTCCCAAGTCAAAATTGAAGAGAGTTGGCGTTCTGATGAGTGTAATTGAGATAACTGTGTTTCTAGTTCCGAGCGAATTGAGGATAAGGAACGAATGCGATCGCGTTGAGGTAGAGACACTGCTGTCGGTTCCAATCCGGACAGATTTAACAACAAACGATCTGGCTCACCCTCAAACCAGGTTAAAGGTAGCTGATAAGTCCAATCGTCCTCAGCTTCTAAATTGACTTGTCTTAGTCGATTGGTTAACTGTGCGTGAGAGAGGAAACTCTGAACCGTAACACTTGAAAATTCTTCTTCAACCTCCACCAACACGTAAAAATGAGGGACAAATTCTGGTAAATCTACAACTGCCCTGGGTAACATGACTTCTTCATCACTCAGGCTACCAGTAGCAATTAAGCAAATGTTGAACCCATTAACCTTCAGGTTACATACGGCTTCAATGGCATTGGCAAGAGAGGGTTGTAAGACTGAGCAATGCTCCCGATTGATCGTTACATCAGCCGAGCGTCCCTCCAGCCATTCCTCGAAACCAAATAGGGCTAAGGCGTTTAGATACGTCTGCCACTGTCGTTCTTCATTAGGAATATTTAGGCTCAGTGCTACAGCTTGGTCTACAACCTCTGGTGAGAGGTTAACCGATTCTGTAGCTAAGGGTTCAAAGTCGAGCCAAATTTGGGCGGTACGATCTAAGGAATAATTCATAGTTAGTTTCTCCTAGAATCAAGATAGCGGCAGAGTCTTTGGGCAAAAAGACTGCTTGGTAGGGTTTGTTTTCTTGCGGTTGTTGCTGTACTGGCTTCCGTTAGTGCCTCTTGGATTACGGTGTCAATTTGTTCACTGAGTACCTCTTCGAGCTGTTGATTGAGTGTCTGAAGGCGTTCTGGGGTTGTGTAGACTTTGGCTTGCTCAAAAATGCGATCGCGTAATTGCAAGAGCAATCGCTGTCGGATATCTGCACGAAGAGACTTCAGCTTGAGCAAGCGGCTGACTTGAAACTGCGCTTGCAAATTCACTAGGGGCGCAATTTCACTCATCGACAATTCCTGACAGTGGAACAACTGCAATGCCGCCAGAAATTTTTCTGCTTTATCGGGATCTTTACGTTTTAACTTCCTAACTTGGTCGTCCGTTACCTGCGCTACAGCTTGGTCTAAACATTCCACGAGTTGTTGGCGATAGAAGCTTAAAAATTCTGTTTGCTCGTCAGTATCCTGGTTATCCCCCTCAAGAGCTGGAAGACGCTCACTCAACGTGTTAGTGTCATTCACTTTGGCATCCAGAGATTCTGTTGGCAGAGAGCCACCCCGGACGTAAATTCGGTACTCCCGCAGACGAGAACCAATTTCTTGTAATTGTGTCATCAGGATTTCGGGAGCAAGCATCTCGTGAGTTTGGTTGAATAAGCGTTGTGCCATTTGCTGGAGTTGTTCGGTCGTCGGTGGTAGGCACTGTCCTTGGGTTCCTGTCTGACGTGCAAGCAAGCGTTGAGCGCGATAAACAGCGTGATAGTTTTCTAGAAGTCGTGTCGCCTGCTGGACTTCAACAGGCGTTAAGCCGTGAAACTGCGTGAAAATCCGTTGCAACTGCTTGGGGCGGGTATCGTTAAGGATTGCCCAGTCACTGACCAGGTAAACCCCGTGTTCCAGCAAGAAAGCATTCAGCTCTTTGTGGTGTTTTACTCGCCGCGTTGCCCAAGTCGCTAGGCTGCTCTGCTCTGGTTCGAAGGTTTGTAAAATATCGCTTATTAGCGATTGATAGGGAGTCGCAACTGAGCGAGTTGGGTTTCGCTGTTGTCTTATCCCGTCATCATCTAAGACAAAAGGTAGTAAATCATTGCAGGTGAAGCCATGATCTGCGCCAAACTGCGCTTCCAATTTCAGGCAAACTCGCTCGATTTGATGAGAAATAAAGCACTGTAGACAACGTTGAGCCAAAAAACCTTGCTGTTCTTCTTGACGGGATGTTGCTTGAAGGCTTCCTTGGTTAGCCTGTTTCATCCAGTGCAGGAGTTGACGTTGGATGAGGGTATCCGGGACATCGCTTTGAGCCATGAATTCCGGAAAGGATAGCAAGAAAAACTCTTGGGCTTCAGGAATTTCCTTAATTCTGCGTTTTCCGGTAGCATCAATTCTCACAAGTCTCCAGTATCTTAAGGCAGCACCCATAGCAATTCTGACAGGGGAAGAAATCATCGAATGTTACAGCTGAGGCAATTTACTGTTTATCTATGAAGTGTCGCAGAAATCCTGATAACCGAGTCGCCTGATGGATGATTGGCTGGCTGTGGTGCTGGACTATGTTTTCTAGAGCGATTAACGGTTCTACTAACGAAAGGGAAGCTATAGCCTCTGTCACCGCCATATCGTTTTAATTCATCCTCCCAAGGTTGTTCACCTCCCTAATCGAGATTTAAGTCAGTGGCATCAGAGCCTGTCAGCATTAATTAACTCTCGTCAAATTCAGCTTATGCAGTTTCGCTTAATTTCTGTAGGAGAACTCTGACCCTTGTAGGTTAACGAGACAGCTAGGGAATTCGTGCTACTGGCTCTAGAGAGTACAAATCTAGATTAGAGAGCTAGAAAAAATTCTTCATCTGTTAAAAGGCATGAATTATTTAATATGGTGCATAACGACTCGGCTCGTAGAGAGATAAGTCCCTAAGACCATCTGTTTGGAGGTAGAAACGATGAAACGTCTTGTCTCTAGCATCTTCCTAACTGGTTGTTTGTGGGCAATAGCAAATCTTTCGGATTCCCGGCATCAACCACCAGGCACAACCTCTAACCATCCGCTTCACCTGGCATTAAATCTGATGCGCTAAGCGATAGAGGTTACTTAGGCAATACTGAAGTGGTAACAAAGAGCCACAATTGTTAATGTAATGCCTATTCCCAAGGTGTCACAAAACGGTATACCCTCAAGGTTGATCGTTGATCGAGAAGAGAACTATGACACCCCTACAAATTGCCGTCATTATTGGGCTTGTAATTGTTGTGCTTAAGTTTGCCGCTTCGATGTTCGGCTATGGCAACATCCCCATCCTGAATAACTTGGTGACAGTTATTCTCAGTATCTTTGTAACCTTTGAAATTGTTAAGCTTGT
Organism: Symplocastrum torsivum; assembly: GCF_059505465.1. Taxonomy (NCBI): domain Bacteria; kingdom Bacillati; phylum Cyanobacteriota; class Cyanophyceae; order Oscillatoriales; family Microcoleaceae; genus Symplocastrum; species Symplocastrum torsivum. The sequence goes on along the minus strand of NZ_JCACKQ010000035.1, from coordinate 15,529 downwards.
GCAAGCGTTTGCGATCGCTTTTGGCTAACTGTCTGGGGATTGGGGGCTGGGGACTGGGAAATAATCTAAGGCTGTCTCTTGTAATGATTTAGACACCCATAGTACCGCAAGGGAAGTTCTCAGATTTCTTAGAGATTTGGGAAGCTCACGCTTACTCGAAGAGAAGCGTAAGTAGTTCACGGAAGGATAGTTTGTCGTAAAGGCAACTCAATTGCAAACTCAGTGCCGTGTCCCTCTGTTGATGTAACGTTTAGCTTACCTTTGTGAGATTGCACGACAATTTGGTAGCTAATCGTTAAACCCAATCCAGTACCAGAACCAATCGGCTTAGTTGTAAAAAAGGGGTCAAAAATCCGAGAGCGTATCGGCTCAATCATCCCACATCCATTATCTGAAATTTGAATGAGGAGGTGAGGGGTTAAGGCTGAGGGCTGATGAGTATTTTTATGACTTGCCATGTCCTGAAGGCGAGTGCGAATTTTAATAAATACTGGGGGATAGTCTTTTTCCTGCCAACTTCTATCTCCCGTTTCCTTAATCCTAATTCTCTTCTCCTCTAAAGCATCGATCGCATTGCTCAGGATATTCATAAACACCTGATTCATCTGACCAGCGTAGCACTGTACCATTGGCAAGTCGCCATACTCCTTAATCACCTTAATTCCACAGTGACTAACAGTTTCTGAGAGGCGGCTTTGCAAAAGCATTAAGGTACTGTCTATCCCCTCATGGATATTGACTTCTTTCATTTGAGCCTGGTCAAAACGAGAGAAGTTCTTTAAGGAGTGAACGATTTCGCTGATACGTTCTGCCCCAACTTGCATTGAGTCAAGTAGTTTTGGAAAATCTTCCATCAAGAAATCCAATTCAATTGCTTCTGTTTGATTCTGGATCGTGGCTGGTGGTGATGAATAATGTTCTTGATAAAGTTGCAGCAGTTCAAACAAGTCGCTCATATAAGCTCTGGCATAAGTAAGATTGCCGTAAATAAAGCTAACTGGATTGTTAATTTCATGAGCAACACCAGCAACAAGTTGACCAAGCGAAGACATCTTTTCAGTATGAACAAGCTGAGTTTGAGTTTGTTGCAGTTCGCGTAAGGTTTTTTTGAGTTGAAAGGCTTTTTTCTTGAGTTGGACTTCTGATTGCTGCAATTGCTCTAATGCTTGGCTCAATTCTGCTGTTCGTTCTTCGACTCGAATTTCTAAGTCTAACTTGGCTTGTTCCAAGGCTTGAGCCGCTAATTTTCGATCAGTGATATCCATCACCGTTCCAAAACATCGAATCACTTCACCCTTGTGATCAAGATTCGGTTCCCCTTTGGTCGAAATATGCCGAATTGAACCATTAGGAATTTGGATTCGGCAATCAAACTCATAAGGTTTGCCTTGATAAATGGCTTCGGAAATTATTTCCCTATAAACCTTTGCATCTTCGGGATGAATTCGTTTGAGATAGTCAGTGTACTTAAGATATCTATGCCCGATTTCACTTGGTTCCCAACCAAAGATGCGGAAGAGTTCATCGGAACCCGTAATCGTATAAGTGGCTAAATCTAGTTCCCAGTTACCAACATGAGCCAGCTTTTGGGCTTCAGCAAGGGAGGCTTGACGCTGAGAAAGTGTAAGGAAGGACTTTTTCAACTGAAGTGCCATCTGATTAAATGCTTTGGCAAGAACACCCAGTTCATCAGAACGCTCAACTGATACAACTTGGTTCCATTCTCCTCTAGAAAGAGCAGTAGCCGCAGCCGTTAGATGTAATATTGGTTGAGTAATCCAGCGATAGGTCAGAATTCCAAATAACGTAGCGATTGCTAAAGCAGCTAAACACAAGAGAATAGTAGAGCGGGTATTCACATCAATGTGTTCTTGAAAGTCTGCTTCAGGCACGACTACGACAATTAGCCAATCTGGAAGCAGTAAAGTGTCAGTTTCAGGGCTATTTCCTTCACGTAGGGGCGTTATCTGTAAAAATTGTCGGCGGTTATTGATATTAAAGGTAAGCTGTTGGCTACTGTTAATTTGGGTGAAGTTACCAAAGTATTTAGTTAAATAGTCTGCTGTTGAACGAGTTAAAGAATCGCGGCTTTCTAAAGCTTTAATCCGAGTAGCGTTACCATCTGTGACAACAAATGGTTTCTCAGCCGTAGAACTTGCAACTAACATACCAGAGCGTTCAATGATGAATGTTTGCCCTGTTTGACCAATTTTTAAGCTCTGTAAAAATTCACTGATTTGGGAAAGATTTGAACCCGCATCCAAAACTCCTTTAAGCGCTCCAGTTTGCTCGTAGATGGGTCGAACGGCATCAGTATGGAGTTCTTGAGTAGAAAACCCTAAATAAACATCTGTCCAAATAGGACTTGCGGCTTTTACAGCTACCTGATAAAAGGGGCGAAATCGAGGGTCGTAGTTTGGTTCACTTTGTAAAAGCTGGGTTCGTTTCCCCTGGCTGGAGAGCCTATAGGTGTGGCGCGATGGGCTAGTTGTATTATCTTTAACCTTGACAATAAATTGACCATCTTTCTGGCGCAAAACCTCAATATAATCTCCGTTTGTATTACCTAAGGCAATGTGTTCCAGTGACTTGAAGGTATGGAGTTGATGCCAGAAGTAGCGCTCTAGGGTAGGAATATTTTGTACATCTAATAAACCCAAATTAATTGCATCAGCATTAAGCTGATTGACAACATGAGGAACCTTGAGATAAACATTGAGGTGTTGTTCAAGGCGCTCGGTGATTTCGCTATGTAACTGAGTTGTCACGCTCTGAACTGCCTTTTGCCCGTTGCGTAGGGATAGCCAGCCTGTAAACCCAACTACCACAAAGATTTGAAGCACGAACGGCACCACAAGCAAGATACGCAGCGGTATTTTCTCAGAAACCTTTGAAACCTGATTGGTTAAATATTTCAGGAGCATTACGGAGTTAGAACACCAGTGTTGAGTGTGGTTGCTAAGGGATATGAGCTTAGAAGTTGACTGAGCCAAGCGAGATGGCTTACTACAGTATTCCCGTATTCCTAACTGCACCAGGTTTTTTCTGAGGGGATTTCTACTAATTGACGAAACAAGAGGTTAGGGGACGATTGAACAACGTCTAGACTTGCTTTGCGTTGGTAGGGCTGGCTCACTAGTGCAAGAAGGCAGGAGGCAGGAGGCACAAGGCTTTTATGAATATTGCTTGTAAGGTAAGCCTTTTAACCTTTTTCAACTGAATAGTTATTTCCGCCATACTGCACTAGTGAGTGATTATGCTCCCCCTTGCAGTAGACAGGCGCAAGCATTCAGCCAAGGTTAAAGTAGCGTCATGCAAGTTCCTTTGCTCTACAGCCGTTCTGAATTAATGACAGTGGCTAATCTCAGGAAGGGTGGATTTTAATTCTTTTTAGGGCAAGCTTTGTTGCCTAATAAAGATAATTTACCACCAGAAACTTTAGAAGTTTATTTAGGTTTCGATTACTTTACATTATCAAATAAATACAGATAGTTGGGTATTGGGTCAGGAAAGGTGCGATCGCTACTAATAAAAAGACTCTTGTTTTGCCACCCTAAAAATCCTCTGACTTCCCTTAATCTCCTTACTCAATGAGCTATTTACAAGTCAAACCTTAAAATCCACAATAGGATGAGCCATCTTCGCCCGGTCTGAGTTGTGGCAACTCTGCTACAGTTTCAAGCATTTGCCATACGCTTAAAGAAACTCAAAATAGTCAGGCGTTAATCTGCATAAAGAACAAAGTATTGTTTGGAAGGGATAATTCCCACGAGCGCAAGAGTTTTTGATTTAGATCCAGAGTTTAGTCCTATGTCTCAGCCCACCATAGAATCAATCCTTCAAGAAAAGCGTATATTCCCGCCGCCTGCTGAATTTTCACAAAAGGCTCAGATCAAGAGTCTGGAAGAGTATCAGCAACTTTATGAAAAAGCGAAAGCTGATCCACAGAAGTTTTGGGCAGATTTGGCAGAAACAGAGTTGGACTGGTTCCAGAAGTGGGATACAGTACTCGATTGGCAACCCCCGTTTGCGAAGTGGTTCGTCGGTGGCAAGATTAATATTTCTTACAACTGCCTTGATAGACATCTAACTACCTGGCGTCGCAATAAGGCGGCATTAATTTGGGAAGGGGAACCGGGAGACTCGCGGACTCTGACTTATGCTCAGTTGCATCGGGAAGTCTGCCAGTTTGCCAATGTCTTAAAGCAGTTAGGTGTGCAAAAAGGCGATCGCGTTGGTATCTATATGCCGATGATTCCCGAAGCCGCGATCGCAATGCTGGCTTGTGCAAGAATTGGGGCGGCTCATACAGTTGTCTTTGGCGGATTCAGTGCGGAAGCCTTAAAAGATCGAATGGTTGATGCTCAAGTGAAAGTCGTTGTCACTGCTGATGGGGGGTGGCGCAAAGATGCGATCGTTGCTCTCAAAAATCAGGTTGATAAAGCCTTAGCCAATAACGGTGCGCCGAGTGTTGAAAACGTCCTCGTAGTTCAGCGCACTAAGCAAGACGTTCACATGGAAGAGGGACGTGACCACTGGTGGCATGAATTACAACTCAAAGCCTCTGCCGATTGTCCCGCTGAACCAATGGACAGTGAAGATATGCTGTTCATTCTCTACACCAGTGGCACCACGGGTAAACCCAAAGGCGTTGTCCACACCACAGCAGGTTACAACCTCTACACCCACATGACCCTGAAATGGGCATTCGACATCCAGGATACTGATGTCTACTGGTGTACAGCAGATGTTGGTTGGATTACAGGTCACAGCTACATCGTCTATGGACCACTTTCCAATGGGGCAACGACGCTGATGTATGAAGGTGCGCCCCGTGCTTCTAATCCTGGCGCTTTTTGGGATGTGATTGAAAAACACGGTGTCAACATCTTCTATACTGCCCCTACTGCGATTCGCGCTTTTATGAAAATAGGTGAACAGCACCCTCAAGCTCGAAATTTGTCGTCTTTAAGATTGCTAGGAACTGTGGGTGAGCCAATTAATCCTAGAGCTTGGATGTGGTATCAGCAGTATATCGGGGGCGACAAGTGTCCAATTGTTGATACCTGGTGGCAGACGGAAACGGGTGGATTTATGATTACGCCACTACCAGGAGCAATTCCGACGAAGCCGGGTTCTGCTACGTTGCCTTTCCCTGGAATTTTGGCAGATATTGTCGATTTAGAAGGCAATTCGCTTGGAGCGAATGAAGGCGGCTACCTAATCATTCAGCATCCTTGGCCTGGGATGATGCGAACCGTTTATGGCGATCCAGACCGCTTCCGTCGCACCTATTGGGAACATATTCCCCCGAAAGATGGAAAATATGTCTATTTTGCAGGGGATGGTGCGCGTCGAGATGAAGATGGGTACTTCTGGGTAATGGGTCGAGTTGATGATGTGATTAATGTCTCTGGCCACAGACTCGGCACGATGGAAATTGAGTCAGCACTGGTATCTCACCCTGCTGTTGCTGAAGCTGCTGTAGTTGGTAAGCCGGATGACTTGAAAGGAGAAGAAGTCTTCGCGTTTGTCACCCTAGAAGGCAACCAAAGCCCTAGTGAGGAGTTACAGAAAGAACTGAAGAAGCACGTCGTTCAGGAAATTGGGGCACTCGCACGTCCTGGTGAAATCCGCTTTACCGATGCTTTGCCCAAGACGCGATCGGGGAAAATTATGCGGCGGTTACTCAGGTCACTGGCGGCAGGTCAGGAAGTCGCTGGTGATACCTCCACTCTCGAAGATCTGGGTGTTCTCGATAAGTTGCGGGAAGGAGCCTAATCACTATTGATCTGACACATTTTTCTCTATCAACATAATCAGTGAACTTCGTCTTAAACCCGCTTAGGCGGGTTTTGTTTCATATGAGAAGAATTAATTTTAAGAAAGATGAAGGAATATTTTGCTAAACTATACATCCCTTCTACAAAAAACTCTAGCCGATAGTAGTATGAGGCTTCTCAAACTGTTCAGCTAGACTAGATTCAATCAAGTCCTACTCAGTATAAATGCTTAAATGAGGCTAGATGCGCTCAATGAAAGAGCCTAAAATCATAACGATGAATAATTTTTTTGAATCAACAACCTCAGCCAAACCCGTTTCTAACCGCTGGTCTTAACTACCAAACAATAGCCTGAACCGCTTTTATCAACGGACATTGAGGAAAAACAGCATATGTCAATCGAAAAACTTCAGCCTGCCGACAAGGGTGCCGTCGGTGTTTATATGCCTTACTACCAGGGTGCTAAGCGAAATATGCTCCCCCTGGCAATTAGCCTCTACCAACAGGGTTCCTTGGAAGGTCAGCGCCGAATTGAAGGCAGTGACAGTATTCCCTTTGTTGCGACTTGGTTTGTATCAAAACTTCCTGCGGAGTTAACCCGTTGCCGATTACAGTTTGATGGAAATGCGGAACTCAGTTACGAAGTGACGATGCCAAATTCTGAGTTTATGAATTACTTAATCGACGTAATCATGAATTTCAGGCGATCGCGTTTAACGGATTTTTCCCAAGCCTTCTACCGAAAGCTGTTACGCATCGACGAGTAAGCACAAGTTGAAATAATAGGAGTGAAAAAAGGGGTGGCAAAATCCGCGAAGTATTTGCAAATCGGGTCAACAGAAGCTTACAGCGGTAAGTCAGCAACGATTTTAGGAGTCGCCTATCAACTGCAAGAAAAAGGGTTGGATATCGCCTACGGTAAACCGTTGGGAACCCGTCTAAGTACCAATCCCTCTGAGGCGATGGAAGAAGATATTCGGTTTATGAGCCAAACCCTTAACTTGCCGGAAAGACGGGTGCGATCGCCTCTGCTGTCTCTAGATGATGAAACGATTCAAAAGCGACTGCGGGGAGAGGATTCAACGAATTATCGCCAATCGCTCTTGCAATATCTCCAACAACCCGATGGCGATTTAATGTTGCTAGAAGGGCCAGGAACTCTCTGTGAAGGAAGCCTGTTTAACTTATCGTTACTAGAAGTCGCTCAAGCGGCTGATGCGGCTGTCCTACTTGTCACCCGTTTTCACTCCGTGTTACTCGTGGAAACGCTGCTGTCGGCAAAACAACTTCTCGGTGATCATTTGCTGGGAGTTTTGATTAACGATATTCCCGCTGAACAACTATCCATAGCAGAATCGACAGTGCGCCCTTTTCTGGAACAGCAAGGAATTCCAGTATTAGCAATGATGCCGAGAAGTGATTTGTTGCGGAGTGTCAGCGTTCGGGAACTCGTGCGTCAGTTGAATGCTGAAGTGCTTTGCCGTTCGGATCGGCTGGACTTGATGGTAGAAACCTTGAAAATTGGTGCGATGAATGTTAATTCAGCACTGAAGTATTTCCGCAAGGGAAGAAACATGGCAGTAGTGACAGGAGGCGATCGCGCAGACATTCAGATGGCAGCGCTAGAAACCTCAACTCATTGCCTCATCCTTACAGGTCAATTGCCACCGCAACCCTTTATCCTTAGTCGTGCTGAAGAATTGGAAATCCCAGTTCTGTCAGTTGACTTGGACACCCTGACAACAGTGGAAATTGTTGATGATGCCTTTGGTCAGGTGCGCCTAAACGAAGCGATTAAGGTGCAGTGTATCCGGCAGATGATGGATCGGCATTTCGACATTGAGCGGTTGATGAGTCAGCTTGGTTTAGAACCCGCCGTGCCAGCACATTGAGTTGTTGGTTGTTGGTTGTTGGTTGTTTGTATTTTAGAGACGGAGTTTTATTTTCTAAAGATTTAAGCTTGTTCTCAATATTCCCGAAAACTCCATCCTCTCGTGGGTGGAGTTTTTCATCATATATTCCGCGATCGCACGCCATCGCTCAAGCCCTGAAACTCTGGTTTGACATAGCATAGAAAGAGATATTTCTATGTGTCCTCCCATGTCCCTGACTGTCAAAGATTCGAGAGAAAATCCAGTCATTCCTAGAACTGGGTGCAAGAGTAGGGATATTAATTGACCCAGATAAGCAGACTGTCACTATCTACCGTTCAACAACTGAGCCAGTCGTGTTGACGGATGCAGATATCCTCACAATTCCAGAACTATTTCCTGGCTGGGAGGTTCCTATTTCTGAACTATGGTCTGTTGAGTTCGAGTAACTTTTATTCTCAAGACTGAAGTCGAGGCATTAGCCTGAACTCTAATGAAACCAGTGATTGTTTTCGGTAGCATCAACATGGATTTGGTAACCAGGACACCTCGGTTGCCACTAGCTGGTGAAACACTGCAAGGTTATGAATTTTTCACGGCTGCTGGTGGGAAAGGAGCAAATCAAGCCGTAGCAGCAGCGCGGCTCGGAATCTCCACGCAAATGGTAGGCCGTGTGGGTAATGATAATTTTGGGCATCAACTGCGAGGTGGGTTACAAGCAGCAGGTGTTCATATCGACAATGTTTTGTTGGACGATAGCGCAAGTTCTGGTGTTGCGGTGATTGCCGTAGATGATGTGGGAGAAAACAACATCATTATTGTTGCGGGTGCTAATGGGCGGGTAAATCAGGATGATGTAGAGCGTCTTACTAATTTATTACCAAATGCGGCGGCGCTACTTTTACAGCTTGAGGTTCCAATATCTACAGTTTTGGCAGCCGCTCAGGCAGCACAAAAGGCTGGTGTTCCGGTAATACTTGACCCGGCACCTGCTAGAGGGGATATTCCACCAGAACTTTACCTGTTGGTAGACATTATCACACCAAATGAAGTGGAAGCCACTCAACTTGTAGGCTTTCCTGTAGATCGACAAGAGACAGCTAGCCAAGCAGCAGCCGAGTTACGGCAACGGGGTATCGGTACTGTGATTATAAAGTTGGGCGCTCAAGGTGTCTTCTGTGCCACTGGCTCTGAAACATTCTTTGTTCCAGCCTTTTCAGTCCAATCTGTTGATACAGTTGCGGCTGGGGATGCTTTTAATGGAGGGTTAGCGGCCGCATTGGCGGAGGGACTACCTTTACGGCAAGCTATCCTCTGGGGAGCGGCGACTGGGGCACTTTCGGCGACGAAAGTAGGAGCGCAGCCTTCTCTACCTGATCGGGAGACGTTTGAGAGGTTTCTCAAGGAAAGGGATGTGGAGATAGGGTGAGGTTTGTCTTTAACCACAAGAGGTAGTTGAACCTCCTAAAGCGCGATCGCATCTTTATACAGCAGTTTTCAGTTGGATGAGGTACAGCGTCGATATGTGTGAAACTTGCGTAGAGAACAAGGAAAACCAAGAAGCTGATAGCTGATAGCTGACGGCTTTCTGCTACATGCAGCGAGAATAAAAAGCAAATTCTGAAAGAGAAGCCCTAATGAAACTGCCTGATGGTCCGACAACTCCACGCTATCTACGAATACTACGGACGCTCCAGTGGATTTTTCAGCCCTTGGACGTACTAGAGGAACGTGCCCAGCGTTATGGTGACACCTTCGCCTTGGGGAAAAACACATCAACCCCACTCGTATATGTGAGTAACCCGGAGGCGATTCGGCAAATCTTGACGGCTGACCCAGAAATGTTTGAGAGTGGTCGTGCAAACAAACCTCTCCAGTTTTTGCTGGGAGAAAACTCACTGATCTTACTCGACGGCAAGAAGCATCAGCGCCAGCGACGGCTATTGATGCCCCCTTTTCATGGGGAACGGATGCGAGCCTATGGCAAGCTGATCTGTGACATTACGGAACAAGTAATGAGTCAGTGGAAGATTGGCGAAGCTTTCTACGTTCGCTCGGCGATGCAAGAGATTTCTCTACGAGTAATCCTGAGTGCTGTTTTTGGACTGGACAAGGGACAGCGTTTCGACCAACTCAGGCAACTCCTCTCTTCACTGTTGGATGTGATTGGCTCTCCCTTGACCTCCAGCTTCCTGTTTTTTCCTTCACTCCAGAAGGATTTAGGCTCTTGGAGTCCTTGGGGACGGTTTCTTCGCCAAAAGCAGCAAATTAACCAACTCCTCTATGACGAAATTCAGCAACGTCGAGAGCAAGCCGATCCTTGTGGTGATGATATCCTCAGCTTGCTATTGTCTGCTCGTGACGAAGCGGGTCAGCCGATGACGGATGAGGAGTTACGGGATGAACTGCTGACACTGCTATTTGCAGGTCATGAGACTACGGCTTCCGCCTTATCATGGGCTTTGTACTGGACTGACCATCTACCAGCAGTGCGCGATCGCCTTTTGAGCGAACTCGATACCCTCTCTCCTGACACCGACCCAACTACCATTGCCCGACTTCCCTATCTCAGCGCCGTTTGTCAAGAGACACTGCGTATCTACCCAATCGCAATCAATCCCTTCCCTCGAACCTTGAAAGCACCGATGGAGATAATGGGGTACCAGTTCGAGCCTGGAACAAACCTGCTAATCTCTATTTATTTGACCCATCATCGAGAGGATATATACCCGGAACCTAAGCGGTTTAAACCTGAGCGCTTCCTAGAAAGGCAATTTTCACCCTACGAGTATCTACCTTTTGGTGGCGGAAATCGTCTCTGTATCGGGATGGCTTTTGCCCAGTATGAAATGAAGTTGGTACTAGCCACCATTCTGTCTCGGTACAACCTAATGCTGGCAGATAGCCGTCCCATCAAGCCTGCCCGCCGTGGGTTCACTATTGCCCCTCCTGGTAATATGCGAATGGTCGTCAACCAGCGTCAGCGCAAAAATACCCTTGTTTCGCTCTGAGAAAGGAGCAATTCATAGAATTTATAACCTAAAACATAGGGAGGCTATTTATTTTCCTATATCTTCATTCCATAGCGTTGGATTGTTCTGGATAAAATCGCTCATCAGTTGCTTACATTCATCTAGGTTTAAATCAATAACTTCAACGCCGTGGGATTCCATAAATTCCTTTGCCCCAGAGAAGGTTTCTGATTCACCAGCAATTACTTTTTTGATGCCAAATTGAACAACAGCACCCGCACAGAGATAGCAGGGCATCAAGGTAGAATAAAGCGTTGTCCCTTTGTAATTGCCGATTCTGCCAGCGTTGCGTAGGCAGTCAATCTCAGCATGAGTAACAGGGTCATTATCTTGGACACGCTTGTTGTGTCCTCTACCAACAATCTGTCCATCTTTGATAATGACTGAACCAATGGGAACCCCGCCTTCACTGAGTCCTTGTTTGGCTTCAGCGATCGCAGCTTCCATGAAATCATCCATAACACCTTCTCCTCAACACATCAGTTTTACAATACCCCTCAATGAAGCACTTTTTACTCCCGCAAGGTTTGGGGGAGCGATCGCACCGTAGGAAGCGTTGAATTTGGGCAAGATTCCCCTGTCGCTGTTGGGATTGCGCTTGGAGTGCAAGCCTCGTCCTGTTTGATATTTTTGTAAGGTGCGATCGCTCTTTATCCCTGGTGGGGTAATACAGTGATGGGGTAGATGGCTGGATGGGGTTCGATAGAATAGTAAGTAGCCGCAATTCCATTGTCTGCAATGACCCTGAAAGAATTAGAGCCTCAATTACTGGCACTGTCTGACGACGAAAAAGCTCAAGTTGTTCAACTCCTATGCCAAGGCAAAATCATCCAGGGGCGCGGTATTCAAAAAACACCGAGTGTTTGCGGTGGAAGTGCCTGTATTGCGGGAACTCGCATCACCGTTTGGGGACTTGTAGAAGCTCGTCGCATTGGTTACAGCGAAGCTGACTTACTTAAAAGTTATCCATCACTATCTGCTACTGATATTGCTAACGCCTGGGCATATGCTGAAGCTTTCCCCGGCGAAATTGAAACAGAAATTCGGGAAAACGATGAAGTGATGCATGAGGATTTGTAGCTCGTGGCGCGTCTCTATGCCGATGAGCAATACCCATATCCTGTTGTAGAATTCCTAAGAGCTTTGGGGCATGATGTTTTAACTGTTCAAGAAGCAGGCAGAGCAAATCAGGGAATTCCTGACCTGGATGTATTAGCTTTCGCAACTAGTGAGAACCGTGCTGTCCTTACCCAAAATCGTAAAGATTTCTTTCAGTTGCACCGTATACAGCCAGATCATGCTGGCATTATCGCTTGCACGAATGATCGCAATTGGGAAGCGTTAGCTAACCGAATCCAAACTGCAATTACAGCAGAGGAACCTTTGCAAGGCAAGTTGATTCGTGTTGTGCGTCCTGCTATGTCACCATAGAATCAAGCAAGGTATAACCATGCGATCGCTACCCGTACAAGCATCTCTCATTCATTTAATTGTAGGAGGTGCGATCGCTTTTTCTTGTGATGGTGCGATCACATCCGTACAAGCATCTATCAAAAAGTAATTGTAGGAGGTACGCTCCCATTGGCATGGTGGAAATGGGTAAGATTGTAAGTGCAAAATGATGTTGGGTTTACTTGCGTCAACCCAACCTACAAGCTCGGCGATCACTCACTACTGAACACTTTACGGAATAAAAATCCGCATCGAACCTCTATAGTCGTCAATATTAAGCACAATCTCAATCAAACGTTCAACGCACCGTTCACGATATTTAGAGTCATTCAGCAGTCGGTCGGCATTTCCAATCGTAATCACGGGCAAAGATATCGCTGTGTTTTCTTCACGCATGACTTGCTCTAATGAATTTTTTCCTTTCATGCTGCGATTGGCTGTGAGCAAAATCATCTGGTTTTCCTGAGCTAGTCGCCAAACTACCCTGTCATCACTATTGATTGGCAACTCTATCTCAGCAAATGTGACAAATTGAATCGAGACTGTATCAAGCCAACCTTGACTAGCAATGGTACCAAACAAAACTAGAGCATATCCCTTGAGATTGTGATCGATCAAAAAAATCATGCTTTAGATTCACGCTTTGCCCTGGCTGCCTGAAGTTTTTTCCAAGCAGCTTCAGTTCCAGGCTTTGGAGGCTTTACTGCAATCCGGGCAATGAGATCGCGATTTTTCTGTTCATAGTACTGCTGAAGTTCTTCAGCTTCCTTTAGAACCATTTGATACTCAGCTTCAACATCGGCACGGTTTGCCCCGATGTAAGCTAGAGCAGCATTAATTTGTTCTTCTGTCAGATCGAACAAGCCTCGGATAAACTTAGGCGGGTACTGTTCTGTTACGTAGTCCATTACGTCATACAAAGTGATGCGCGTTCCTGCGATCGTTAGTCCTCGCTCTGTACGAATGATGGCAGCTTGTTCATCAGGAGCTAAAGTCATAGCTGTAGCCTCTTAAAAACTAACTTCATACTACCCTAGGCGATCGCTGTTTCTTTTTAGGCGATCACACCTGTACAAGCATCTCTCAAAGGGGAATTGTAAGAGTGCGATAGTTCCACTAAGCATGAATAATAAGCGCCGACTTCTATTATGAAGACAGCAACTCTAACCCATTATCTACATCCTAATAATGAACCAGTTATCTAACTTGTTAACTCGTATCACTCAAACTCCCGGTCAGTGTGGCGGTCGCCCTTGCATTCGAGGGATGAGAATTCGAGTGAGTGATATTTTAGAGATGTTAGCTGAAAATGTCAATGTTAAAGAAATCTTGGAAGATTTTCCTGATCTAGAGCCTGAAGACATTCAAGCTTGCTTGCTATTTGCTGCACGGCGCACTGACTTTCCTCAGTTGACTGCATGAACATTTGGATTGACGCTCAGTTACCTCCAACATTGGCTAGCTTGCTGAACAATTCATTTGAAGTAAATGCGATGGCGCTGCGAGATTTTGGATTAATAGATGCCAAGGATATCGAGATCTTTGAGGCGGCGCAAGTTGCAAATAAGGAAATTGTAGGAAGTGCGATCACTTACCATAGAGCTAAGTTTACACCTATTAGGTTTAGGAAGAAAATACATGGTAACTCCCCTCCAGATAGACCAAACTCTGCTTCAAGAAGCCCTTGCTTTGAGTAACCATCCAACAGCTACTGCATTGATCGAAGCCGCTTTACGCGAGTACATCCAACGTCGCAAACAACTGAAAGTATTGGAATTGTTCGGTACTATTGACTACGAGGAAGGGTATAACTACAAGCAACAGCGACAAATAATATGAATGTTGTTGTTGATACTTCTGTTTGGTCGCTGGCATTGCGGCGCAACACGCCAAATGATGCGCTCTCAATCGTTAATATACTGCGTGATTTGATTGCAGACGGACGAGTCGTTTTACTGGGAGTGATTCGTCAGGAAGTGCTTTCTGGCGTTCGCTATTCAGAACAGTTCATTCGATTGCGAGACTATCTTCGTGCTTTTCCTGACCTAGAATTAACATCTGAAGACTATGAACTAGCGGCAGAGTTTTTCAACACCTGCCGCAGCAATGGTGTTCAGGGTTCTAATAGTGATTTTCTGCTATGTGCAGTCGCTCATCGTCGGGGCTACAGTATTTTCACCTCTGATAAAGATTTTGAGAATTTCCGATTGCATATTCCAGTTACATTGCTATGAGGTGCGATCGCTCTTTCTTTTGATGGTGATATCGCATCCGTACAAGCATCTCTCATTCATGTAATTGTTGGAGGTACGATCGCTCTTTGTTTTGAGTCAAGCGATCGCCCCCGTACAAGCATCTCTCATTCATGTAATAGTAGGAGGTGCGAGAGCGTTCTAACCTACCAGCTCAAATAGGACTGCTATACTACTTACTTGAAAGATTCACCAAAGTTTCCATTGCAGCATAGGGACAAGCTAACTCCATATCATTACCCGACTGCAATCCCTTCAGCCAGAGACGAAAGAGAGTTTTATCAATTTCTACAGTTCCATCTTTGTTAAGGTGACCTATCCTATTACGCTCATCAGATAATGCAACTGTACACTTCGCAATATCGCCGTTAGAGCGGATTGCTAGAGAGTTAGCTTTTGAGGCATAACACACATAATCATTCATCGAGTTGAGAGTAGAAGCTGTTTTTTGATATTTCAAGTGGCTTTGTAGAAATCTAATTGCATCTTCTCGCGCTTCTTGTGTTGTGAATATGCTAATCTTCTCATCCGAAGCTCCGCCTAATCGCTCAATTGGCTTAAAGAAAAAAGAAAAACGTGAGTCCTCAGCTAGCTCAGTGTTGATTTTCCAGGGTAAACGCATCTTAATATTATTGACAAAACTCCGATGTATAGAGTTATAAAAAAACGAATGCCGAACTATAACCAATATTCTCATACCAGAAAAATTGGATTTTACGAGCGCCATAATCAGGCTGGAGCAATAGCAGCTTGGCTAAATTGTCAGTGATTAAATCAACAAATAACTCTCACAGTTCAAAGGTTGAGTAGACGGCAGTAGGCAGGTCAACAAAGTGAAAGCTGTAGCTGGAACAAAGGACTCTCACTTGAAGCCAGCCTTTTCTCAAAACTATCATCCAAAATGTTTGGGAGCCACCCGAATTAATCAAGCAAGAAGTACTTTAATGGCATACTGATTATCTAGTGCCGCCCGATAGCGTTTCTGGCGGATACTACTTTTGACGCTGGTTTCTCGCTGAAGCTGATTTAAAGCAATGCGTCGTAGCAAAGCAAAGTTTTGTGCACTGTGAGCCGTGCGGATACGACTAGTAGACTTCGGCGGAAGTCTACCTGCCATTATGCCGCCAAAGCCTTACCCT
>NZ_JCACKQ010000034.1:0-61052 GCF_059505465.1 Symplocastrum torsivum | reverse complement strand
CAGGTCAATTTTCATAGTAAAGCGCCCACTTTAGCAAAGCTGGGCGCTTTGCTATAACCTCCTTACTTCTCGCTGCTTATCAACAGTTCAAAGTTAGCTAAATTTTGACGCAGAGAAGCAACGATTTGGTGGTTTTTACTAGATAGAAAAGAGTTCTGCAATTCACTACACTGTACGGACTTGGCACTGCCAAGCCCCTACTCCAGAATAAGGTTTTCATCAGGAAACTGCGTAACTCCTGATGTAATTTAAATGCCCATCAGCTTATCAATTATGGATGGTGCCGTCGGGCATGATTGCCCCACTCAAGAAGGCATCGGCTAAATCTACCTCACTTAGGTCTATGCCTTTTAGAGTTGCCTCCGTTAGGTCGGCTCCCTGAAAATTAGCACCACTGAGATGGGCTTCACTTAAGTTCGCTCCTGTTAAATTTGCCCCCCATAAATTAGCTCCTTCCAAATTCGCGCCTTCCAGGTTTGCCTCACTCAAGTTTGACCCCCAGAGGTCAGCTTGACTCAAGTCAGTTTGACTCAGGTTTACCTTATTTAAGTCAACACCACTCAGGTTAACGCCACTCAGATTTACTCCAACCAGCGATACACCAGGAGCCATTAAATAGGCACCGTGTTCAGCGGGGTCAAACCCTTGAGGAAATTGAGTCGCTTCATTGTAAATCGCTCCCTGAAGGCTTGCCCCCTCAAGGGTCGCGTTTTGCAGGTCGATGCCAAATAGATTGACCTTACACAAGTCAGCTCCACTCAAATCAGCTCCACTCAGATTGACTCCTTGAAGTGACACGCCAGGAGCAATTAAGTGTGCTCCCTGTGCAGTTGGGTCAAACCCTTCAGGAAATTGAGTGGCTTTGTTGTAAAGTGCTTCCTGAAGGTTTGTGTCTTCAAGCGTTGCTGTCTGAAGATTGACCCCAAACAAGTTTGTCTTGCTCAAATCTGCTCCGCTTAAATCTGCTCCCCGGAGGTCGGCTCCGTTTAGATTTATCCCAACTAACGACACCTCTGGAGCAATTAAGTATGCTCCCAGCTCAGTCGGGTTAGACCCTTCAGGAAAGTGAGTTGCTTTATTGTAAATCGCTCCCTGAAGGTTAACCTCGTGCAGGTTAGCGGTAGAGAGATTTGCTTCAAATAGGTTTGCCTGACTTAAATCGGCTCCACTCAAATCAGCTCCACTGAGTTTTGCACGCCAGAGGTCAGCACTCCTGAGTGACGCTCCTCTCAAGTCAGCTCCATTTAAGTCAGCTTCCCAGAGGTCAGCTCCACTCAAATTCGCTTTCCTCAGATTAGCTCTTTCAAGAGCGATTCCAAACAAATTTCCCTGACTCAGGTTGGCTTCCTCTAAATCGGCTTCCTCTAAATCGGCTCCACTGAGGTTGGCTCCACTGAGGTTCGCCCCTCGAAGTGACACAGCAGGAGCAATGAAGTATGCGCCTGCTGAAGGTAGGTCAAAATCTTCGGGAAATTGAGTTGTTTCGTCGTAGAGTGCCTCTTGAAGGTCTATCTCTACAAGAATTGCTGAGCGAAGATTGGCTCCAACTAGATTCGATTGTCTTAAATCCGCTTGGCTCAAATCAGCTTCACTCAAATCAGCTTCAGTCAAGGTCGCTTGCTTGAGATTGCAAGAGCGCAAATTGGCACCCTTCAAGTTTGTTTTCCACAAGTCTGCATGACTTAAATCTGCACCACTTAGATTGGCGCAACTCAGGTCTACGCCACTGAGGTTTGCCCCAATGAGTAAACTTTGAGGTGCAATTAAATAAGCCCCTGCCTTGGTCGGGTCAAACTTTGCGGGGAACTGAGTGGCTTGGTTGTAGAGTGTAGCTTGTAGGTTTGCTCCTTGCAGAACGGTACTCTTCAAGTTAGCCTCACTCAGGTTCGCACCGCACAAAATGGCATGACTTAAGTTAGCCTCACTGAGGTTGGCTCCAAATAAATCAGCTCCACTGAGGTTTGTTCCTGTCAGAATCGTCCTACTCAGGTTGGCTCGCCAGAAGCTGACTCTCTTGAGGTCTATCTCACTAAGGTTGGCTTTACTCAAGTCGGTGCCACTAAAATCTCTTTCCCCTACTGTATATCGCTCTCGAAGTTCGTCAGCATCCATATTATTGACATTTGAAGATTTTTGATGGTTCTTTGGCTTATATTGCTTTGGCGCCTAAAGAGCGATTGGTTGCTCTCCTCCAAAATTATCTACTTTAACTTGCAAGTTGATGATCAATATAATTCTTGTGGGATGAACCGAAAAGCCCGCCCAGATTATGCAAATTAGATGCACAGCCGCTTAACAACCAGCAACTTCCCCCTCAAGTTGTGGAAGTTAGCGCTCTGTGTGCATTAGCTAATTGTTGAAGACACTTCAGACTCTAAATCCCAGATTACATAACCTTTTTCGTTTTTTGTAATCACGGTTTTTTCAAGTTTGTCTCCTAACCTCGCCATGATTTCTAAAACATGTTCTTTTGTTTCCTCAGCACGGGAAAAGCTGTAGTATTGACCCTCAACGAGAATGGCAAATAAGCGGCGTTCTAAATGGGGTACTTTAATTCGACAGGTTTGGTACAGAGTTCGTGATTCCAAGACTTTACTCAAGGCTAAGTCCTGCGCTTGGACGCTGGAAAAAGAGCCGACTTGCTCTTTGTCCTGCTGAACTGACTGAGTTTCCTGAGGCGTTTGGGACAAGTTCAGTTTATCGGAGAGCGTGGCGATCGCAATTTTTGGAGTGTCAGAGGTGATCACTTGGCTGATTTCTGGAAAAGTCAGTGGCGGAAAACCGAGATGAGTTGCATCAAAAGCGTGTTCAGACTCTTCAATAGCGATGTCAACCGCTTCGGTTGTGGCATTAGGAGTTGTTAGAGTTTGATGATTGAAGTCTTCATCTTTCAAGGAAAATTCGATCGCTGAAACTTCTGGTCGGTATTCTGGCCGGTCGAGTGCTTCTTGGCTCATGTCCTGTCCTAAAGCGGTTTGCTGGACACTTTGCCGGGACTCTTCTTCCTCTTCTGAAGCACGGGCGGCGTGCCATCTCCGATGAACTTCAACACAAGCTATCCCTGCGCCAACACTGACGACAATCGCAAATCCAACATAGGGAATCGCCACATCTTTATGTTCGCCATCAAAAATGGGTTGAATTTCACCGCTATAAATGGGTGGGATTTCAACAAGAACGGGTTCTGATTTGATTAAAGCAAACGGCACAGTCAATGTTGAAAAGACGGCACTAGAGACAAATACAGCGGGTAGTAAAACATTGCTAAGGGAGTAACTAGACATATTCAACGGCTCCAAGTCATGAAGCGTGGTAACTGGTGCGTAAGTGAACAAACTGGAGTAGCGCACCCCCTGAAGTGACCAAAAACCTGCACTTGTCTCTCATATTCCGCACTCGATGCGGATTCACTCTCAATGATTCTTGCTGTTGTGGGAATTGAAAGCCTTTCTCAATAGGTCTTTCTAAGCGCGAAGTGCATTTGACTGACTTATTAAATTAATCGCTTTTTAAAGAGTCTAGCCTTTAGAGACCAGCCTGTTCAACGAAGTGTTCCTTGTGCCTCATCCCTTCAGATTTACGAGTACACATGTATCTCAGAACTTCTTTGACTCGCATTGCTCCGGTAATTTTTGACAATCTTCATCGTTTTACTCCCTCGGCAAACCCAAGTGAAAAATTAGCCTGTCTGGTTAAAGAATCTGTATTGGTTTGAATACGATCTACCTCGGCAGCAGCGCTTATGCGATCGCCTTTTAACTTAACTGAAACTTTAAGCTCTGAGTCCTGTATGCGTGAGTGATTGTCTGATCTATGTAAATGAAGGGACTGTCATAACTCAAACCGTAGCAGACTTAAAGCGTATGAACTTGAAAATCTTCCTAATTGTTGCAATGCTTTTCGCTGCTGCCGCACTGCCGCTTGCTATCCGTCTATCAGTCGCTGAAAACATTACTCAACCCCTAGTCGCTACGCCACTGCAAAAGTTTCAAAAAGCGATTCAACCCCTAAAAGCCAAGCGAGTAGACACAAAACAGATTCTAAAAACGAAGAGATGCACCGGATGTGACCTTCGGGATGTTGATTTGAGTGGTACTGACTTGAGCGGCGCTGACTTTAGAAACAGTGACCTCTCCGGCGCTAATCTCAAGGGTACTAAATTGAAAGATGCCAAAATGGGCGGTGCTCGTCTCAATAAGACAAACCTGACTCATACCGACTTAGATGGTGCTGATTTTCAAGGCAGTGACTTAAAAGGTGCTGACCTCAGTGAGGCGACTCTCTTGAATACCTCCTTGATTAATGCCGATTTAAGTACAGCGACTCTCCACCGTAGTGAACTTCGAGATGCTGACTTGACGGGAGCAAAGATCGAAAAAGCTAACCTAAGTAACGCAAGTTTATACGGCGCACACCTAACAGAAGCCAATCTCACAGGTACCAACTTCAGTAATGCTAACTTGCGTTACGCCAATCTCTACAAAGCGACCATGCGCGATACCAACCTAAAGGGAGCTGACTTGCGTATGGCAGTGATGCCGGATGGTTCAAGCCCTTATGGCACAACGGAGTACTAAGCAACCTATCTCAGAAGGGTAAGCCGTGGCACAAGCCTAGGGTACCTATAAGGGTACTTTCTGGAAACGGCTCCTGAAATTCGTTAAAATTCGGCGGTAGTTAAATTTATCACACGCTCTTAACCTCCCAGGAACGCACTCTCACCAACCTCAACTGTTTGCGTAAGTTTTCAGAAGCTGGGAGATAAATTATTACAGCGAACGTGAGAAAAGCTGAGTTTTTGTAAGAATTAACGGTTACACGAGAAAGATGAACGCTGAGATAATTCGGGCTTTGACTCCTCTATTCATAGCGACTATTGGTGGAGTAATTGGTGTTGCTGTTTTGTTTGTACCTGACACTAAAGATAATGATGCTAAATGGTCAGCCGGAATTGGGCTGGCGGGAACAGCGATTGCAGGTGCAGCCGGGCTTGCTCAGTCAACCAAGAATGAATCTAATATTTTAACGGGACCAAACGCACAAATCACACAAGGTCAAGACAACCCTGTGCAGCCATCAAACTAATGAGGGGAGTTCCTACAAGAAGGGAAAAGGAGTCTTTTCTCCTTTTCCCTGTCGGTTGATAGTGCTAATCAAATGTGCGATCGCTTTTCACTGCAAAAACTCGGCAGGTGAAAGTGGTGCATCCGTTCGGCGCTCTTTTGGGTTTTCGAGTTTTTTGGTATTCTCTGGTTCTGGTAGAAGCAGGTATCGAGGACCCCAGCCACCATTCACTTCCTCTTTTGGTGCGGGAAGTGTGGTTTGACCTGTTGGTAAGGCAATGGGTAAAACTTGGCTAGCTTGGACATACCGCTCACCATCAGATGTGTTGCGGACAATGTTGCTGACAAGCTTTATACCTTTCTTCTCTAGCAGTGGCTCTAGTTCTGACAAAGAATCCGTCGGTGCGAGGGTAGCAAGGAATGTTACGTCAGGCTCTGGGTCGAGTGAGAGTCCCAGTTTGGCTTGCTCCAGTTGCCATGCTTCTTTAAACTGACCATCGGGTGCGACTTTCCAAATGTTTAGAGTTGCCTGCCATTTCCCGTCCTTTACCTCGGCATCTTGATAAGCCAGAATTGAATAGGTCGGATTTTGGTTGAGGCTTGCAGAGAGCGACTCTGAGGAGCGCAAATAGCGAATTGCTGCGACTGTAAGGCGACTCTCGTCTGGCAAATTGGTGCTTCCTGCTACGGTGTAGACTCCTGAACGACTTGATGGTGTCACACGGATTTGAAAATTTGCGTCAGTTAAGAAGTTGGGTAAAAGAACCGGGAATTGTGGTGCTTTTAAGCCAACTTGAGAGCATCCCGTACTCAACATTAACAGGAGGACGAAGCTCACTAACCCTCGACCCAGAAACCAAGCGGGTAGAGAGAAGACTTTCTTGAGAAAAAGATGGCAAGACAAAATAATCATGGAAGACCGTTAAATGGATTGACAACTTGAGTGACAAATTGGGTAGATAAAAACTACAAAAGAAGCTCCTGTATCTATAATGCGATAGTAGAAATATGAGGTCAATCTTCGGTGAGTTGATGTAATACATCTGTTGGACGTAACCGACAGAATCAGTAATTTATCGATTGAAAGAAGTTCTGATTTTTGGCGCGATCGCGTTGTGTCAGTTAGCTCTTGATGTGTAATACAACAAGAAAAATCTCTCCTCAATTGCTAGATTGAAGTTTTCCTAGTCTGACGTGGGGAGTAAAAATACAACCTGAGGTCTAAATGTCTTCGATATAACTCGCTCTACTTATCTCTCCTCTTGTGTAAAACGGCTTCTGCCTTGCCTTTCTAGGGTTTCCCTTTTGCTATTCTTCTTCTGAGCTATTCAGGAATCAGCATGATTATTGTAAATTCGTTAAACTTTATTGTTTCTTTATACTTCTCCAATGTTTTTTCATTAACTCTTTAAATAATTGAGTTAAAAAGTAAGAGGTAGCAAAAATTTTACTAGAATTTGTAGTTTCTTTTGCCGGAACAAGCTAGTAGCAAAAAACGTCTAGTAGTCAGTAAAAGTTACTTGATTAATTCTATGAGTTTGACTAAAATTCATAGCTTAATTGCAAATAAATTACTAAGGTAGTTCTGTTTAAAGAGTGGCAGATTATTTGCCATTGGTTAACAGCTAACTTGGTAACATAGTGGGATAGAGGGTGTTTCTGCGGGGTGTACTTTTCAAGATACTTGCAGAAATTAACGGATTTTTAGGGATTGCAATACGAGGTAATTTTAGAGCAGTTGAAGCTATTTGGCTTAATGACTTCTGCTTTTAAATGCCACTTTATCTATTGTTGTAAATCTCTTTTGCACAAGACTGCATTGAATAAGTTGAAGCTAGATAAATGGCTAGGTAAATAAACGTTATTTTGCCTAATTCTAGGCTGAATATTATGAATTTTTCTTTGGTTATCCCTTGTAGCTAAGCAAGAAAAATTTTTTGTTTTTTTAACTGGATTATCAAATCCTGGTTAATTAGCAACAATTGCGAAAAAAATCCGGAGGCTCTTTTACCGCCTTGAAAAATAAAACTATCGACAGTTTTGCTGCTCAATTACGCCTATCGGCAACTGCGGTGCTCATGAGAGACATAAATCGAAAAGCTAGTGATACTGATAAGCCAATAACAAATGCCATACGGCATTCTATTTGGCTAAGTTACCTATTATCCTTGGGAACCATTTCAGCCGGAGGGCTATCAATCTTTTCCGTTGCTGCAATCCTGGACACCAAACCCGCTCAAGCTGACATTAAAGAGCCATCTAGCAACGTCACAGACAATGCTGACAAATTCGATAGGCTGAACCTTAATGTTTCCGATGCCTCAGTGGCATTGACTCCAAAGGCTGACGCGGCTGGAGAATTTAATTTTGCTCCCCACGTACCCGCTCAACCGCAACCCAGCGCTAGGGCAGTTGTTAACACTACACCGATAGCGCTAGCGCGCCCGCCAAGGGCGATCGCAAACTCCTTATCCTTTGTATCGGCTGAAACGGTAGACAACGGTAACTTTCACTTCTCAGTTCCGGCACCAGATAAGCTAAACCCTGTTCAACCCGCTGATGTCCCTTCGCCGCCTGTTGTTTTACCAACGCAGAACTCAGTTGAGGGCGATTTTCAAGCGCAAGTGGCTGTAACAGAAGCCTCCTCTACAGTTGAGGTAGCGAGTACCGCCTCTCCCATGACTGGTGATTCAACGCAGAACTCAGTTGAGGGTAATTCCTCAGAACAAGTGGCTGCAACAGAGGAATCTCCGGCAGTTGAGTTAGCCGATGCACCCTTGCAAACGAGTAGCGAACCAACGCTGAACTCGGTTGAAGGCGATTCTCAACAACAAGTAGCTACAGAAGAAGAATCTCCTACGGTTAAGTTAGCGACTACACCTTCACCGACAGCTAGTGACTCCACCGTATATAGAGGGACAGGTGGCGCGTCTCTACTTGGGGGGAACTTGCAAGCGCAAACGGCTGTAGACGACGAACAAGAGTCACCCACACTCCGAGAGAGTCCCACCTCGGAAACTGACCCCTTGGCTCCCACACTGCGACTACAAGGGCTTTTTGTGAATCAAGATGGCTCATCTGCACGGGCGCGGGTGACGGGAATTTATCCGTTTTCGACGAATGCGCTAGTTGGTGGCACTGTTGATTTAACCGCTGGAGATGACTTTTCCGATTCGCAAGTTGGGTCATTAAGTATCAATGAGCTGTATTTCACTGGCTCACTTCCTAGTCTTCCCAATCTCCGCTTAACCGTAGGTCAAGTGGATTTGACATCTTATTTTGACCGCAATAGCTTCGCCAAAGATGTTGGAACCCATTTCTTTAACCCGGTGTTTCAGACGAATCCTGCCCTCGCGGCGGCGGGAATTGGGTCTCGTCCGGCAGCGCTGTTGAACTGGAATATCACGGATAATCTTGAGGCGAAAGTTGCTGCTTTTTCTTCGTCCCGGAACCTGAGCGGTTTTGCTATTGATGCGTTTGCGGGTGAACTCGGTTTCCGGGTTGGCAATGCAATTATCCGGGGTACATTCGCCTCAGATCGCGATGCGGGACGAGATGGTTTCCAGGAAATTTTTGGAATTGACCGAGGCAATGGTGTATTTGGCCCTGAGTCTGGCGATCGCGAAAATGCCTATGGACTGAATGCGGAATATTTTATCCCGCAAATCAACATGGGGCTATTTGCGCGTTACGGTCACTACGAAAATACGGAACTGGACGAGGGCGCTGATACCTACAGCGTGGGACTGAACTTCTTAGACCTATTTATGCCCGATGACCGACTCGGCTTTGGTTACGGACGCAATTTATCCAACGATGAACTGCGCCGTGACAATGACGACAAAGTACCCGATGTCTGGGAGTTGTTCTATGATGCTCGGATTTCCCCGAATTTCCGGGCAGGTGCGACGCTGCAAGCACGAGACGAGTTCTCTGATTTCGTCGCGGGGTTCCGGGTAAGAGCTGATTTTGATCTTCTTGGGAGGCTATTTCGATGAATAGATGCAAGCCTTTGGCAGACGAGGGACTTCTTGCTAGAAGCAAGAGGAAAAATTCCATCCTCGTTTCTCGCTTTGTTCTTCAAGCCGCACGGCTAACACCTCCCGCCTCAACTCGACTGGGTAGCAGAAATTTCCGGCGAGTGGTAAGTTTAGCTTGCCTCTTTCTCGGCTTAGCTGGGGGACTTACTGTTGTACCGATTGATTTAGTCGTCCCGGCGGCGCAGGCACAAAGCGTTCCAGCCGCAGTCCGTCAGGCACAATCACTGCTCCAACGAGGACTGGTGAATGATGCGATTAGAGCTTTTCAACAAGCCCTGCGTAGTTCTCCCAACTCCTTAGAGGCAAAGTTGGGTCTCGCCCAAGCCTATCAAAAAGCGGGTCAAGACGCTGAAGCTTGGACAGCTTATCAGCGAGTGCTAGAACAAGACCCCAATAATACACCTGCCCTCCAGGCGGTAGGTGTGTTGGGTGGCTATCGCCCAGAATGGCAAGCGAGGGGGATTGAAGCACTCACGACGTTGTTAAACCAGAATCCAAACGACAACCAGTCCCGCGCCCAACGTGCTTTATTGTTGGGTTACCAAGGGCGTTATGCCGAGTCGTTAGCGGATTATCAAATCGTCCTCCAAGGGAATCCTTCACCCGATACTATCCTTGGTGCTGCCCAAATTTATACCTACAGTGGCGATTATGAGCAAGGATTGGCTCTGTTTAATCGTTACCAAGGGACAGGAAAAGCGATTCCCAACAACGCGCTGACGGCTTATGCCCAAGCACTTCGAGAAACGGGTAATGTCTCTCAGGCAATCCAAATCCTAGAGAATCAGCTTCGGCAGTCCAAGAAACTTGATGCCGCAGAAATTGAGATTCGCTCCTCACTTGCCCAAGCGTATCAAGCGAATCAACAACTCTCCCAAGCCTTGGCTGTCCTAGAGCCTTTAAGAGGTAGACCGGAAGCCGCTTTACCCTTAGCGCGGGCGCTGACAACGATTGGTCGGCGTGAGAGCAACACACAACTGTATCAGGAAGGCGCGGCGCTGTACCGTCAGGTTCTCGCTTCAACGTCCCAACCTCCACAGTCTTTAGTCAGAGAAGTAGCGGATGTCTTAAGTGAGTTGCCTTCGGAACGTGCGGCAGCGCTTTCGTTGTATCAACAGCTAACTGCTGTGCAGCCGAATGACCAGAGCTTGTTGGTGAAGCAACTGGTGTTGGAAAATCAACTGGGGCGTATATCCCAAGCTGAATTCCAGCAACGTTTCCTTGCTGCTGTGCAACCGCTACCGAGTGATTCGGCTCAATTGCGATCGCTTGCTCTTGCTATACTACCCCTCGACCCACCTGACCCCGCACTGCTACCCGTTTACCAGAGTTTGCTCGACGCTGGCGTCGATGTGCCGTTCTTGAATTTCCGCGTTGCTCAAATCCTCTTAGAACGTAATGAGCTTGAAGCGGCAAAGCAAGCTTTGGCGGCTTACAGTGCTACGTCCATTGGCGCTTCTGATTTAACAACCGAGCTATTGCTGGCGGAGATTGACCGTCGCCAGGGGAATTTAGAGGCAAGTGCTTCTAGGTATGAGTCCTTAATTAATGGCAACCCCAGCGATACGCTGCTTAATAGCGCCCTACGAGGGTTAGCGGGAATTCGACTGGCGCAGGGTCGTGCAGATGATGCGATCGCACTTTACGATGAACTAATTCGTCGTAATCCTGATGATTTAGTCGCTACCTTGGGACGTGCCACGATTGCTTACCAAGCTCAACGCATTTCTCAGGCAGAAGCAGAAGCAGTTCTCGACCGTTGGCTAGCTACCCAACCTGCAACGAATACACCCCAAGAGTTGTACAATCTCGTGGGAACTCTGCCTCCCTCGGCTGAGCGAGAGGCGCTGTATGAGGCTCTCTTAGCTATTGACCCAGAGAACATTCCAGTACAACTGCGACGGCTTCAGGTACTCGCTACCCGTGACCCCGAACTGGCGAAAGCCCAGGTGCAAGAGTTGATTAACCGCAACCCTGACAACATCGGCGCGTACTTCGTCCAGGGAGAATTAGCGCAAGCGCTGGAGGATTTTGAACTTGCTACCCTTGCTTATGAAGCTATCTTGGCACGGCAGCCGGATAACACCGATGCGCTCACGGCGCTTGCTGGCGTGCGTTTTCAACAAAAGCAATTTGCGGCTGCCAATGAGCTTTATCAGCGGGTACTCGAACTGAAGCCCAATGATTTAGTGGTACGCCGTGCTTTGGCGGAACTGGAGGTTGCTCAAGACCAGCCTTTCATCGCGCTTGAACGGTTCAGACAACTGCAACAGGAGCAATCAACTAACCCAGAGTTGGTTAACCGCATTGAGAGATTGGAAGTGGATATCCTGAAACGGCGAGGTTTCCAGCCTTACTGGGAACGGTACTAAAGCCAGGTGAAAGGGGAAAAGTCGGGTTTATTTTCCCTTGCCCTTTTCCCCTTCCCCTATCTCCTAATCTCCTTTGTTAAGAGACATTAAGCGGCATTCATAAAGGAAATATAAAAGCGAAATTAACCACTGATGTGACGTTCTCTCGGTTTTAGGGGGAACAGAAAACGACCTTAACCCGCTTCTCAAGGGAGGTTGGGCGAACGGATTTTTTTAGAAACGACCGAAATCGTGCCTTCTTCGTTCCGATTTTGTGGCTTTATGAGGATGTACAATTTTTTTCATTAATAAAGCGCTTTTGTGACTTGCATTACTGATCTAGACAGATAGCGATCTGCGCTTCGCAGCAGCGCTTCGCTATCGCATCCCAACGGTTGCGAAGTCACTTAGCAAAACCCAGTAATCCCCGATAGTAAAAGTATTGATTTTCAAGACAGCATGATGCTAGCCCAAGCCTCTCTTTCACCATCTCCCATCGAGCCGACTCTTGAGCAAATTCTCACGTCTCGAAAAATTACCCCTAAAGAGCAGCGTTGGTTAATATCACTGTGCTTCAAGGGTTCTCTGAGTTATCAACAAGAACATTTAATTAATCAGGTTTACGAAGCCCTACGCAATGGGTGGCTTGCTGTTGTTAAGTAAAATTTCGTTTGTCGTCTGAGACGCAAAAGCCACCGAGAGCTGTTCTCAGTGGCTTTTGCTTTAACTCGGATTATTGAGTGTCGGAATAACAATTTTTATAGCTTAGAAGAGAAAAACTAGATATAGCAATCAGCTTTGGGTCAAATCGGCTCTAGCTCAGGAACGCAAGCTCTTGCTAATGTCCTAACATTTGTGGCGACAGCTATAGAAGTAAATATTTACTTTAGAAAACCTAGAGGCTGTCAATCTCTAATTGGTTAAGCAGGTCATTAAGTTCGCGCTTGCTCATCTGATCTAAATGTTCGTGGGTAAAGGTGTAGGTAGTCCCACGAATTTGACATTGAATGGCAATAGTTTTATTTCCCTCGCGCACGATAGATCCAAAACTTGCTTCTTGAACTTTGAAAGTTAGAAACTTATCAGGCTTGTACTGGAGAGAGATTATTGTGTTTGAAAGGCTTTGTAATTTTTGGTAAAAATTTTCTGCCGCGACCGAATGAAAGTCAGTTTTGGTTGGGAGCGGGAGAGCGATGGATAACAGCATAATTTTTTATTTAGTAGTCTACGCTACAACATTTTCTTTATTTAGTTTGTCCTATTCTGGTTCGATATGTGTAGGCTAAGTGGCGTAGGTTTTCTCCGTAAATCTACTTAAATATTTGGGGAGAATTCTATTGGCATAAGGTCTTTCCTTGCGCCAGTATCCTGAATACGAGTGACTTAGGTAGTCATTCTCTTTCCTCTATGACTTGTTTGGGTATGGATTGAGTCACATAGCGATCACGTTGTTCACCTCTCGGCTCGGAAAACCTGTTCGCTTGTCAAGTTCAACTGGGCAAACGTAGGTGATTTAATGCGATCGCCTTCTCTGAAACGTTGAACCTCATACTCAGCCTCTACCAACTGATAGACACTCAATGTCGGACGCTTCGGGTAGCCAATATGGAGCCGTCCGCCCAGTCCTAAATAGTCCACAATCCAATATTCATGAATGCCTAATGCTTCGTAGTCTCGCAACTTAGTTAGGTAATCATCCTGCCAGTTGGTTGAAACAACTTCTACCACCAACCGAATCGATCGCCCCATCGTAATGATGGATTCTCCTTCCCATCGTGGCTCTGAAGAGACGGCATCTCTATCCAGTACGATGACATCGGGTTCGTACCCAGACTCGCCATCATCTGACCTGACGATACATTCTCTGGGAATAAAGTAGGGTAATTGAGCCTCGCGGCATACGATACCAAGTTCGATATTAAGGAATCCAGCAACCTCTGAGTGTTTGCCTTTAGGCTTGGGCATTTCGACAATTACCCCTTCGTGCAGTTCGTAGCGGTATTCCGAATTTTCTGGATACGAGGTAATGAATTCATCAAAGGTTACTTGTTTGGGTATGGCTTGAGTCATAGCGATCGCATCTCATTAGTTCTCTTGGTCGTCGGCAAGTGCCAAGATGAGTAGGGTGGGCAATGCCCAGCCTATAGCCAACTAATTCTTCTTCTAAATCATTATTAAAATAACTAGTAAGAATTTTCCTGATGTCCTATAGTCAATTCTCCCTCTCAGAAGTCCAAGAGCTATTTAACTTGAGTATCACAGAAGGAGTGGGGATATTTGCTGGTTTACCATCGACTCCAATCAGTGATTACTTACAGGAAACACTAAATTACAACATCTCTTTAGCTCTAGCCATAAACTCGGAAAAAGCTAGGTCAGAACTGATAATTGCTCCAGTTTTGGTCGAACTTAAGAAGCTTACGGGTTATGGATTGTTTTCTGGAGTGGAATTTAATGTTGACCCAAGTCAGGGCTTGGCGGGTTATGTGGATTTTCTAGTTAGCCGAGATCCAGAGCAGCTATTTGTCAAAGCGCCAGTCGTCACAATAGTTGAAGCCAAGAAGGAAGATATCAATAATGGGCTAGGGCAGTGTGTCGCAACGTTGGTAGCGGCACAAATCTTTAATGAGCGCAAAGGATTGATCATTCCTGAGTTATTGGGAACTGTAACCACTGGCAGTGCCTGGAAATTCCTTAAGCTCTCTGGCAAGTCTTTGTCTATTGATTTGGACGAGTACACGATTAAGGATGCACCGAAGATTTTGGGGATTTTGTCGGCGGTTCTAGCCTAGTGAAACCTTTAATTGAAGATGCGATCGCCTTTCATCACGTAGCTCATTGGAAAGCGGCTTGAGGTCAATCTCTAGCCGGACAACCAAATTTTAGCCGTTTCAAAAATGGCGGGCGTATAAACAACTTCTAGCAAAGCTTTGATGGCTTTTGATGACAAAAAGCGTCGAGCGTTAACTGGAGATTTGTCTACAGATAAGGCTAAGTTAAGCTTCAACTTCCTGTCGTTCTTGAGAAAGCTGAATTCCCGGTAAGGGTTCCAGTGGTGTACTTACGGGAGAGTATCGGCAGTAGCAGATAACAATGGCGTCAAAATCAGCAGGCTGTTGTGTGGCGTACTTCTCAACTCTGACCACTTCCCAATCGCCAACTCTACTGTGAGTGCTGGCACCAGGAAAGCTAGAGTCAACAAACTGTTCAATCCTGTGGTACTCCCTCAGTCTGTAACCCGGTTCCGGTAAGGAAGAGTTGGAGGAGTCGAAGTGTTCGGCAAGAATGTCAGTGATTGCGCCAGTGTGGGCTAGTATCCTGTTTTCGGCTCCCTGCTCCTCACTCCAGTCTGCACGAAAGATGATGTATTTTCTGCCCATTGGTCAATCCTCCATGTATTTGGGGAATTCAGTTTCGCCTTCAAACACGCAATTGTATTTTAGTGTTTTGTCTCTCGTTGGCTCTATTCGCAACAATGTCCAGCCGTTTTTTTGCTCCATCTCGTAGCACTTTCTACGTTCGGTTACGGCGTGCCGAGAGGTAGGTTTTTCGCTGTTGTCTCTAGTCTCAGTCATTCCTCACTTCCTTCCTCCTACCTTTCATCTGCTTTTCATTCGTTCTCTTGTTCATCGGGCAGCGCCGAAGGGTGAGCAATAGCCCACCCTTCGGCTAACTCAACCATCAATGTCAGTGGAGTACTAACTCAGGTGAATACTGAGCAATGAACTCACGAATAGCATCGTCACTCATGCCCTTGAAGTAAGGCGGGTTCTCAATGCCCTCCTTTCTGACCATCTGCATTGCGATCGCAATCAAGCGAGTACGGTTTGCTACATCCGGTGTAGTTTGTGGGTCAGGCTTAGGTGTCAACAGCATTGCCAGCTTCAGACCGTTTTCCAGTCCGTTCGGCTGACTAGCCAGTTTGTCTAACAGGGTCGCGATGTTTGGAGATTGAGAGCTGTCCGAGCTAAGATGTTGGAACATAAAATTTATCCATTTCTAAGTTGACGTGTTGGCGGCTTGAAGCTTAGTGGGTCAAACCGCCAGGAAAACCGACTTAGACCGAAAAATAGCGCTGTTTGGAATGCCAGTCCAAGCGGCGTTTTTTCATATCTGCTGTCTGGTTCTTTCAAAGGTAGCACCCCTGCAAGCCAATTGAGAAGCCACGCACGACCTGCCGACGAAATTTTATACAGAAGGTTATCCTAAATCACTAAAGATTAAAACTAAAGGTTATACATAATATAAATAGGCACGTCCTGCCTACCCCCATGCAGGAGATGCTAATCCCACCCCTGCACCCGATGCAAATGGAAGCTGGAAAAACTGGAAAAAAACATCCCAAAAAAGCGATATTTGTTCACTCAGCCCTAGACCAAGTGGGGTTGGATGTCTACGAGTTCCGTCTGCTAGGTCACATTGCCCGTCGCGGCTCATGTTTCGCTAGCCTCGCGACCACAGCCGATCTATGCAAGATGAGCGTCCGCAAAGCTCAGTCCACTCTTAAATCTCTCGAAAAAAGAGGTTTTATTGAGAAGAAGCAGCGCATAGGTCGCACAGACGTTTACAAGCTAGCTCCTGACCTCTTGTACAAACTTCAACCGAACCTAGATATTCCGGTGTCAGACGAAAACAATGAGCTGCGTCTCGACCCTGGGGACGAACCTCTACCAACCCGAAAAGACCTTGAGGATATGCCCTTCTAACGGACGCTGCATACCCGAATCACGACTACTTACCTAACCTTGTATTCGTTTTGTAGTTACAGTTTGACAAAGCTCCAGAGAAAGGGACGTAATTAGCATTCGACTGAGAATCGGACAAGCTTTCAGGTAATGTCCCGATCGCACTTTTCCCCAAATCGGGTTATTATCTTCCGTAACTAAATAAAAAAACGCGCCCCGGCTAGGTGCTACGAACACCCGCCCAGGACGACTTCCCCTCCCATGTTTACCCCATGAAAGGAGCCATTTTATAGTGTCAGAAAATCGCCAAAACCGCCAGTGCGTAAGCATTCCAGCCGATTGGAGCTTACCCAAATTTCACCTAGCTACCCAAGTCCAGACAACCACCGTCATCTGCAACACCACACGCATCCAGACAGGTGAAATAGTCGGACTTGAATACACCAAACCCGACAGTTACCAAGTGCGATGGCAAGGCATCAAAGCAGGCTGGAGTTACATCATCAAACTTGACCCAGACGACCCTTGGTATCGAGAAGAGCAAACCCTCTACGTCGAAGAATCAAACATCCGCGACCTGACAACAGCCGCCTAATACACCCCTACACTTACCCCTGCCTCCCGTAGGGGCATAGTCATTTGAGGGCAAATCCTTTCCAAGACCCCTCCCCCAGCCCCTCCCCGATGCGGAGAGGGGAGCAAGATTCCCCTAAGCACCAAGAATTTCTTGCTCCCCCTTCCCTGCGAGGGAAGGGGGCTGGGGGGTTAGGTCTCTTCAACCCATCAAGGAGAAACCATGACCATCTGGACGAAAAAACACACAACATTCAGCGTACAGAACCGACTCACCCCCACCGCCAGAGAACTTTGGCAATGGCTACTCGACGAAATCCCCGAAGGAAGCAGCGAAATCATCGACCTTCGCGACTTCAACAAATGGGTCAAAAAAACACGCGGATTTCCCCATGACCCCAAAACCGTAAAAAGTGCCGCCAAACAACTAAGAGATGCAGGCGTACTCATCCACCCCAAAAGCTACACCGCCTACGTCTGGCGCTGGACACTCAAATCCATCAACTTACTGCTCTTCCCCATTTCTCGCCCTACGAAAAAAAAATCGGCTTTAGCACCGCAAATTCCTGATTTAGACCCCTCAAACCCAGAATCACCCGTTGACGAGGCTATAACAACAACAACAGTTTTAGAAGATAGCGAAACCGACGACTTTACCCAAAAATTAGACGCTTGCAAAAAAGCCGGAATTTACTACGAACCCAAAGACGCCAAATTTCTGCGTAGTTTTTCCTTACAAGAAGTACTCAAAGCCATTCTCTACTTCCTATTCAACCGCGACGGAGTCCGTAAACCCGAAGGCTGGTTCAAAGTCTGTCTAGAAGACAACTGGGCAGCAAAAGAAGAAGAACGGCACCAACACCGCCTCCAGTGGTCTACTCAAGGCTTATTTGACGCGATTCGCCACTGCAATAACATGATTGGCGCAATATAACTACCATGGAGCAAGAGGAGTCAGAGGACTTTCAACGAGTAAGCTCTCTCCGGATTAAGTCATCTCGCCGTTGTATCAAGTAAGAGGCATCCATGACATCGTCAATGCCTTGTGCCAGACTTTTGACAGAACTATTGGGATTTCTTTAACACTGCCAATTCCCTCAACTGGGATGGGCATCAGGGGCTGCATCCGTAACCCGACTTCATAACTCCTCCTGATGAAACCCTTTATTCATAAGGCATTTGCCCATCTACCCGTTTTTAATCGAGGGTCACGCCGACGTGATGGTCGCCCTTTACCCCGCCGACCTCGCTTCCTACGATACTCTCTAGTCTTACTGTTATTACTCGGCTGCGCTGTCCCGTTCGGATTGACAGCTACTCGCGTATTTGCCCAGAGTGACACGTCCGCCTCCCCTGCAACAGAGACACTCCGCGAAAGCAATACAGAAGAGCGCAAAGAACGCGGTCGCAATGATTCGGGTCTGCCCAACCCCGCTAACAAAGCACCTGAAGTGGCTGCCCTGCCCACAGGCGACCCCTACGTTCTAGAATTCAACCGCGCTCCCGTGGTTGGCACCCGCTTTAGCCTAAAAGGAATCTATGACGAAGCCCGTCTAGGGTTTACCCGTCCCCGCGACTGGAAGCTAAAAACCGTCAAAACCCAAATCCGCTATCGGCATTCGCCAGCGCTTTACGCCACACGCTCAAACCTCACCGTACTAATTAACGGTGCGAGTGTTGGCACTATTCCCCTCAACCGCAAAGAAGGGGAAATCGGTACTGCCGTCTACGACGTGCCACTCGCGCAACTTCAGAACTATAACGAACTCACCTTAGGGGCACTCCAAAACAACTCCCCCACCTGTACCCAAGACCCCTACGACCCGTCGCTGTGGACAGAGATACTCCCCGATTCCAAAATCACCTTTGACTACACGCCTCAACCCATCGCGCTCGACTTCAGTCGTTTTCCCTATCCCATCTTTGACGAACTCAGCCTATACCCCAATCAAGTCGCTCACCTGCTACCCACCAAAGTTGATGAAGCTTGGCTAACCTCAACGACTCGCTTCCAAGCCACCTTAGGACGCTTAGCCGACTTTCGTCGCCTCGATACCCGCATCATCAAATCCATTGATGATGTAGCGTTGAGTGAGCGGTTGGTGATTGTCGGAACCCCAGAACAGCAACCCGCCCTGAAATCGCTGGAACTCCCGCTCACCCAGAAAGACAACAAATTCCTGGATAGCAAGCAGAAGGTTTTAGCGCCAGATGTTGGGGTGTTGATGTTGACAACCACCTCAGACAATAAAGCCCCTGTGCTGGTCGCAACAGGCAATAGTCCTGCGGCTGTCGCCAAAGCTGTACAGTTTCTGGTGCAGCCCAAAGACGAGCAGATTGCTACAGGTCAACTCATCCTTGTGGATAAGCTCTCCCCTGTGCCGTCCCCCAATCCTCGCGACTGGTCTGGGTATTTACCCCGTACTGACTCGTTTGAACTCGCTAACCTCAATGCCCCTAGTGGCAAACTATTTGAGGATGTAACAGTTCGAGGGGCGGATTCACCACCCATTGAAATCGACTTCAAAGCCTTACCAGACGATCGCTTTGTGTCGGGGAACACCATGAATCTGGTTTACAGCTATGGTCCCCAAATCAACCCCAAAACCTCCCTAGTAGAAGTAAAGCTGGATGGCGTGGCACTGGTTGGTAAGCGCCTCTCTTCGATTAATGGCGGTACGCGAGAGTCCCTAAAAATAGCCCTCCCGGAAAACTTAATCAAACCCACCTCAAAAATTCAGGTCGATTTTCGCCTCGATGCGCGGGAGCGTCGTTCCTGTAGCCGGGTGACCGACCAACAACTCTGGGGTACTTTGCACTCGGATACAAGTTTTGACCTCAAGCGAACCAATACCGTTGATTTGCCAAACCTGAAGCTGTTACAGACAGGTTTTCCCTTTGCCGCGCCCCAGGATTTATCGACGACAGCGATTGTTGTGCCAAAATCGCCCTCGGTGAGTGAGTTGAGGGCTTTACTGGAGTTTGGGGAAAGACTCGGACGGCTCACTAAGGCTCAGTCTGTTCAGTTCGGCGTTTACACCGCCGATGCGTTGCCAGTCAAACTGAAAGAAACCCAGCATCTTGTGGGGATTGGCACGCAAAAGAAATTTCCCTTTCCAGAAGTGTTCACTTCCGGGGGTTTTAACCTGAAGGATGGCTCTACACGTCAGCGCAACCAAAGTGCGGTTCAAACCTCACCCGATAATGACGGTGTAATCAAGCAAATGATTTCGCCTTGGAATAAAGAGCGTGTGCTGCTAGCGCTGACGGGTCAGACGGATAAAGGCTTAGACCAAGTGCAAGATTTGTTCCAGCAAGACCCCTTATTCTTCCAACTCAAGGAAGACACCGTTCTCATTAGTGCCAACACCGCCAATCCGGAAGCCTATGACCCCAATGCCTATACGTTAGAGTTTTTGCAGCGTGAACCGAAGCGTCAAATCGATAAAACCCCTGCGCCACGCCGAATTCTCCGCGTCGTTTCCGGGACTTGGTTCCTCTTGGGACCTGCAATTGTGGCAGCAACGCTCATCCTCTACGGTGTTGTCCAGCTATATCTCAAGCGGGTGGCTGGTCAGGTGAAGTAGCGATCGCTAATTGGGCGACTGGGAACGGGTTTTTCAGGGTAATTCAGTAAGACCCGTTTCGCGAAATCCCCTCGCCTATTTGCGATCGCTACTCTCTATTTCTTACTCTCCATTCCTTAATCCCTTTGTCAAATGACGAGTACATCCTCAAAAGTCAGAGAGAAACAAAGTCGTAGGCGCTTTGAGATTTCAGCCGCGCATCGTGAACAGTTAACGACTTGGCTTGTCGATCGCATTCCGGATACGTTTGACAAGGTTCTTCAGTGGCTCTCGCATACTCAGCTACTGCTGCTGATTGTGTCGCTGTTGATGCTATTAACACCTCTAATCACGGCGCGTCCAGCGATTTGGCAGCAAGGGGTAGTCGCTGCCATGTTGATTGCGGTGGGGCGTTTCGCCTTACAAATGGAGGAGCAAAAGCCCAGTAAAAAAATCAGTGAGTATCTTCACTTGTTTTTGATTTTATTGAGTCTGGTTTCTACAGCCCGTTATCTGTATTACCGCCTCAATTACACACTGAACTTCGATGACTGGCTCAATGGGACGTTCTGTTTCTTGTTGTTGGCGGCAGAACTTTATGCGATTTGCACCTTAGTTCTTGCCTACTTTCAAACAATAAAAATTAAAGACCGTAAACCAGTTGATCTTTCCCTCTATCCCCAAGACCAGTGGTTTAACGTCGATATCTATATTCCGACCTATAACGAAGATGTTGAAATTGTCCGCAAGACGACGTTAGCGGCTTTAGCCATTGACTATCCCGCCGAGAAAAAACGAGTATATGTCCTTGATGATGGTCGAGCGGAAAAGTATAAAGCGCGTCGGGAAGAGTTACGCCAAATGTGCGAAGAACTTGGCGCGACAATGCTGACACGGGACAATAACGACCACGCGAAAGCCGGAAATATCAACACGGCTTTTACGCGCACCAATGGTGATTTGGTGCTGATTCTTGACTGTGACCACATGCCGACCAAAAATTTTCTGATGGATACGGTTGGCTTCTTTTTTAACCAAAAAGTGGCGTTTGTGCAGACGCCTCACTGGTTCTATAACCCAGACCCGTTTGAACGAAATCTCCTCACGGGTGGCAAAATTCCTGTGGGTAATGAACTGTTTTATAAGGTGCTGCAAAAAGGCAATGATTTCTGGAATGCGGCATTTTTTTGTGGTTCAGCGGCGGTGATTCGCAAAGAGTATGCGCTTCAAGTTGGGGGAATTGCCACAGAAACGGTGACAGAAGACTGTCACACGGCGTTCCGACTGCATTCTCTGGGTTATGAGTCGGTCTACTACGACAAGATTATGGTGGCGGGATTAGCACCGGAGAAGTTTTCAGCCTATGTGGGTCAACAAGTCCGTTGGGCACGAGGGATGGCGCAGATTCTGCGACTTGAAAACCCGTTGATTAACCCGAAGTTGAATCTGACGATTCCGCAGCGACTCTGTTACTTCAGTGCGACATCGCACTTTTTCTATGGTTATCCCCGGTTGATGTATGCGATCGCACCGCCTCTATTTCTCTTGTTTGGCATCAACTCGGTGAGAGGGTTGGGTTTAGAAACGTTGTTCTATGCTTTGCCTCACATTATTCTGTCGATGCAGACGAATCACATACCCTACAAGAATGTTCGTTTCTCGTTCTGGAATGAGATTTTTGAGTTTGCGATGTCGTTCCAGGCGGGGATTGTGACGCTGATGGCGCTGGTTAACCCGAAACTCGGCAGCTTTAATGTGACGGATAAAGGGCTTTCTGTTACGAAGCGCAGTTTTGACTTTGATTCGGTGCGGTATCTTGTCATTGTTAGTGCGATCGCAGCGGCTTCTTTATTTGCTGTCCCGTTTTGGCTAGTTATTAGCCCAGAGGATACCCAAGCGGTTTTAATCAATGCGTTCTGGTGTATCTTCAACTTGTTCCTGCTGTTGGCGGCGTGTCTGGTGGCATTCGAGCAACCCCAACTCCGTCGCGCACACCGTCTGCCTCGGAAGTTGACGGTACGGATTCATAGTGGTGGTCAAACGTGGACGGGTCAAACGATTGATGTGAGTGAAAGCGGTACGCAAATTCTTTTGGATGAATGGCCCAATATCCCCGATGAAGTGAAAGTGGAACTGGTGGGAGACTACGGTGCGCGGGCGCTGATGAATGGGAAGGTGATTCGCGCTATAGCCACGAGTAAACTGCAAGCTAGGCTATTTGTTGATTTTGTCGAACCCAGCCGCACTCAGTTAGATGACTTGACCTTGGTACTCTTCTCTGACGTGAAAGAGTGGTATTCCCAAAATAGAACTGAGGTGGATAACCCCATTGAGTCACTTAAGTTTATTGTGACCAGTATTAAACGGGTCTTCCGCGAATTCCGTCCGGCTACGGGTGAGAAGGTACGCAAACAAGTGAATGCCTTTGCTCAACTTTATTGGGAAGGCTGGGAAGGTCACTCCTATACGGCGAGAGTCACAGAACTCGGAACGCAGGATATAAGTGTTGAATTAGAGGGTAACAATATTTTCAACCTGGAGACGATGCTACAAACTCAGCCGCTGATTGGTTTACTACTCTCACAGGAGGCAGATGACCCACAGCCTGCTAGTTTGTTAGCTAAGGTTGAATCGATTGAAGAGTTGGCTCCTGTTCAATCAGAAAAGCGATCGTCCACGCTTGCTACGACAGCCTCCATGCGATTTCGCATGGAGTTAAGTTTCCCGGAGTCATTAAAACGGCAGCAGCACTCCAAAATTCAACGGCTTTTAAAGACGCTTGAGTAATCTCATTTGTGCTGCGGTACTATTTCACCTTGTTGTTGAAGAAAGCTAGTTGAAAAGGGGAAGGGGAAAAGGTTAAAGGGAATGTCCTTTCTTCCTTCCCCTTTACCCTTTAACGAGAACCAACCGCTCCCTCGCAAGGTTTTCCTAAATTGGTATAACTCTCTGTTCAAAATTATTTAAAGAGAAACTCTCCTGTACTTCTGGAAAACTCGGTCTGGAAAATCGATTCCCTCTTTACAAGTTATCTCGGATTGGTAATACTTGTATTACAATATTCAAGGAAGTTCTCCGTTGAATTTAATTTATATTTAATCAGATAATAATAATACTGCTTTCTGAGCAATCAAGGAAAAAAGATAGAGGAAATCAATTTGCTTTTAGTTCAGGGAAGACTTATCATAATTTAACAAATAAGTTATCATGATAGGTGCTAAGCCACTTCTTTTTATATCTGACTTATATCAACAATAAATTAATTATTATTGCGTGAAATTTTAAGGGAGAACATTACACTCTCTTCATCTATTTTTCTCGCCCTTTATGGGCGCTTTACCTGTTTTCCCTGAAAAGCCTGTTAAACTGTTGAATAACAAGTTAAATGACTTGTTCATCTACCCAAGAACTAAAAAATTTTGTTACCAGAGGATGCATTACTGCTCTTGCGTTTCGCCATAAGCTCTCAAAGAGAGCGAGACAAAAGAGCTATCCAGGGGTGACTCTTCAGATACCAGCCTTTTATGACTGCCAGCTTATTTGAAAAGCGCCTTTTGTCCTAAAAGACGTTTCTAGGTCGCTCTCTCACTTGCACAAGACAAAAGCTGCCCAGAGCGTAAGACGCTTCGGCTTACTTCCTCCGGCAAAATCCATTTAAGACGAATAAATTCCGGGATGCGGCTACTCCCTCAAAAGAGTTTTCCTCTTCCATAAAACTCCGCTCTTGAGGGGATTACTAATGGAACAAGATTCAACTATTTGAATCGTTGGTCATTGCTGCAACTCATTCGTTTTTTGGTTCTGCTCTTCAAGACAGAGAAGTCAAGAGTCTTGACACTGCAGACGATACCTGAATTGTGTGAGTGTAACTTGTACAACAAGATTTAACCCTTCTAGTTTCAACGATTGGATGAGACCAAGGTAGATACAAATGAACACCGTTTCTATGGCTAGCTACAGATCTTCCCAAAGGCTAAACCCGCTCTCCTTGTTAGCACAACTATCTAGTCGTCAGGCAAATGGGTGTTTACAAGTATCTAGTGGCTCTGTTTCTTGGTCAATCTATTTAGAACAGGGAAAACTAGTTTATGCTTCAGATTCCGTTGACCCATTCGAGCGGCTTGACCGTCACCTGCGTCGCCTCAGTCGTCAAATCCCGACTCTTGTCAGTGCGGTTCGGGTTCAAGTTCGCCTGATTTTTGAATCCGATTTAGAGAGTCAGTCAAGTCAAACTCCTGATTACCAAGCTATTAGCTGGCTTGTCAATCAACAGTATCTCAACCCGGTTCAAGCCGCCTCTTTAGTCGAAGACTTGGCGGAAGAGGTAATTGTATCACTTCTGTCGGTAAAAGAAGGAAGTTACCAATTAATTAACCAGGACAAAATTGAAGAACTACCTAAGTTTTGTCGTCTTGACCTGCGAACAATTGTTGAACGCTGTCATGAGCAGTTGCGCCGCCAACAATCGAATGCCCCCACGAGTGGAACACCCGCCCCTCGTACTGATGCTTCCGGTCAAGCTGGCACTCAGTCCAAACTTGAATTAATTCAAAAATCGGCTCAAAAAACGAGTACTCCTCCAAGTAATAACGCTAAGGGGACGGCGATCAATCAAGGCAAACCCCTTTCAAAAAGCACGTACACGATTGCTTGCATTGATGATAGCCCAACGGTTTTAAATGCGATTAACTCGTTCTTAGATGACAAAAGTTTCTCTGTGGTCATGATTAATGACCCAGTGAGGGCATTAATGCAAGTTGTCCGGATTAAGCCTGACTTAATTTTGCTTGATGTTGAGATGCCAAACTTGGATGGCTATGAGCTATGTTCTCTTTTACGAAAGCATTCACTTTTCAAGAATACCCCGATCATTATGGTGACGGGAAACACAGGGTTTCTCGACCGAGCCAAAGCCAAACTCGTCAGAGCCTCAGGCTACTTAACGAAGCCGTTTAACCAATCTGAATTACTAAAGATGGTGTTTAAACACTTATCGTAGGAGGTTGAATCAATTGTGCTTTCCTTGCGCTTGGTCAAAAGAACACTCAGAAAATTCGGAGCAAGAGCTTTCTAAAAGATGCCTTATTCAAGACAGAAGCTAGCAATATCTGTTAATTAATCGTGAGGCCAGTTAGTCATGAGTAAAACGTTAATGCGGACAATTTTAATCGTAGAAGATACTCTCTCGGAAATGGAATTAATGAGTCATTACCTGAGAGAAAGTGGTTATACCGTTATCAGTGCCGTTGGTGCACAAGAAGCACTTGATAAGGTTTTGACGCAAAAGCCAGATGTCATCATTACCGATGTCGTTATGCCAGGAATGAGTGGTTTTGAGTTGTGTCGCCGTCTCAAGACTCATCCCGCGACTGAAAATGTCCCCATTGTTATCTGTTCTTCTAAAAACCAGGAGATTGACCGCCTCTGGGGGATGAAACAAGGGGCAGATGCCTACCTCACAAAACCCTTTACCCGCGAACAAATTCTACGTGCGATTCAAGCCGTCGCCGTTTGAACTAATGGATACCTCTGCTCTCGCCCTCCGCACCAATCCAATTCCTAATAAAAAAAATCTAGGAGACTCCTATCTCAAGTTTCAGTTTGGTCAACAAACACCTGCTGTTTTATCAATGAGTCGGGCAACTGAAGTTGTCGTCCTACCCGTAGATCGTCTAACCCCAATGCCGAACATGGCTCCCTTTGTCATGGGATTGATCAATCGGCGATCGCGTGTGCTGTGGTTAGTTGACTTGGCAAGGATGCTGAACTTACCAGGAGTCGAAACCAATGTTCAGCATTACAACGTAGTGATTATTAGTAACGAGTCTATGTCTTTAGGCGTCATTGTACAGTCCGTTGAAGGTATTGTACGCCTCATGCCTGATTCAATCCACTCTCCACTCGGTCATGTGTCATCCGCGCTAGTGCCCTATTTACGCGGATGTATTTTACAAGAGACAGAAATTTTATTAGTTCTCGATGCCGAGGCGATTCTGCGTTACGCGCAGCAATAGCGGCGCACGCTGCTCCACGCGATCGCACTTTTACTCAACGCTTTCGGATAACAGGAGTCATCACCACCGTTTCAGATCAAATGTCAATTTATTATCCCGTAATGGTGCTTATTTTATGGTTAAGCAATTCGATAGAGCCAGCAGTGGCAATAACAAAATTCCAGATAATATCTATCAAAATGGCGTAGTCCGAAACAGCTACACGCACACAGCCTCGACGAAATCCGTGAGCAATGAAGCGACCGAGAGGCCAGTCATTGTTCTTCCCGATTCTCAGACTCCACCGCCGAAGCCAAACCCCTCCCTTCGCACTCAGTTGTTGACGACAATTCTCCCAGCCGTCCTAATCCCCTTGGGACTTGCCGGATTGGTGAGCTATAACATCGCTGCCCAACGTGCCCAACATAACGCCGAGGCGTTATTGCAAAGTAAAGCGCAGCTAGCAAGGGATGTTTCTCGTAACGTGCTAGAAGAGTCGGCGACAATCCCAACGACTGTAGCAACGAATCCTTTAGTCATTGACGCAGCGCGCGCTAGTGGCAAAGCCGCCCAAGCCAGTGGACTCCCACAACGACCGATTGACCAAACCGAACAGGCTTTTTCGACCAACAAGCTCAACAAGCTCAATCAGGCTCTCAATGATTATTTGAAAAGAACAGCAGAAACGGGAAAATTTGCCGAAATA
Source organism: Symplocastrum torsivum (assembly GCF_059505465.1). Classification (NCBI taxonomy): domain Bacteria; kingdom Bacillati; phylum Cyanobacteriota; class Cyanophyceae; order Oscillatoriales; family Microcoleaceae; genus Symplocastrum; species Symplocastrum torsivum. The sequence goes on along the minus strand of NZ_JCACKQ010000034.1, from coordinate 34,075 downwards.
TTTTTTACCGACAAACATGGGTTCAACGTCGCTTACAGCACCCCCACATCTGACTTTGTTCAGAACGATGAAGCCTGGTGGCAACGGGGCAAAAAGGGAGATAAGCAGGTCGTTGAGCCTCAACTTGATCAATCCTCAAACACCGTTGGTGTGGATATATCCCAGCCAATCACAGACCCCGCCTCAGGCGAATTCCTCGGTGTGGTTAAAGCCGTACTGCCTGCTACCCGCTTTGATTTTGTGTTGGATGCCTTGGAAGAGACACAAAGGGGCGAATCCGAACAACTACAAATCCTAGCCTTTGGAGATGATAGCAAGGCGATTGTTATCAAGACCCTCACGTCTCAGGGAACCTCTACCACCCAAGCCGTGCTGGGTGGTGAAGTTGTCGCCAAGAAAGCAGCCGATTTAATTAAAAACTCCATCACCACCCAGACTTCGGATGGGGGCACATCCTCTACCTCATTTGTCCACGAGAGGGCCCGTTACGCCCTCGCGACGGTTCCGAATACAAACTGGGTGGTGGTGAGTTCAATTGACACGGCTGAAATTGGTGCAACTGGGAGGGAGGCGGCGCTCATCTCAGGACTGATTTTCCTCGGACTTGCAGGTGTGACGACAGCAATTCTTTGGCTTTTAGCCCGTCGGTTATCAGAGCCTTTAAATCAGTTGGCTGGTGCGGCCGAGCAGGTTGCTGCCGGAAATTTGGATGTAAGCGCCCAACCAAATGGTTCTGCCGAAACCCAGACACTGGCTCAAAGCTTTAATAACCTTGTCGTCCGGGTCAAAGACCTCCTACAGCAACAAGCCGCCCAAAGCGAGAAAATCCAGACCTATGCTGACACGGTCAACGCCGCCACCAGAGGCGACAGCCAATTTCTCTTCGACCAAGCCGTTCAAGATGCCCAAAAGCACCTGAACGTGGATCGAGTAGTAATTTATGGCTTTGAACCCGACTTGAGCGGCAGCATCGTTGCCGAAGCGGTTGACCCCGGTTGGCCACGGGCACTGGCAGACCGTATCAGCGACCCTTGTATTCCAGGAAAACTCCTCGAAGAGTACAAACAAGGGCGAATTGTTCCTACCAGCGATGTCCGGGCAACCAATTATTCCCCAGCGCACTTGCAGTTGTTGAACCGACTACAAGTCAAAGCCAACTTAGTTGTGCCCATCATCGCTGCCGACAACCTCTTGGGCTTAATGGTGGCGCATCAGTGTTCTCGCACTCACGAGTGGCAGGAGTCAGAAATTAATTACCTAACTCAGTTAGCGACTCAAGTCGGAGTGTCTTTAACGGGTGTGAGTTTCGCCGCGCAGAAAGAAGCCGAAGCCAAACGCGCCCAACAACTCAATGAAATTATCTCTCGCGTTCGGGAATCCCTCAACGTCGAAGAAATTTACCATACCGCGATTACAGGCATCCGGGAAACCCTGAAAACTGACCGTGCGGTTGTCTATCTCTTTGACGAGGACTGGCAAGGAACTATCGTCGCTGAATCAGTAGCGAACGGCTGGCCGAAAGCGTTGGGAGCAAACATTGCTGATCCCTGTTTTGCCGAACAATATGTTGAAAAGTACAAGCGCGGTCGGGTCAAAGCAACGGAGAACATTTACGACGCTGGCTTAACCAAGTGTTACCTCGGTCAACTAGAACCCTTCAAAGTCAAGGCGAATTTGGTTGCCCCAATTCTTGCCGAGGGGAGGTTACTAGGTCTATTGGTGACTCACCAGTGTTCCAGCACGCGACCCTGGCAGGAAGCGGACATTAACTTCTTCAAGCAGGTAGCGATTCAACTTGGCTTTGCGCTCGACCAAGCGGCGGCGCTTGAGCAGCGAGAACAAGCCCGGATTGTCGCTGAACTGATTTCAGAAGAGCAACGTCATGAAAAAGAAGCCCTCCAACTCCAGCTTTTGGAACTGCTGAGTGACGTGGAAGGAGCTGCCCGTGGTGACCTGACGGTGCGGGCGGATGTAACGGTCGGGGAAATTGGCACGGTGGCAGACTTCTTCAACGCCGTTATTGAAAGTCTGCGTGGAATTGTTACCCAAGTGAAAACAGCGGCGACTCAGGTTAACACTTCACTAGGAGAAAACGAAGGAGCAATTCGCCAACTTTCCTCCGAAGCGCTCAAGCAAGCCGAGGATACGACCCGTACCCTGGACTCGGTTGAGCAAATGACCCGTTCGATTCAAGAGGTAGCTGAGAACGCTCGGCAAGCGGCGGTCGTGGCTCGCACAGCCTCCTCTACCGCTGAAGTAGGTGGGCAGGCAATGGACCGCTCCGTGCAAAATATTCTCAAGTTGAGGGAAACGGTAGCTGAGACCGCGAAAAAGGTCAAGCGTCTGGGTGAATCGTCCCAGCAGATTTCCAAGGTGGTATCCTTGATTAACCAAATCGCGCTGCAAACAAACTTGTTGGCGATTAACGCCGGGATTGAGGCGGCGCGTGCTGGTGAAGAAGGTCAAGGTTTTGCGGTGGTTGCAGAAGAAGTTGGCGAACTAGCAGCGCGTTCGGCGGCAGCGACCAAAGAAATTGAAAAGATTGTGGAAAACATCCAACAAGAAACATCAGAAGTGGTCGAGGCGATGGAACTCGGTACAACACAGGTGGTGGAAGGAACCCATCTGGTGGAGGATGCCAAGCAGAGTCTGAGTCAGATTTTGGATGTGTCTCGCCAAATCGACGTTTTGGTGCAGTCAATTTCGAGTGCGACGGTGTCTCAGGTCGAAACCTCTCAAGCCGTAACGGAGTTGATGAAGGAGATTGCGCTCGTCTCTGAACGCACGAGCCATTCTACCCGACAAATTTCTGGCTCTCTGCAAGAGACGGTCGGGATTGCGGCTCAATTACAAGCCTCTGTGGGTACGTTCAAAGTTGGTGATTAGTTAGTGGTCAGTTGTCTGTTCTCTATGGTTTTTCCACTGACCACTGACGACAGACGACAGACGACCTTATCAGAGACGTGATTAATCGCGTCTCTACCCAGTGACGGCAGACTATTTAACAATTCCTTTGAACTACCATGTCACAAGACAAGGAACGTGAAATTCAGCTCCTGTTTCTTGAAGAAGCGCAGGAGTACCTGGACACAATAGAATCAGTACTCCTCGGCTTGGAATCGAGCCACATTGATGGCCACCAAATGGATGCTGTCTTGCGAGCGGCGCATTCGGTCAAAGGGGGGGCAGGGATGATGGGGTTTGTGACGTTGAGTCAACTGGCTCACCGTATGGAAGATTCCTTCAAAGTCCTCAAGCAACAGAGAAACTCTATTTCTATTGATGCAGAACTCGAAAGCTTGCTGCTTTCAGGAATGGATCGGTTGCGCCAGGTGCTGACTCTGAACCGCCAAGGGGCTGATGTTGATGAACAGTGGCTGGCTACGGTTGGGAACCCGGTTTTTGACAAGCTGCACGAACGCCTCGGTGACCCCGTTGCCGACGATGCCAGCACGATGTTGGGGTCAGATGACGGCACCAATGTCGCGGCGTTGCTGTTTGAAACGGAAGTTGAGGGATGCCTAAATCGCCTAGAGTCGGTTATCGCCGACCCGCAAGCGCCTTGCTTAGAGGAAGAACTCTCGATTATGGCGCAAGAGCTGGGGGGATTGGGCGAAATGCTCCAGCTAGAGGCGTTTACACAACTGTGTGAATCGATTCTCTCTCATCTGGAGGCGGCCCCAGATCAGGTCAGAGAAATCGCTCAAGTTTCGCTCTCCGCTTGGAGGCGATCGCAAGCGTTGGTACTAGTCGGTCAAGTGGGTAGCTTGCCGACGGCGCTTGACATCAAGTTAGAAGCGCCTCCCTTGGCTCACCCTCACTCCACCCTCCCCATGGAAACAGAGGTGGTGGAAGAACCGGCGTTCGACGACGTATTTGCCGTTGACTTCGACATCTTTAGCCCCGCCGCCCAAGTCCAGCACCCCTCACTCATCGAAGAGGAGTTGTTTGACGAACCAGTGGTTTGGCAAGAGGCAACTGCTCAGGTTTCTCCCGATGTCCAAATCGATTTCTCCACCCCTACCGAGGTGGTAGAAGAACCGGCGTTCGACGACGTATTTGCCGTTGACTTCGACATCTTTAGCCCCGCCGCCCAAGTCCAGCACTATAAAGCAACCGATAGCGTTACCCCAATCGCTCCGATTGAGCTGTCAACAGAAGAGAGTTCGACGGATGAGGTGTTTGACGAACAAGCAACGGCTGCCCAAACGAGTGCCTCTCTTTCACGAGAAGTCCAAGCGGATAAGCGTGAAGTCTCCTTAGACGACTTCAACTGGCAATCGAGTCAACCCAACTCTGGGAAGAGAGCGCAACCCAAAGAAACTCAGGAAAACACGGTTCGTATTCCCGTCCGGCAACTCGATCGACTCAACGATCTATTTGGGGAACTCACCATCGAACGTAACGGACTCAGCTTGCACCTGGCACGGTTACGGAATTTGATGGAAAACCTCGAGCGGCGCGTTAGCAACCTGGAGCAGTCGAATAGTCGCATCCGAACGGCTTACGATACCGTTACGACTCATAGCGCTATCCCCACTGTCCGTCAGCCGTCGCTGGTGACGACAAGCGCCCCGTTGAGCGGAGGGGGGTCACCACCCAAGGTTCGCTTCTTCAGTTACTTTGATGCCTTCGATGCTGGTGACAGCACGGCTGGTCGTCCTGGACTTGGCGAGAGTGCGCTGCATCTTAACAGCGGCTTTGATGCCTTAGAAATGGATCGGTACAACGATCTACATCTGCTGTCGATGGAAGTGATGGAAACCATCGTCCAGGTTCAAGAAGTCACGAGTGATATTGGACTGAGTCTTGAGGAAACCGATCAAACGGCGCGGGAGTTAAACCAAACCGCCAAACAGCTACAAACCAACCTCACACGGCTACGGATGCGCCCCTTGTCTGAGTTAGTGGGGCGATTTTCCAGAGCCTTGCGAGATCTTTCGTTGGAGTACGGAAAACAAGCCGAACTCAAAGTTTTAGGGAAGGGGACTCTGATTGATCGCAGCATCTTGGAGGCGCTTAGTGACCCCTTGATGCATCTGGTGCGTAATGCCTTCGACCACGGGATTGAAGACCCATTCACTCGCTCATCTCAAGGAAAACCCGCTCAAGGGGTAATTGAAATTAAAGCAGCGCACCGGGGTAACCAAACGATTATTACGGTCAGTGATGATGGGAATGGTATCAACCTCAACAAAATCCGGGCGAGAGCGGAAGCGATGGGCTTGGATGCGGGGTTACTCGCTGCTGCAAGTGAGGATGAATTGCTCTCACTGATTTTTGAACCCGGTTTTAGCACCGCCGACCAAGTTACTGCCCTTTCGGGTCGAGGCGTGGGGATGGATGTGGTTCGCAACAACCTTAAATCTATCCGTGGCGACATCCGAGTTGATACTCAGCCTGGGCGAGGAACAACCTTTACGCTGACGGTGCCATACACGCTTTCCGTGGCGAGAGTCTTGCTTGTGGAAAGTAATGGAATGCTGCTTGCCTTTCCCACGGATGCGATCGAGGAGATGCTCTTACTAAATCCCGACCAGGTGTTGACCACTCCTGGGAACGAAGTTCTCAACTGGGAAGGGGAGATGGTTCCTTTGACAAGGCTTAGCTCGTGGCTAACATTTTACTGCCCACGCAAAGGTGTTGCAACACCAGAAGGCGTGCCCACGATTAGTGTGCCAACGGTGCTAATGGTGAGTCAAGGAGACTGCTTGCACGCGCTCGTCTGCGAACGCTGTTGGGGTGAACGGGAGGTGGCTATCCGCAAAGTTGAAGGCACACTGACAATGCCTCCTGGCTTCGCCAGTTGTACAATTCTTGGCGATGGTAAAGTTGTTCCACTTGTTGATGCCAATGCGCTGCTGCGCTGGGTTGCTCAAGAGGCTGCGTCCACGAGTACGCTCGTGATTGACGAGTCAGCTCGTGTGTCGTCGTCGCCAAATCCTTTGGCGCTCAAGGAGTCACGAGATGGAGCAGATAACCCACCCGCAACTCCTCTACCGCACTCGCAAAAAGACAGCATTCTCGTTGTTGATGACTCGATTAATGTCCGCCGATTTTTAGCCTTGGCTTTAGAAAAAGCCGGGTATTTGGTGGAACAGGCTAAAGATGGTCAAGATGCGGTTGAAAAACTGCTCGGTGGATTGCAGGTTTCAGCCGTTATTTGTGACATTGAGATGCCTCGTCTCGATGGTTATGGCTTTTTGGCTCGAATCAAATCCGACCCGGTCTTGCAACAATTACCAATTGCGATGCTAACGAGTCGCAGTGGGGAAAAGCATCGCCAACTAGCAATGACTTTGGGGGCTGCCGCCTATTTTTCTAAGCCTTACAATGAGCGGGAGTTATTACGAACGATGAAGCAACTCATTACGTCCAGAGTGAGCTATTCCCCACGCCCGACATAATGGCGACCGAGAGAGGGCTTCGCTTCGTATTGCACTCCTCTCGCTACGAATGCTGAATGCTTTTTCTTGGTCATTGGTCATTAGTCATTGGCTGACGGGGCTTTAAACCCGTGATGTTTCGGTAAAATTATGGCTGTTTTTTCTCCACTTACCTCCCGACGAGCTAGCAATCGCAAAGCCGAAGCTACCCAACAACTAATTGTTTTTCGCCTTCATAATGAAGGGTTTGCCCTGCCAATTCGTTGCGTACATAAAGTTATTCCTATGGGTAATATTTATGGAGGTCGAGAGGGCGCTTTCTCTGTGGGACTGACACTGTATCAAGATCAAGAATTACTCGTTATTGACGGTTATCATCGAATTTTTCGGAGCGCACCAAGCTCGTATTCGCCCGCAACGGACCAAGCGCTTCCTCATAAAGGGCAAGAAGAACAGCCCGACATGACGAGCGCAGGCTTCCTGCTGATTGTCCAAAGCCCTCAAGGGAAACTGGTAGGGTTACCGATTGATTCACCACCTTCGTTGCAACGTGTACCGGAGTCGGCATTTACTCCCTTAACGTCAACCTATATGGCAGAGGGGAATATTCGATGTGTCAGTGCGCTGATTCTTCAAAATAATGATGAACCGCCTCTATTTTTGCTCAACCCAGAAAAGCTTGTTGAGCCCCAACAGGCTTTACCTGGAACCACATTCGCCCAAGAGAGGGGGTAGAGTTCGTGGTAAGTTGTTTGCGGAAAGATTGATTATCGCAAACGTTTATGAGTGCGATCGCACCAGTCCCCGACTCCGCTACCCAACTCGATTTCCCACCTCCATCGGGTTCATCACTCGTAGAGAGACTGCTTGCAGATAAACGCAGCGCTCATACTCAAAAAGCCTATGCCAAAGATCTGAAAGATTTCTTTCGGACGACAACGGGCTGTGAACCGACTCCCGAGATGGTTGCCGCTTTCCTAAGTCTGGAAAGACTTGAGGCGAAAAGCGTTGTTTTGGACTATAAAGCCAAAATGATTGAGCGGGGTTTGTCTGAGGCGACTGTAAACAGACGATTAGCCGCTATCCGGGCACTGGTTAACTATGCTTATGAAGCCGGACACTGTGATTGGACACTCTCAATTCGTAACGAGAAGGTTAAGCCCTACAGAGACACTACAGGAATTAGCCGCGAGGCATATCGTCAAGTTCTAGCGGTTCTAGACAGAGAAACCTTGAAGGGGAAAAGAGATTTTGCCCTCTTGCGACTTTTGTGGGACAACGCCTTACGTCGAGGTGAAGTATCCAATGCCAATATAAAGCATTTTGACCCGGAAGCCAGAACACTTAAAATCTACGGTAAGGGGAAAGGAACGCAAGCGGAAAGTATTGACTTGAGCCGACCGACGACAGCCGCTTTACTAGAATGGCTAGAGACTCGTGGGGAAGCCTCAGAAGAAGCCCCGCTATTTATTGCCTTAGACTCTGTTAACTTTGGGCATCGTTTAACGGGTTCAGCGATCGCCTGGATAGTCAAACAGACTTGCCTAAAGGCGGGGATAACTAAACCCATGAGTCCACACAGAATTAGACACTCTAGCATTACCGCCGCACTAGATGCAACGAATGGGAATGTTCGCAAGGTGCAAAAACTGAGTCGTCATGCCCAGTTAGATACGTTAATGATTTACGACGACAATCGGCAAAAGTGGCAGTTGGAAATAACAGACTTGCTAGCAGAAATGCTTTGACGAAGAAGTAGGGGAGAACTCAGGAGTTCATCTCGTTTTTCTGAGCTAAAGCCCTTGCTTCAAAAAAACACTAACTACTAACTACTAACTACTAATTGTGGCGTGGCGTTTCTGAATGTACCGTGCAGGGGAGAACTTCCACGCAACCGCTTCTGTAAGAGAAAAAGTTGAGTCTCTTTTAGCGATCGCTTACTTCTTTAATCTTGCAGTTTTCCAAAATCAAGGGCTAACGTGGTGAAAGGCAATCTGCAAGATTGACTGGCTACCAAGCACCTTTCATTTATTCTCTCGCACGAGCAACCCGTGAGCCTATTTATTGATATTGTCCTGTTTATAATCGCGCTCCTCCTACTCATTCCCATCTCGGTTTTTTTTATTGAAAGCTGTGCCGCCTTCTTGCCAGGGCGACGCGAGACTAAGGCGGCAGGGGAACCCCGACCTAGGGTTGCTGTTTTGGTTCCAGCTCACAATGAAGCCTCAGGGATTGGGGCAACCCTGGAGACCTTACTACCACAGGTGACAAGCCAAGATCGGCTTATTGTTATTGCCGATAATTGCAGTGATGAAACAGCAGCAATCGCTCGTACCGCTGGCGCAACCGTAATCGAACGAATTAATCATGAACAAAAGGGAAAAGGGTACGCCTTAGACTATGGCTTGCGGTTCATTGAAGCCGACCCACCCGATGTCGTTGTGATGGCGGATGCCGACTGTATTGTTCATGAAGGCGTAATTGATCAGGTTGCCCGACTCGCAAAGAAGACGGCGCGACCTGTCCAGACAACCTACCTGATGGAACAACCCGCTAACCCAGGACCAAAGGATGCGGTTTCAGCGCTGGCGTTCATGGTCAAGAACTTAGTTCGTCCCAGTGGATTAGAGCGATTGGGGCTGCCCTGCTTGTTATACGGAACAGCAATGGCTTTCCCTTGGCCCGTGATTGCATCCGCCCCGCTAGCGAGTGGCAATATTGTCGAAGACATGCAATTAGCGATCGATCTGGCGCTGGCTGGACATGCACCCGTATTTTGTTCAGAGGCGAAGGTGATTGGGCGTCTTCCGCAACAGAAGCAAGCAGCAGAAGGGCAACGAGTGCGATGGGAGCATGGTCATTTGCAGACACTGCTGACACAAGTCCCTCAACTACTCAAAGAGTCAATTCATCAAAGACGTTTTGATTTGTTTGCGATCGCCTTAGACTTAAGCATCCCCCCAATTTCACTGCTAGTCCTGATGTGGGTAGCGTTCATGGTAAGTGCAATACTCGCCGGAGTCTTGGGAGCTTCATGGCTTCCCGCGATTGTTCTCGCAATCGAGGGACTTCTGCTGTTCACGGCAATTGTTGGGGCTTGGCTTAAGTTTGCTAGAGCCGACTTACCGCTAATGGCGCTTTTGGGTGTCCCCGCCTATATTCTTTGGAAAGTTCCCCTCTATTTCGCGTTTTTGGTGCGCCCTCAGACCAAGTGGATTAGAACAGAACGCGACCCAGTCGAGGCTCCAGAATCTTAACGAGCCTTGCGTAGAACAGCTAGCCAAAAAAGGGGGAGTTCTATCAAGTCCGGTTGTACAATCACAAAGCAAAAGTCAGGGTACAATTGCTCTTTTCTGATCGCCTTTTAGGACAGGTTAGCTCTCTAGCGATCACACTCAACTCTTTTGCCGGGATAGAGAGTAGCGAAGTCAAAGCGATTTGACGGTGAACAAAAAGCCCCTCAGAAAATCGTGATTCTGAGGAGAACTTGAGTTAGTTAGCCTAGAAGACCAGCTCAAGCTTAGACATAGGTGGTAGTGAAGTGGTCAAAGCCCAAGGTGTAGTTGGTATCACCACTGTATTGATAGACTTGGACGAAGTAATTACCAGAATAGTCTGTGCTGATCAACTCAGAGGTGGTGCCACCAAAGGTTGAACTCTGCTGTACCTCATAAGTCGAGTCATACGCGGCGGATTGTTGGTGATGCCCATGTGGAAGAGGGTAGCTTGGAGCTAGCGCTTCCGCGCTAGCTCATACAGGTCAGCTATCAAATATCAGCACTCAAGGGAGATGAGGAATGTGATCGCCCACATCCGGCAGTTGCCAGCGGTCAACAGATGCAAGCCTACTTACTCTAGATTGAGCCAGAATCTGATTGTTACTCTGTCAAAACAATTAGTAATTATGTATTTATTTACATAAATTAATACTTAGAATTTTGCATAAAACTATCTTTTTGACCTGATTTATAGGTAGAAGGCAACGAAACCAGGTTCTACACCTGAAGAAACAAAAAATATGACTACTTATAACTACTCTGTTGGCGATTTAACAGACATTCCCTACAGCAACAGCACTTATCTAGATGATTTTTACACTGATGATGTCTACACCTTCAACATTGATGGAACCAGTAGCATCAATCTGAACCTCCATAACATTACCGCTGGTGATGATGCCGATCTTTATCTGTATCAAGACACTAACGGGAATGGCGTGTTTGATACTGGTATTGACCAACAGGTTCAAAGTTCTACTTCCGGCAGCAACAGCGATGACTCAATTAACTACTTAGGGGAGGCAGGGACTTATTTTGCCCAAGTTCATCGTTACAGTTCTGGTAGTTTAGACTACGAACTTGACATATCTGCCACCACAGACGCTCCGTTGGATACACAGACACAACCCCCAAATCTTCTGCCTACTGAGGTTGATGGCGGTACCTTATTTCATGGGGACGCGCTGACGTACTACGGCTGGGTAGGTGATACGGATACGGCTGATGTCTATCAATTCACTCTGGATTCTTACAGCAACGTTGATATTACCCTCACTGGTTTGAGCAATGATGCGGACATCCGCTTAATTCAGGACTCCAACAACAATGACATTGTTGATGCTGGTGAATCGCAATCGCTCTTTGCTTCAAACAGTGGTGGTATCACAGATGAAAATATTTCTTTTAGCCTGCATGGTGGCAATACATTTTACGTCCAGGTCTATCAATATAGTGGTGATACGTCCTATGAGTTGCAGGTAGCGGCTTCTTCTTGGATTTAAGGAGCTGCTCAAACTCGGAGTAACGACAACTAGAAGGCATCAAGGTCATTGAACTATTTTGCAGCACTGGGGCGGGAACATGAGCGAGTTTAGTTGCTCATTAGTAAGGTGACAGCATAGGCAGCGATTCCCTCTTCTCACCCCACTAGTCCTAACTTTTCATTTGTGGTTACTTTGATGCCGATTTGGTCTGGTTTTAACTCTAAAGTTGTGCTAAGGCGTTTTGGCAGATTCTCCTAACTAGCGGTGTCTACTGGTGCAACACTCTTACTCTTGTATTCAACCAAGACGTTACGTCGCTTCAGCAAGCGGTTGAGGTGAAACTTGAGTTGTCCCTGTACTTGGGGAAATTTGCCCAGCATACAAGATAGGGCGTAAAGTGCGGTGTCCTTTGACTCAAAACCTCGCGGCTGCATGTAACGATAGATGCGATAGCTCAGCAGTGGGAAGCCAAGCAACAGCAAAAGACTCAAACCTCTTGTTGGCAAGGCAAGCGCTATTGCCAAGAACGGGATAAACAACCCCCACAACCAAATACTGCGGCTTTCCTTAACCCAATGGCGTTCCGGTTCACGTCCATGTAACCAGGCTCCCTCCGCGTAGGCATGACCAGCGCGGAGAGAACGTTTCCACCACTGACCAAACCGTGTCATTTGCGCGTCATGCAAGGTCATCTCCGCATCAAGGCGGAAAATCTTCCAACTTTTTTGGCGCAGCCGCACACACAGTTCGGGTTCCTCTCCAGCAATCAGCGTGGGATTAAATCCCCCGACTTGCTGGAAGGCTTCGACGCGCATCATAGAGTCCCCACCACACGCCGTCGCCTCACCAACGGGGGTATCCCACTCAATGTCACACAAGCGGTTGTAAATAGACTGTTCGGGAAATCGTTCGCGCCGCCGACCACACACTACAGCTACGTTGGACTGGGATTCGAGTTCATGTAACGCACGCTCTAGCCATCCCTCTACCACCTCGCAGTCGCCATCAACAAATTGAACAAATTCAATCTGGGGATTGGCTTGCAGCAGACGGTGGAATCCAGCATTTCGACCACGAGCGGCAGTAAACGGTGTCGATAGGTCTAGTTCTACCACATCTACGCCAAGCTCACGCGCTAACTCAATACTGCCATCAGTCGAGCCAGAATCGACATAGACAACATGTGCTACCTTTCCAAGCACTGAAAGCAAACACTGGTGTAGGCGTTTGCCTTCATTTCGTCCAATAGCAACCAATCCAACTTGTTTCAAAGACATAGATAGCTAATATGTACGAGATATTTTAGGTGGCTTGTGTGGCAACGTTTTTCTACCTGGGAAACTTTAGCAGTTTTTCGTGTTTAGCTAGTTAATCCTCCTTCAGCTTTCCGCTTCAATTGTACAATTTCATCCTCAAGATGAGCGGGAATCGGTAAATCCACCGTCTGAAACATATCCCTTATCCGATAGCGCCAATCATGTCTCAAAAGACATTCGCGATAATTCCTTTGAGAATTTGCTAGAAGCATCTCGTTATCATCTAACAACGCTTCAAAAAAGGGAATCCATTCTACTGGATTGTCTGGTATTTCGATTGTGCTGTTTTCCCAGTTGATTAAATCAGCCACATTCTTCCCAAAGGGTTTTCTTCCGACAATCGTACAACCAGCAGCAAATCCCTCAAGCCAACGAGTTAGAAGAGGAGAATACCCTTTAAAACGTTCCTCTTTGCTGGCTTCAAAGCACAAGCTTATTTTGGATTTCCCTAATAATTTTGCCAATAATGTTTTATGTTCTTTGTAACTATTTACTTGCGGTCTAGAGAAAGTAGAATGAAAATAAATTCGCTCACTCTCTGTTTGATTAAAATGTTCTTGTAATGAGATATGTAAGTCCGGATTACCTCTTCCATAGCTGATGACATCGATACAGCGATGGGGATGGTTTGAACCATAGTCTAGCGCATTTACGGCATGAGGTAAGAAGCCCGCATTGACAGAAAAAAGTTCTCTAACTTGGTCAGCAATCTCAGCGACAGGGAAGAATAAGTAATCAAACTGTGGAACAAGCTTTCTGACAAGATAACGCGGTTCATAGATATCAAATAAATACGCCAAGCGCAGGTCAAACTTTTTGACAAGAGAACCCAGAGAAGGCATCATCTGTAAGGAACCGTAATTTATTCCTACCACTAAAAGAATATTAGGTCCTTCACCTAAAATGGGTAAATCTTTTGTCTTAAACCACGAGTTAAATATTCGATGCCTGTAACGCTTTAAAAATCGGATTTTATCATTGGATTCTGGGTAGATAAACGTAGCGTTGCAGGTGTTTGCTATAACCTGCTCAAGATCGTAAGTAGCTGACCACCCGACATGATTTTTGACAAACTGAAGTTCCGACAAGACAAAGAGATTCATAATTATCAGGAGATGGGGAAATATAGAAATTCAGCCTACCAAGTTGCGGCAAGTGTAGTACTTTCTCTTTCGCCCCATCTCCCCAACGTACAGGTCTACTATCTTTGAATGCCACTCGGTATCATTACCCGATCGCATTCTGTATTGATTGTGCAATTTTAGCCGCTTACAGCCTATGGGAAGAAAACCTTATTACCACAGTGCTGTTGGTTTATACTACCGGCTTAATTGTCTGCATTCCTTAACGATTAGCCATTAGCCAAAACCGATATTAGATTAGGGACTCGCATCAAAATAATATCCCACCTAAATGGGTTTTATCTATGGATATTTTCTTTAGCGATTGGTAGGTTATTTAAGTGCGAGTCCCATTACTAGTCGTAAGACAATCCGTTATAAGAACATTTTGGATTATTGAACAGAGGAAACGTTTACGAAGAAAAGCTCTCTTGTTCTATAGCAGTTAGCCCTCAGCTATCAGCCATCAGCTTTTTTGTTTTCCTGACAAGTAGCGCTTGTGAAAGCAGCCTTGAACTGTACCTCATTTAACTGAGAAACGTTATATCGTCTCGTCTAGTCTTACGGGAGGCTCTCAGGCTCTAGGCATACACTTGCCGATAGTAGGCTTGATACTCCTCGGAGAGCAAAGGCTGCCACCAATCTTGGTGCGTCAGGTACCACTCAATCGTGCGCCGGAGTCCGCCTTCTACCGTCTCAGCAGGAGTCCAACCCAGTTCAGTTTTAATCTTGGTCGCGTCGATCGCATAGCGACGGTCGTGACCAGGACGGTCTTTGACATAGGTAATCAGCTTTTGTGCTGGACGGACTGGGAGGTGAGGCGCTAACTCATTCATCAGTTCGCACAACATATTAACGAGGTCAATATTCTTGACTTCGTTATTCCCACCAACGTTATAAGTTTCGCCCGGTTGACCTCGGTGGATGACGACATCTAGCGCACTGCAATGGTCTCCGACATACAGCCAATCCCGAATATTCTGTCCATCCCCGTAGACAGGCAGCGATTTGCCGAGCAGGATGTTGATACACATTAAAGGAATCAACTTCTCCGGGAAATGGTAGGGACCATAGTTATTCGAGCAATTGGTGATTATGGTCGGGACACCATAGGTATGATAGTAGGCGCGAGCGAGATGGTCGCTGCCTGCTTTCGACGCGGAGTAGGGGCTATTGGGAGCGTAAGGCGTGGTTTCTGTAAACGGATGGTCATCCGAACCAAGGCTGCCATAGACTTCATCCGTTGAAACATGGAGGAAGCGGTCAGTTTCTTTTCGTCCTCGACTTTCCCAGTGATGCCGAAAGCTTTCTAACAAGGTAAACGTGCCGACGACATTCGTGCGAATAAACGCATCTGGACCTAAGATTGAGCGGTCAACGTGGGATTCAGCAGCAAAGTGAGCGACGGTGTTGATAGATTCTTCGCGGAGTAGGGATTCGACTAAAGGGCGATCGCAAATGTCTCCCTGGACAAACCGAAAATTCGCAGTTCCTTCTAAATCAGCCAGAGTCGAGCGGTTTCCAGCATAAGTTAGAGCATCAAGCACAACCACTCGATCTTCTGGGTAGTGCTGACACCAGTGATGGACAAAGTTCGAGCCAATAAATCCTGCCCCGCCCGTAATCAAAATTCGGCGAGGTTCTCTAGATAAAGACTGTTCTTGTTCAGAATAGGTCATCGTTTTAATCAATTAGGCAAGCTCAATTTGACAGTCGTCACCAATGAGGAAACGCAAAGCTTTAGGGCGTTGTGGGGCAACCTTCAGATGGGCGCGTTGTCCAATCACACTATCCACAATCCGCTGATGAATGCCCACGACTTGGGCACCCTGTAAAAGCACACTATGCTCCAAGTCCGCGTCAATCAGCGTTGCGGAGTCAGCAATACTACTGTAAGGACCAATAAAGCAGTTTTCTAGGTGGCAATTGCTGCCAATCGTCACGGGACCACGAATCGTGCAATTAACGATTTTAGAACCACGACCAATCTGCACTCGCCCAATCACCTGACTCTTTTCGTCAACATCGCCTTCAACAGAAGAAGTTAGACAGGTGTCGAGAATGATGCGATTGGCTTCGAGCAGATCATCTTTTTTCCCAGTATCCAGCCACCAACCTTCGAGTTGACGCGCTTCTACTTTTTTGGAAGCGTCAATCAAAAATTGAATCGCATCAGTAATTTCGAGTTCTCCCCTGGCAGAGGGTTGAATCTGAGCGATCGCATCGTGGATAATGCGGTCGAAAAAGTAAATGCCAACCAGGGCAAGATTCGAGGGAGGAACCTTGGGCTTTTCCACCAGTTGCAACACTCGCCCATCCTCATCAACCTTGGCGACACCAAAAGCACTGGGATTGGCAACGGACTTGAGGATTGTTAAAGCATCCAGTTTTTGGGCTTTAAAGTGATCCAAAAATAGGCTCAAGTCGCTTTGAATCAGGTTATCCCCTAGATACATCACAAAGGGAGAGTCCCCCAAGAAAGGCTGAGCGATTTTAACGGCGTGAGCAAGTCCCGCAGGCTGGTCTTGACGAATATAAGTAATATTCGCTCCAAAGCGATCGCCATTTCCTGTCTTCGCTTTTACCTCGTCCCCGGTTTCTGGGCTGATGATAATCCCAATCTCCGTAATTCCCGCCGCAACAATGGATTCAATCCCATACCATAAAATAGGTTTATTTGCAACAGGAACCAGTTGCTTTGCCCCCGTATAAGTCAGAGGGCGTAAACGTGTCCCTTTACCGCCGGAGAGAATAATTGCTTTCATTTGCTTTGGTGAGTATAGGAGTAAAATTCGTCAAGCATGAGCCTGAGTGCTTGTCGCCAATGGGGGGGATAGTCTCCCACAAGAGCTTGGAGCTTCGTGCCAGAGAGGACAGAATAAGCTGGACGTTTGGCTGGCGTTGGATAGTCCGACGTGGTGATTGGCACAATCCGCTGCACCTTTAACGGGAAGCCAAGTTGTTTCGCCTCCTCAAAAATGGCAACAGCAAAGTCGTACCAGCTCGCAACGCCACTATTGGTAAAGTGATAGATACCTGTAAGCGTCGAGTCGTGGTTGATTGGCGCGGTTACCTCCCCAGTAGCCTTCGCCTCTTTCCCCGGTTCTTGGCTCAAGTGTTGCCCTAGAGTCGTAATTGCCCGTGCAATATCACCCGCCCAAGTAGGAGTCCCTACCTGATCGGCAACAACACGAACCTCGTCACGCTCCGCAAAGAGCCTTAGCATCGTTTTGACGAAGTTACTTTGACCATAAGAGCCATAAACCCAAGCGGTTCTAAGGATAATATAGCGATCGCTTTGCTGCTGAATTCCCTCTTCTCCTTCGAGCTTCGATTGACCGTAGGCACCAAGAGGATTAGTTGCATCTTGCTCAGTGTAAGGGGTATTTTTTTGACCATCAAACACGTAATCCGTAGAAACGTGAATTAGGTCAGCCCCAAGCGCTTGAGCTGACTCGGCGATAACCGTCGGTGCGATCGCATTAATTAAATTTGCCTGTTCCTTCTCGGTTTCGGCTTTGTCAACTGCCGTATAAGCCGCCGCATTGACAATTAAGTTGGGCTTCGCTTCCCGGATAACCTCGCGAATGCTGCTTGCATCGGCTAAATCCATCGTCTTACGCCCCACCTCAATTACTTCTCCCAAGGGAGGAAGGGTACGTTGCAGTTCTTGACCAAGTTGTCCCGTCGCGCCTACTAGTAAGATTCGACTCATGAGAACACCTCAGCCGTTTTGAATGGCTGTCCCGAAGAGTCTTTCTTCGATAACACAGGTTCTGCCTCACCGGGCCATGCGATCGCTAAATCCGGGTCATTCCAAAGCACACACCGCTCATGCTGGGGCGCATAGTAATCCGTCGTTTTGTACAAGAATTCCGCCGCCTCCGAGAGGACTAAAAAGCCGTGAGCAAACCCTGGAGGTACCCAGAACAATCGCTTATTTTCCGCGCTGAGTAAGCAGCTAACCCATTGACCAAACGTCGGAGAGCTTTTTCTTAAGTCCACAGCGACATCAAATACCGTCCCGACAACGACACGCACCAATTTTCCCTGAGGCTGCTGAATCTGATAGTGCAAGCCGCGCAGGACATTTTGGGAAGAACGGGAATGGTTATCTTGGACGAAATGGCTAGTGACTCCGGTCTTCTCGGCAAAGGCTTTCTCGTTAAAACTTTCAAAGAAAAAACCGCGATCGTCTTCAAAGACTCTGGGTTCAATAATCAAAACCTCAGGAATATCCGTGGGCACGATGTTCATCCTAGTCTCCTCGTGACAGACAACACATAACCGCTCTTGAGCATTGTATAAAGATTGTTGTCAAATTCTTTTCCGAAACAGCGCTCTTCGTTCAGATAAAAAACTTGATGAGGACGCACAGCACATTGGCTTTGCCCAATAATGCCCTGACAATTTCCCACTACCATAACGAGCTTTCCGACTCCAGGGGTCATAGGCGATACGAGAAATTTGTCGTCTCGTTGAGAGTAGCACCTTCGCCGCGACTCCAAAAGCGATAACCAAACGCTGTACGGACAGCGCGAAGCGTGGTTACTCCTGGAGGTCTCTAGTCCCATGGCTGAAGGCAACTTGGTTTCAGGCGTCTGCTCCAATGCTCTCGAAAGAAAGCTCTACCCTTTTGGCGGCTCCAGTTGTACGTCACATTGATAACAGAAAAGTTACATAGAACGCCAGCGCTTTCACAGAAACTTTATGAGTCGTGATGCGTAAAGATTTTGCTGTGAAATTAGCAAGATGCGTAGTTCAGTCTAACGACTTGATAGCCTACGAAGATTTGAGGATTAAGAATACGGTGAAGAATCACTATTTGGCGAAATCCATAAGCTAAGCTGTTTCTCGAAACCAGGGTTCAGACAACTCATGAGTACAAAAATCGTTTCAGTCATAATTCCTTGCTATAACGGAGTACAGTTTTTGCCAGAAGCGATCGAGAGTGCCTTAGCGCAGACCTATCCACCGTTTGAAATTATTGTGGTGGATGATGGTTCAACTGATAATACAGGGGAGGTAGCGGCTCGTTACCCAGGTGTCCGATACATCCGTCAGGAGAATCAAGGCGCGTCTATCGCACGCAATACTGGGATTCGTAAAAGTCAGGGGGATTACCTGGTTTTTCTCGACCACGATGACCGCCTTTTGCCCAAAGCGATTGAAGTCGGAGTGAACAGCCTGAATGAGCATCCGGATTGTGGCTTTGTTTTTGGGTTTTCTAGAAGCATTAAAGCCGACGGTTCACTCCTGAGTGAGGCACCCGAAGAGCGGATTGAAACGGCTAATTATCAGTTAATCCTGTCTGGGAGGTCTCTTTCTCCACCTGCCACTGTGATGTTTCGACGTGCTGTTTTTGAATCAGTCGGTGAGTTTGATCGCTCTTTTGACCCAGCGGAGGACTATGAATTCTACCTACGAGTGGCTAGAGCCTTTCCAATTTATTGCCACAATCAGGTGATTGTTGAATATCGCCGACACGATAACAACTTATCGTCCAATATTCCCAGAATTGTAGAAACCACCTTAAAGGTGATTGATGCTCAGTGGGAATTTATTAAGGGAAATAGGGACTACGAAGCCGCCTACAGAACTGGAAAAAAACACTGGCCGAATCTCTTTGGACCTTATCTCCCCTATGGGATGGGCGCTCATATCAAAGCAGGGCGATTCCTTGCTGCGGCACGGGTGATGTTTTTACTGCTACGGCACTATCCCCAAGGCTTGGTGAACTATGCTCTTGAGCTGTTGTCAAAGCTGACTAAACGTTTCGCGTCGGGATTGACACTCCCAGGGCTTTGACCGAAGAGTGCATTGTTCAGCTAGTCTTGTCCCCAGATTTAGGAGAGATGACTTTCGCTGGCAAGCCAACGGCTGTTGCTCCGGCGGGTACATCACACAAAACGACAGCATTGGCACCAATATTGGCATCATCTCCAATCGTGACATTGCCAAAGATTTTCGCCCCAGCACCGACGTTGACACGCGCTCCCAATTTGGGCGCATCGAAGGGACGATCTAGGTAACGATTCCCCAGTGTTACCCCTTGACGGATGATACTATCGTCGCCGATCACACAATCCCCATGAATAACAATGCAACTTTGATGTTCAATAATTACGCGGCGACCAAGCTGAACCGTATAAGGCAGTTCAATCCCATAGGTATTCCGGACTTTGCGAAATAACGCACGGTAGAGAATGCTAAAAGGCGCTCGCAGTATCTTCGGTTCGATCTTCATCCTCCAGACACCAAAGCGCTGAATCGCTACTGCCCGAAATCCTGGTCTAGTCCAATCACGTCCATGAGCAATCCAGTCTTCTTTAATTTGTTGCCAAAGCCCCAAGGCGGGGGTTTCGGGTTCGTTGACACTTGATATCAGGTCTGGCTGTGTGACCATAATCTGTCTTTTGCTGAACAGCGTATTTTTTTGAATCCAACTGTGGCTTAATACTTGGCAGGGCTTGTTACGCCTCCCTTGAGGAACACACTATTACGAAGTAAGTCAGTCAGGAATTGCGGGGGGTCATTATCCGGCTTGCGCTGAACCACCCGACGCATCCGCCATAGGGCAAAACCCGACGCTCTGAAGGCATCAGCTAGCGCGGCGTACAAGAAACCATAGTTCTTGAGAAAGTAGCGTCGCCTTGAATCAAACAAGTACTGTGGTAGACGCTTTGGTGGGCGTTTGGTGTCGGTGACTCCTGAACTTTGCCCAACTAAGTGTACAACCCGACTTTGAGGGACATACCAGCAACTCCAGCCAGACCTGTTCGCCTGTAGGCAAAAGTCTACTTCTTCGTAATACATGAAATATTCCTCATCCATTAAGCCCGCCGCTTCAAATACCTCACGACGAATAATCATGCTTGCCCCAGCCACCCAGTCGGTTTGATGGATTTCGTCAGAAACAGGAGGCGCAACGACCCATCTGGAGAGTAACTTGCTTACTAAACCTAGACTCAAGCCAAAATCCAGTTCGCTGAACACGGTATGAAAGCGAAAGGCAGAACACTGTGGTGTACCATCGGGTTCTTCCAAGCGGCTACCAGCAATTCCGACATCGGGATGTTCATTCATGAAATCCACCAGCGCTTTGAGGGCATTGGGGCGAACAACCGTGTCAGG
The DNA here is from genome assembly GCF_059505465.1 of Symplocastrum torsivum. Classification (NCBI taxonomy): domain Bacteria; kingdom Bacillati; phylum Cyanobacteriota; class Cyanophyceae; order Oscillatoriales; family Microcoleaceae; genus Symplocastrum; species Symplocastrum torsivum. Next base: position 13,356 of record NZ_JCACKQ010000034.1, on the reverse strand, counting down.
GTTGAGCAACAAAATATAGGGAGGGGGTGATGATGACTGTAGGGCAGGACGAATTGCCGCGTTGTTGCCGTAGGCAAATCCACCATTGCGCTCAAGTGGCATCAGCGACACCCAGTCACTCCAGCCCTCGCTTTCAATAGCGGCTCCAATTTTTTCAACTGACCCATCGCCCGAATCGTTGTCGGTAACAACAACGCGGGTACCTGGTAAGGACTGGACTTCACTGACTAAAGAGTGCAGGCAATCAATTGTCAGACTAGGTGTTCGGTAGTTAACGATTACGACAAGCAGAGGAGTTGGGTTATTGGGCGAAATCTCGTTAGGCATAGGGGTAATACCCTGTTTAGTGCTTTGCGACTCAGCTTGCATAAAATTGACTATTACTTAAATGTTGTTATGTCTTGATGCTATAGAGCAGACCTGTACGAGTAAAGCTCTCTTTGGCTAGCGTCTCATTTCAGCGAGTGCTGCCGCTTTGAAGAAGAAGATCGATCGCGCTTTCCTCAAATCGCGTTGGTTTAAAAGGCTCGTCGCTTAATTTTTAGACGACTGCTTTTATAAATTTACTGGCACTCTCGACAAAGTGTCCATCATTGGTTTATGCGATCGCAACTGACCTGAATAGACAGACAGCTTTCAAGGGATATCTCTACTCCTTTTAGGAAAAGGTTCGGCTCAACAGAGTGGGTTTATCGCCCAATTCTTCAGTTTCCCCTACCTACACTCCACAACCTCCTCACAATTCCCTGCCTTTACCGGGTATTCCTGTGTAGCTTTATAAAAAATTTTGCATTCACTAGGAAGCCATACATAGAGAAAAATTTCATGCCTTTTCCGGCATTTCGCTAATTGATTAGTTCGCAGCGTGAGAGTGAAATTAAAGATTCCTCAAAAAACTCTAGTCAACAGATAAAAGAGTTGATGAAGTTATTAAAATTTCGCCTATCAAGTTCCAACAGTGACGATAATTGGGAAATATATTTTTAGAGGAGAAGTACTAAAAAGCTGTAACCTAGGCAAGTTCTAGAACTATTGTCCTCAGTGAAAGTACGTATCTATCTTAAAGAGACCTAAATAATCATTAATAAGGTAACTTTTTATGCTAATCGATGCACGCACCTTGTCCGCCGAGGAAACAATTGAGACAGAAGTTTGTATTGTTGGGACGGGTCCTGCTGGACTTTCTCTCGCACGGGAACTAGCCGGACAAGACTTCCGAGTCTGCTTGCTCGAAAGTGGTGGGCTTGACTTGCCTGACCCAGATACGGAGTCACTGGCTGAAGTTGAAACGGAAGGAGATTTCGTTCAAGTGTTCCCCGACAGGCGCAATCGTCGGTTTGGAGGCAATTCCAGCTACTGGGGCATCAACATCAGCAAGGGTCAATTGGGTTTAAGGCACGTACCACTGGACGACGTAGATTTTGAAAAACGGGATGGGTTCCCCTACAGTGGCTGGCCTTTTGAGAGAGATCATCTCGTTTCCTATTATGAACGGGCGCAAAAGGTCTGCAAGCTTGGACCTTTTACCTATGAGGCGGAAGATTGGGAAGATGCGAATAGCCCTCAGCTTCCCTTTATTGGGAATCGAGTGACAACTCGGATGTTTCAGTTCGGGCCTGGTGCAGCTTTCTATAAAGAGTACCGTGACGAAATCAATCGTTCCGGCAATGTGACGACTTATCTCCACGCTAATGCTGTAGAACTTGAAACCGAAGAAACCGCACAAACTGTAACCCGTGTACGAGTCGCTTGCTTACAAGGCAATCAATTTTGGGTTAAGGCAAAAATTGTGATTCTGGCGGCAGGTGGCGTTGAAAGCGCCCACTTGTTGTTGCTATCTAACAAAACTCAGAAAGCTGGTTTGGGTAATCAAAACGATTTGGTTGGTCGGTTCTTTATGGATCACCCGCTTGTCTATGGTGGTCTTTTTGTTCCTTCCAATCCCAAGATGTTTGACTCAATGGCTTTGTACGATCTGCGTCAATTGAGTAAGGGAACCGTGATGGGAGGACTCTCTTTTACCAATGAAGCAATGCGTCGTGAGCAATTATTGAATGTTTCAATGTTGCTTTTGCCAAGACCGATAAAATATCAGTCATCAGAAGCCGTTTCTTCTCTCAAGGCACTCTTCTCATCCCGTGGCTATAAGGAGGGAGCTAAGGGTACTCTTGAACATCTGAATAAGGTGGTAACAGGTCTTGACGAGATTGCCGGTTCTTTCTACGACAAGTTGACGAAAAAAGACCTACCTTTTTGGCCTAACCTGAGCCAAGGAGGTTGGTCAAATCTGCCCAATAAAGAGCGGATTTATAACGTATTCGAGGTTCTCCATCAAACTGAACAAACTCCCCATCCCGACAATCGGGTGATGCTGGGAGATGGGTTGGATAAACTCGGCAGACGGAAAGCGAAAATGCAGACGTGCTGGCGTGAGGATGATATTCAAGGTGTCAAACGGGCACAAGCTGTATTCGCCGAAGAGATTGCCCGTGCTGGTTTAGGTCGGTACGAGATTGAGCAAGACGGCGACCTTCCAGTGATTTCAACCGCTGGGACATCGCATCACCTGGGAACAACACGTATGGATGTCGATCCCAAACAAGGTGTTGTGGATGAAAACTGTAAGGTTCACGGTGTCTCTAATTTATTTATTGCTAGCAGTGCCGTTTTTCCAACTGGAGGCTACGGGAATCCTACTCTGACAATCGTGGCATTGGCAATCCGGATAGCCGATCGGGTCAAAGCCACCATGAATACACAAACCCAAACGGCGAAACAACAGGTGGAATCAGCCTCATAACTCTATACCTCTCCGAAAGAATGGCAGTCTAAGTAGATTACGCCTTCAACTTGCAACATCACCCTTACCTGTATACAGACAAGGGTGATGCACAACAGCTTGGTGAACGGGGAGGTTTTTGCTTTTTGGGATAAGAATCCTTATCTATTTCTTTCAGATTGATTAAACCATGGGTCAGCTTTAATTTTATTAGACAAAGCAACCATGATTTATATTAGCGCTCCTTTAAGAGCATATGAATAATTTTCTGGTCTAGGTCTATTAGACCATTCTTTCTGTTCAGAATTATTAGTTTTCATCCAGTCCATGAAACGGATAGCTCTGAATTTATTAATTTTTCAATTTTATAGCTACTTAGGTTAGTCTTATCTCTGTTGAGCCAGAGAACGTCTTGAAACCGATGAGCGCTTGCGTGTTACCTGGTTGGTTGCTGTATCGCTAAGCACAAGCCCTGATATTCCGCCGCTGGTGAGGGCAAAGATTGGGTTAATCATGGCGTTCAAAATACAGTCCAACATGTACAAAGCTAAGACTAAGGCTAGTACAGCAACAGGTGCTATCTTGCGGTGAGACCAAGTACTCGCTGGATAACGCAACACAAATAAGCTGGCAACAGGCAGTAACATTGAGGCTGTTAGACTGCTCAAGCCGACTATACCATTGACACCAAACGCGATAATCCACAAGCTGTCCGTGACCGTTATATCTACCAGCTCACCTGCCCAGTTCCTTTCATATACACGGTTTCGTCCGTATCCCCCCCAGCCAAACACTAGGCTCTGCCGTGCCTTATCTGCCAGTATTTCTTCATTATTAAATCTAAACTCCGCAGACGAGACACGATCTTCAGGAAACACCTTGGACATAACAGTGACAAGCTGATCGGTAAAATAGGTTTCGGTCATGGAATTAATGTATAGATAGATACACATAGACAGAAGCACAAGTAATACCGGGAGAGCGGTGCGAAGCCAATTGGAGAGAAATATAAGGACGAGTCCAATCACCAGTAAGGCATAGGCACCCGTAGAGCGGCACAACACAAAGGTGATCAGTAATGTAATCACCAGCCAATTCATAGGAATGTCCCAGAGTTGCTTGATAGTGCCAGTTTTCCAAAGCCAGATCCCAGCCAATGTTGCCGCCATCATCCACGCACCCACCGCTAACCCGTGATTCATAAACACGGTCGGTCGATATCCCCCTAAGCGATACGCCTGGGTAAAGTCTACGCTTGCATGGTAGCCGTAAACCCATTGGTGCATCTGGGGGCTTAGACGACTTTCAATCAGGCAAAAAGGCACATAGCTTAGTCCGCCGACAAAAACGCCAACGGCCAGCTGGCGCACCCCTGCCAGGTTATTAAGATATATCCGCCCCAGAAAATAGGGAACTCCCCAAGTCACTGTTTGATCAAGAGCTGCAGAAAACCCATCATACGCACCCAGACCATTAGCCATTGATGAAGCAAACGGGCAGAAGCACCAGATCAGCATCGGCAGGTCAAGCCAGCCCGGTTTAAATGAAGTGATGCGTCCAGCATCGAACAGAAGAGTAGCAAGCAAAACGCCGTAGCAAGTTGCCGACATCTTGGAGAGGTCTGGGATTCCTGGCAAAGCAATGTTTACGACGGGGAGGTATAGCCATGCCACTATGAAACTCACAATAACCGCCCGTTGCGGCGGAAACCGCATGAAGATGTAAAGGACTGCTGGAATCCAGCAGAGCGTGACAAGGAGCGCTTGAGGGCTAGACATGAGCTTGGCTAGGTACGAAGATGAATAGAGCTTTCCCTACAATAACCGCCGAGCGGCTGATCATTGCTCAAGGTTGAGTCAAATCGGCGTTTGCTGTGGGCTAACATCCTTTGGTGCGCTTACCCTAGAGAAGTCACCACGTCGCTGGCGGTCTATAGCAGTGTGTAATGCTGCCTCGAAAAGTTCGACAGCATCATCCCATGTGTACTGAGTCGCTGTAGCGTAGGCAGCATCCGACATTGTTTGCCACTCGGTTTCAGGTAGACTTAGTACGTGAACTAGCTGGTTAGCTAGCGCAGTCGAATCCCCAAGCGGCACAAGATAACCATTAACTCCTTCCTTAACAATGTCCAGTGGTCCACCGACCTGCGTTGAAACGACCGGACAGCGACAAGCCATCGCTTCCAGGGGTGGTAAATGGAATCCTTCGCTCCAACTCCCGCATAACCAAACATCACAGCTAGCGTAGATGTCTTTAATGGTGTTTTGGGCAGGTCGTTGGATATATTGAGTGCCTTCTGGTAGAGGTAAATCCGCCGTAGGAGCTGACGAGCCAAAGGCAACTAGACGTAAATTCGGAATCTTTTGAGCTGCCAAGGAAAAGGCTTTCAGGCTAACCTCACACCCTTTCCAACCAATTGGCGCGTATAACATACCAACAGTGGGAATAGGTTGTTTGCCACGCGGCGGCGCGTAAAACTGCTCTGTGTCTACACTATTCGGGACAAAGGAAATGTTGCGATCGCCGTATCGCTCCTGAGACAGCTCAACTAACCACTTCGAGATCGTGATTTTATGCAGAGGCTGTGACCAAGTCGCTTCCACCCTTTCTTTCGGCATCCCTTCAAAGATTTCGTGATGCTGAATAAAGTAAGCTTTGGCTCCTTTCGCTTCAGACATCTTCGCTACCCACTCTGCTGTCTCCCACCAAGTGGCAATGACCACGTCGGCATCCGGGACATCAGCATCTGTAATAGGGCGACAGCGCTCAAGGACTCGGTGCGGAACATCTACACCATCAAAGTGCGATCCCTCCTTATTAGAGAGCAAACCCTTACCCTTCAGGAGAGACTTGACCTGCTGGAGTGGGCTGATTGGATCGGGAGGGAGAGAGACAACGAAGACTTCATGACCTCGCTTTTTTAGGCGTTCGGCATAAATCGCCGCCACCCGAATCCCACCAGCTAAACCTGCAAAAGGAAGGACAAATGTAATTTTCATGTTTAAGACATTCACTCAGCCGTTACTGGGATTAACAAGAAAAGTCTAAAATTTAGAAGCCCAGTTTTGTGTAACTCAACAGTCGCACCACTGCTCTAATAACTTAGCTTTTGTTTTAGCTGCCGCCAATAAAGACCTACTGGTGTTTGCCCAAAGCCGATCTGCAACTTTTTAACAACTCCAATCTTTACTGGCGGTTGTCCATAATAAACAGCTCGCTCCGGGATTGGCTCCGCCTCAGAAAAGCCAGCATTCATATAGCGTTCAATATCTTGGCGAGCCATGTATTTTTCACGAATCTTCTTCAAGCGCTCTTCATGCGTATTTGTATGAAATATCGTCCAGTTCGGGTCTTCAACCTTGCATAAGGTGTAAACCTTGTGACGCTGCATGTACTGCTCAAGTGCCACTTCCAGCAAAAATCGGCTCTGATCGGTTGCAGCGGCTGGATTTTCTCCCAGGAAGCCAGAAGCAATGTAGTCACCCGCATATTCATGCATCGCCGCCATGAATGTACTCCGCTTCATCAAAGCAAAATTCAGGCTGCACTTGTGGCTAAAGTACCATCCTGGCCAAGCATCATGATGTTTTGAGGGAAGGTTAAACGCACCACCGATCGCAAAAACGTCGTCACGCTCAAGATAATCAATAGACTCTTCCAACCAATTGTCGTAGCCCTCTCTGTAGGGCAAGGTATCAATATTGAACCATAACAAGTAAGGCTTAGAAGCGATCGACCCTGCCGTATAGATCTGGATATAACCTCGCTCGTGATTATTCTCTTCGTGAGTTGGCTGAATGATCTGTAATTTATCAATCAGACCTTCTTGAAACAACTTCCAGTAAGTGGCTTGCGTCTGAGCGTTACTTCCACTATCAACGACTACGACTTCACCAGGTTTACCCCCCAAAAAGCGAAACCAATCATGAAGCACATCTTCAAAGACCAAGCCATCCCCAAAGTTTCGCACCACCAGTGATACTTCATCTAGCTTGCTAAGTTGCCCACCCATAATCTAATACCTCACCATTCATCTAATATTGCCATTTCAGACTTCGCTGCACGATGATTTAGAAATTAAGCAAATACATCAATTTTCTTATTGATAAAGTAGCCCATCAATAGGTAAACCCAACCCTAAAGAGAATCGAGCTGTCAGCACGAGAGCTAACAACCCCACAAGCAATGCGGTAGCAAAAATGTCCTGCCTCAAACCACTTAGTCCTTCACGCCAGAGACCATAGTTTACGACCGAATAGTAGAAAAGGTCATTAAGTGCAACCGCGATAATCGCCCCTGGAACTTTAAAAAAATGAAATCCAACCAGCATTCCAATCGAAGTACAAAGAAACCTTGTCACCTGACCGACAGTTGAATATTGAGGCTTCCCAATTGCAAAAAGGGACGGCTCATTCGTATTGCACAACATGCGCGGCCAAATTCCTAGAGCTAGGATTGGCAACATCCAAGCGGCATCAATGTATCGGCTGTCATACAATACCTTGATTAAGATATCCCCAAAGCAGATCAGCCCTGTCAAGCCAAAGGTCACAGCGAGCAGGATGGGCTTGCGGTTGTGCAGGAGCTTGGCACGAATTTCTTGACGAGGAAGGTCAGTCAGCTTTGAAATAGCGGGAAAAATTACCTTGCCACTAATCGCATTTGTAACATTGCGCGGCAAGTCAGCAAATGTTAGGGCAACGCCATAAATCCCCAACAGTTCGAGTGTGAAGACTTTACCGAAAATGAGCCGATCCATTTGCTCAGCAAAAAATGTCATAGCTGTTGAAAGAAATATCCACTTACCAAAGGAAAAAAGCTCCTTGGCGGCTTCCTTGTCCCAAGCGAAGCGGTTCGACGAGTTGGGAATCATCCGATAGCTCCACACCAGTCCGACGACTTCCGAAACAAGTGTCCCGATAACGAGAGCCCGGATTGACTGATCGAAGCTTGCCCAGATAATTGTCACCGTTAAGGAGATCACTTGCCTCCCAAACTCAAACATTGCTAGCTGCCCAACGGCTATGTGGCGGTTGAGCGTGTATATGGCAGTGGATTCAAATCCGGAAATCAGTGCTGTTAGAGCAACGACTGGGATTAACCACAGGAGTTTTTGCTCATTGTAGAACTGGGCAACTGGCCAAGCGAGCAATAGGGAACAAAGCCACAGAAAGATGCCACGAACTACTTGTAATGTCCAAGCTGTATTGAGAAATGCTGGGTCATCCCCGCGCTTATTCTGGACAACGCTCGTACCAATACCCAGATCTGAAAACAGCTGTAAACCTGTGATGAAAACGTAGACCAAAGCCATCAGACCAAATAACTCTGGCTCAAGCAGACGAGTTAAGATCAGGTTCCCACCGAGTCGTAACGCTTGACTTGTGCCGTAGCCAGCGATTGTCCAGATTGTCCCACGGATAGCAAGCTTTTTTAGTGATGACATGATTCCTTTAGTGGGTGGGAAAATAGGATGTGTAGAGTCTCAATCGATGCTTAGACATCAGTTGCTCCTAGGCGTTTGGATGCTGGTAGAGAGAACACTTGGGCTTACGACATTGCTCCCCTGGTTTTTGGACTTCTCGATAGTAGACCGAAATAGTGTGGCTAGCTTGCTGCCCTCAATCGCGGCATTATGTTGTTGAGCAACACGCTCTGCTCCTACCCGTCCCATCTGTTCTAGCTTTTCTACAGGGGTTTGTAAGGCTGTCCGCATCGCTTCCGTTAAGGCTTCCAAAGAACCTGGTGGCACGAGCCAACCGCAGGTACCAGGTTCGACCAGTTCTGGAATTCCGGCGACATAGGTACTAATTACGGGACGTGAGAGTGCCAGCGCTTCCATGATGACGACAGGTAACCCTTCAGCAAAGCTAGGTAGCACCATTACTCGTGAGGCGAGGAGTTGTTGCTGAACTTCAGGATTACTCGCCCACCCCGTAATCTCGACGTGGTTTTGAAGACCCAGTTGTGCAATCATCGCTTCAATCTGGGTTCTCAGTTCTCCATCGCCCACTAAAATCAGCTTAAACACCAACCCCTCGGCGGCTAATTGACCAGCAGCTTCGATTAAAAGTAAATGACCCTTCTGTTCACTGAGTCTGCCAATGCAAACGAGTCGAGGTTCGTCAGGTACAGGGATATACTCCTGTTTCAAAAAAAGCTCATCTACACCACAATGAACGACCTGGATTTTTGACCATTGGTCGTACTCGCACCACCGATACAGTTGGCTTTTTCCGAAGGAGCTAACGGCAACAACAAAAGCAGAGCGCTTGATTTTTTCTTCTAAAGCGATCGCTTTTGCTTTATCAAACTCTTCAGGACCATGAACAGTAAAGCTGTAGGCAGGTCCACCTAGTTCATGACACAACATAACAACTGTTGTTGAATTCGTGCCAAAGTGAGCGTGAACATGCGAGATCCCAAACTTGGAAAACCAACGGATCAGAACACAGGCTTCAGCCAAGTAGGCAAAATGGCGCAAAATGCCCCGCTCCGAAGACCAGCCAACTTGAAGCATTAACCATAAAGCGCTCAAAAAACGAACGGGTCTGGTTAGTGCAACATAGAGTAGGGCAAAAAGCAAGCCTACCTTCCCAATTTCTAAGACAACTTGAGTCAATTCTTGCTCTAGTTTGTCTACTTCGTCAACGAGTTCCGAACCACAGGTGCGGATGGAAAAACGTACGACTCGAATACCGCAAGCCTCAATCGCAGCAATCTCTCGCCGGATGAAACTATGGCTAACCTTAGGGTATTGGTTAACTAGATAAGCAATTGTCATCGTAAACTTAGGAAAAATGGGATTTTTGGGTTCATTTTTTGATGAATCTTGGGGAATTGAAACTCTCAAGCCGCGTTTAGACTTTAACTATTATCCAGAAGTTCCAGAGTTCAACTTGGCTATCTCTACCTGTATCACTACAGCGCTTCTGACGGACGTTCCAGGAGTCATGTTGCTTATGAGAGTCAATACCTTCAGATTTTTGATAAAACCTAGTTTATTTTATTACTATTTAATGGATGTAAGCTTGGTTCAGCCTTTCTTAGACCGATTAGTTTTGTGAATTTTCTGTGAATTTATTCACGGATTCTCCGGAGAGGCTTTATCAAATCACGAACGCCAATTTTCAATCCTTTAAACTTTAATACTTAAGATGTTTTCAAGCACTCTCATTATCAGGCTACTACCCCAATTCAGTTGGCGTTACAGTAAGCCTTCTAGTGGAATCAATGACAACAGGAGAAAACAAGGCGTGTTAATTAGTCTCGGTTCTCTTACGCCCATGAAAAAAGAAAGTTTTTCAAGAGCAGCGTGCTGTCTTCTTAGCGATAGTTTTACGCATATGCCAAGATGTGATCAGGATTCTGAGCCACAGACGTTACAATTACATCCGAACTTGTCGCCTACAATCGCCACTCCTCTTCTGGGGAGTCGAGTTGCAGCTCTCCTCAACTATTGATTTCATACAAGTTTCAGTTTGACTAATCCCTCTTCTCAAAATCCCCTACCCAGCTAGTTGAAAGGGCAAAATGTAAGGTATAAGCAACAAAGAGTCAGTCAGGAAAAAAGCAATCCTTGCCAAAGGAGAGCTGGCATAAAAATAAATTTATTAAATTTTGTAAAGTTATAGGATCTTGCTAGTCAAGCTTATGGAGTTTGATGAGGAAGGGAAACCAGTAAAGTGAGAAGCACTTTAGCGTTATCTTTACTCTCTAGCAAAACCGAGAGGAAGCCACAAGGGGAATTCCCCTCCTGCCTCAAGCCTTAGGAACTTCTACAAATTAGGATTTTGTCGGGGGTGCAAGTCAACAAACTACACAGAGGTCAAAATGGAAACAGAACAAGGCTCTCAAATCTTATCAATTAGTAAGCGAGGCAGACAGTTGCAGGAATTGCCATCGGTAGACCAAGAAGAGTTTAGCGCTCCCCCTAGAAAAGGATTGAATCTGCGTCCACTCTTGAGGACTGTCCAGCGGAAAGCCTTGCTGGTTGTTGGGATTGCAGGTTTGGTAACTGCTGGAGCCTGGTATTCAACTAAAAGCGCCCCCTCTGTCTATGAAGGGAACTTCCGGCTCTTAGTCGAACCTGTAACCAATGAAGCGAGAGCCGTTGACCCCTCGTCACTCACCCGTGCTAACGGAGACGTACCTGGGGAAGACAATTTTGAACTAGACTATGCAACTCAGCTTGAGATCTTAAAGAGTCCGAAGATGCTGACTGAGATTCTTGAGCAAATTCGCACGAAGTATCCCAAGTTTGAATATGAGCAACTCAAGCAGGGGTTAGTGGTTGAACGCTATCAAAGCGAAGACCCTAAAATTACTGACCCAACCAAAATGCTCGAAGTGAGCTTCCAAGGGGAAGATCCAAAGCAAGTCCAATTTGTTTTAGAGGTAACAGCTAACAAATATTTAAAATACAGCCTTGACGAACGGAAGTCTCGCATCGGTGAAGGGGTTAAGTTTATTGAAGACCAACTTCCCGCCTTGCAGAAGCGAGTCGATACTCTTCAGTCGCAACGGCAAAGGCTGCAACAGCAGTACAAGCTGACTGATCCCAACGTGCAAAGCGCAGACTTATTTGAGCAAATCCGTGAAGTTTCCAATCAATTAAGAGAAGCCCAAAGTCAGCTACAAGAGCAGAGGACACTCTATACAAACATTAAAAACCAGTTAGCGCTAACACCCGATGAAGCGATCGCAGCATCGGCTTTGAGTGAAGATCCAAACTACTCAGGACTCCAGGCAAAGGTTCAGGAACTCGATAATCAGATTGCCGTCGAATCAGCTCGCTTTTTGCCGAATAGCCCCACAGTTGAAGCCCTACAGGCGAAACGGCAAAACTTAGTATCCCTACAAAATCAGGAAACGCAGCGGATTCTGGGGCAAAGCAGCGTCGGGTCAACCAGCAATCCTCAAGTGCTGGCTTTCCAAAATTCGGTTCGCCTAGACCTGATTAACCAACTGGTTACTGCCACCAACCAAATTCAAGTGCTAGACCTACGCACTCAAGCACTAGCTCAGACTAAAGCTTCTTTTGAGCAACAACTACGGCAGCTACCGACACTGATTCGCCAGTATAACGATATCCAGCAGCAATTAGAAATTGCCACCCGGACTCGCGACCAGCTATTGGTTCAGCGCGAAACGCTACGAGTTGAGGCGGCTCAGACAAGTCTGCCTTGGGAAATCTTTTCCCAGCCTCAAGTCCCGCTTGACCCAACAGGTCAACCTGTCCCGGTTCCCAGCAAAGCGAAAAATATTCAGATGATGGGAGCCGTGTTGGGGCTACTGTTGGGTGTAGGAGCCGCTTTGCTCATTGAGAAATCTCGCAATATCTTTTACACGACTGAGGAGATTAAGGAATCCATCCCATTGCCTCTATTGGGCGTGATTCCACTCTATAAAAATGCCGGAAAATTACCGAAGAGCAACACCTTGAACGGCTCAGAACTAGCACTTGGAGGCAGTGAGTTAGCGACTTCTCCATTTTTGGAAGCCTTCGACTCACTTTACGCCAGCATCCGTTTTCTCTCTTCAGATCCACCTGTTCGCTCCTTGGCGGTTTGCTCAGCTTCTCGCGGGGATGGAAAGACGACTATTGCCTTACACCTGGCACAAACAGCCGCCGCAATGGGTCAGCGAGTCTTATTGGTTGACGCGAATTTGCGTCAGCCTCAGCTACACAGCCACTTAGACTTACCCAACCAAAAAGGACTCAGCGACCTCCTTTCTAAAAAGCTAGATCCGAACGATTTCATCCAGCGAACGCAAGTCGCCGATAATCTGTTTGTCCTGACTTCTGGTCAACCCCAAGCCAACTCCACCAAACTCCTTGGCTCAGCTCAAATGCAGTATTTGATGGAGGAATTTCAAGCCACCTTTGACTTGGTTATTTATGACACATCTCATTTGGTTGGCTTTATGGATGCCAATTTCCTGGCTGCTCATACAGATGGAATTCTGATGGTTGTAGGTGTTGGCAAGACGAGCCGCTCCCTTGTCATGCAAGTCCTCAATCAACTCAATACTTTCCGCTTACCAACTTTGGGAGTAGTTGCTAATCATGTGAGGAAAGGCGCAAAAAGTCCATCCAATACGGTATCCACATCTGGGCTTAAGCTAGTTGAGGAAGAACTACCCGCTCATCAAGGCGCTGGAAAATGGACAGATTACCAACTTGACAAAGCTAAGGACAGAAAATAGTCGTAACTCCAAGGGTAAGACTCTCATCAAAGTAGCTATGGACGGAAGCAACTACCGTACAAAAATTGGTGGCAATGCGTGCGGTAAATGCTTCCAGATAGAAGTTCAACCCTTCATTCTAGGAAGCGCTCTACAACGTAGAAACTATTGACGATAAACCAAGGCAAAAAAGAAGCAAGAATACCATATTCATCAGTTATAGCAGTCAGCTTTCAGCGGTTAGCTGAAAGTCAAATAGGCTCACTTCTAAGGAACGATCTTCTCCCGTTAATGTCCTAACATTCGTGGCTACTGCTATAGCTTATAAACGAAGTAATTAGGGCTTGCTGAATAAGTCAGAGGAAAACAACCGATGGATTAATTAGTTA
>NZ_JCACKQ010000033.1:0-61124 GCF_059505465.1 Symplocastrum torsivum | reverse complement strand
CTTGGTTCTCATTGACGAGCTTCCTTGAAAGCTTATGTAGAAAATCTGCTCTTGAGTTACTCACTCGTTCGTGAACCCTAGCAACAACCTTTCTATACTTATGTCTTGACTTGCTTCCTTTTTGCTTTCTGGCTAGCTTTTGTTGTTTGCACTTAAGGTTTTTCTCATGCTTGACAAGGTGTCTGGGGTTATCGTACTTAGATACCTTGCTACCATCGCTGGTCACGGCAAAGTGCTTCAAACCCAAGTCAAGACCAATCACTGTGCCTTCTGTTGAAACAGCAGGATTCTCACCTTCTATCTCAGTCAAGATAGATGCATAGTATTTTCCTGATGGCTCTTTACTGACAGTGACAGTCTTGAGTGTTCCCTCAATAGTTTTGTGGATTTTGGCTTTTACTGTACCTACCTTGCCAGGTAGCTTGACCGCATTATTCTCCACCTTGACGTTCTGGGGGTACTGAATTGACTGCTTGCCGTGCTTTGATTTGAATCGTGGAAATCCCGCACGACCTTCAAAGAAATTTTTGTAAGCCGTTGTCAGATTGAGAGTGACAGCCTGCAATACCTGACTATAACACTCGCCTAACCATGCAGTCTCCTCATCCTTCTTGAGCATTGGCAAAAGCACATTGAGTGCTGAACGCCCCAGCCCCTTACCCGTATCTCGGTAAGTTTCAATAGACTTATTGAGTCCGTAATTCCACCACCAACGCGCACAACCGAAATGCTGATCTAGCAGCATCTCTTGCTCTGGCGTTGGGTATAAGCGGACTTTTACGGCTCTATGCAGCATTCAATTTACCTCATAAGCACTAATCTTACCATCTATCATGATTAGAGATAAATACATAAACAAAAGTTTGGAAGCCCCCGTGCCTATGGCTTCCGTGCTTTCATCCCAAGCGTGTCTACCGACTCAAGGGGATTTCCCGCAGGTTATCGTTAAAGAATAGTGATGAAGAAGCTGGGAAGCAGGAAAAGTCGAGGGAGCAGGGGAAGCTTGAAGAGCTATCACGATATATCGCTAAATAACTAAAGCATCAGTTTTTGCTGCCAGTTTGTAGAATAGATTCCATAAAGTTAGAGGTAAGGTGAGCTTATCGAGACTATCTACGGCAACCTTCAGGGTCTAAAGTCCAGCCAGCTTAAGCAGCTACAACGGTTGTATACCCAGCGCGTCCCAGGCGATCGCTTTACAACGCCGGAGTTTGCCCAGCGACTGGCAGCGATCAGCGTGGATATTAAACAGCCGTTATGTACCTACATCAATCGCCGAGGACAGGTGATTCGTGTGGGTGTGGGTACACTAAATCAGACGAAAATTCCGCCTCAAGAATTACCGCGCTACGGTGCTGAACGTTTATCTGGAATTCGCTGCATTTCTACCCAGCTCAAAGCAGAAACCCCCAAAGAATCGACCTTAACGGCAATGCTGATTCAGCGATTGGATGCTTTGGTGGTACTGAATGTTACTGAATCAGGATTTGAGCGACGGGGTGGTGGTGCGACAGGGTATGTCAAAGAAACTTACTTGGCTCATTTAATCCCTACTGCTGAGTCAGGAGTACAAGAGCTTGATGATCGCGTTCGGGCACTTGACTCGACACTCAGTTGGAGCTTGTCACCTGCCCTCAGCTTGGACATACTGACTAAACAGGATTTTCTGGATTTGGTCGAAGGACTAGAAGCCGAGTTCCGCCGAGAATTTGTCGCTCAACAGGTCGATGCTGACCAAGATAGGGTGCTGATTGTTGGGTTGATGACGGATGGCATCACCAAAGAACGCTTTGAAGATGGCTTAGCCGAAATTGGTAGATTAGTGCAAACAGCGGGCGGAGAAGTGTTGCAGACAATGCGACAAAAGCGATCGCGTCCTCATCCCCAAACCGTTGTTGGAGCAGGGAAAGTTCAGGAGATTGCCCTAACGGTACAAACAGTAGGAGCCAATCTTGTCGTATTTGACCGCGACCTCTCCCCGGCACAAATCCGCAACCTCGAATCAGAAACAGGTGTTCGAGTTGTAGACCGTACCGAAGTTATTCTCGATATCTTCGCCCAACGTGCCCAATCCAGGGCAGGAAAATTGCAGGTGGAACTTGCCCAGTTAGAATACATGCTGCCTCGGCTTACAGGTCGTGGTCAGGCAATGTCACGCTTGGGGGGTGGTATTGGGACTCGTGGCCCTGGTGAAACAAAACTAGAAACGGAACGTCGTGCCATTCAACGCCGGATTACCCGCTTGCAACAGGAAGTGAATCAGCTACAAGCCCATCGCTCACGGATGCGGCAACGGCGGCAGAAACAGGAAGTTCCGACCATTGCTGTAGTTGGTTATACCAATGCTGGAAAATCCACGCTGTTGAATACATTAACCAATGCCGAGGTTTATACTGCTGACCAGCTCTTTGCGACGCTTGACCCAACTACACGACGTCTACCAATTCCTGATGCCGTAACAGGGGAGCCAATTTCAATTTTGCTGACCGATACGGTTGGCTTTATCCACGAACTGCCCCCACCTCTCGTTGATTCCTTCCGGGCTACCTTGGAAGAAGTCACCGAAGCGGATGCCTTGCTGCACGTCGTCGATTTATCCCATCGGGCTTGGCAAAGTCACATTCGTTCAGTCATGTCCATTCTGTCGGAGATGCCTGTCACACCAGGACCGATACTGCTAGCGTTTAACAAAATCGATCAGGTAGACGGCGATACGTTGGTGCTTGCTCAAGAGGAATTTCCTCAAGGGGTGTTCATTTCAGCTAGTCAGCGTTTAGGACTCGAAACCTTACGCCAGAAGTTGGCTCAGCTTGTTCATTACGCACTCGCTTGAAAATAGGTGAGAGGGGACAGGTGGTAGGTGGTAGGGAGAGGGATTTTCATTCTTTCGTTGTGAGCGTAGCTCATGGTGCCTCACTTGAAAAAACTTTTTACAAACAACCAACAACAAATAACCAAGTCGGCGGGAAGACAACATCCTTTTATGTGTGGGAGGAACACCATCCGCCGACTTTTTGTGACTGGGATCAGGGGTAGAATTGCTGTGGATGACCACTAATCTTCACAAAAAAGGCAAAAATTAGAAATGAAGACAAAAAATAACCTCGCAGTTTGATGCTTCATTCCGGCGACACCGAGATTTTGAATTTTCTTGAGCAAATCCAGCTTGCCCGAAATGTTACAGCGGGCTTACGGTGCTACCGTCTCCGAACAATGTGTCTACATTTCGGACGTTGGCTGAAATTAACTCAAGAACAAATGCGTCAGCTAATTTTCTTGAGTTACTGCCATGGTTTGGGGAAAATTGGCATTCCTGACGCTATCCTACTCAAACCGGGTACTTTGAGCGATCAGGAGTGGGCGAAGATTCGAGAGTACCCAGAAGTCTCAGCACTCATGTGTAGTCAGCTTCCGATACTCAAAGAGTTTGCCCCCTTAGTGCGATCGCATCAAGAACGCCTCAATGGCACAGGATATCCGGATGGCTTGACTAGGGAAAAAATTCCTTATGTTGTTCAAGTCTTTCAGTTGGTGAATGTGGCGGATGCGATTATTAGCAAACGCCTACATCGCGCCCGTAACGCTCCAGCCAGCGATCGCCCCTATTGGGCACAAGCCGTAGAGGAAATCACTAAAGAAATGCAGGCGGGAGCAAGAGATCCAGAACTCTGTGAGAAGTTTTTCCGCTTTCTTGAGCTTTACTACCGAGGTGGTAGTTGAGAGGATGACTACTTGCAAAGAACTATCAATCCAGGAAGATGCCAAGACCATTATGAACACTAGCCGCTGTACTCGGCGCACGATTAAGAAGTTGACCGCCTAAGGCTAGACTTGTCGAACTACCACCGTCTAAATTTAGAGCCTCAACTGCCCCTAATTGCTGCATGAGTTGGCTAGTTTCTGCTAGGGTAGGGCCACTTCCCCCGATGCGGTTGTGGATTGTGGCAATCATCAACTCGCCAGACGCGGAAATCCCAACAGCACTACGAATTGCCGCTTGTTTATTAAACGCCTCACTGAAGCCTTCCACCTTAGCATCGAGAACAACTTGTTGATTTTGCACCAGCATTGGCCCTCCACCCAAGATGTGAGGGAATTGGCTAAAATCAGCCGGAACTGTGGTGCTTTCTAGTTGCACTTTTGTCCCAACGGTTAAAGCACTTGCTGTTTCTGGTGTGACTCGTAAGGTGAGTAAGTAGCCATCACGAGGTATCGTAATCGGAGTTTGACCGACTGCACCTCCTGGTGATTGGCTGGTTACTTGGTTATTCTGGACAATGACAAGAATTTCGTTATCAGTCAAAGGAGTGTAGGTAGTTCCCCAATCAGGCGTATAACGAGCAATCCCACGCTGAACATAGCCAGTGTTGAGTAAGACTAATGGGAGACGCTGTCCACTGCTTGTAATCAAGGTTTCCATCAGCGTCAGCCGAGCAATTTTAAACAAACCTGCATCATTCCAGGCGATCGCACCTCGGTTGAGAATGGGGCCTGATAACCAGCGATTTTCCCGCCGAATTGCACCTAATGGTAACTGATTATTCCGATTAAAAAATCCCCCATTAATCGCTGCTGCTACCTGTGACTTTTGAGCGATTGTAATTAATGGCGCGATTCCTGTCATCGTGGTGGGGTTAGTCCAGATTGGTTTAATAGTTAGTCCAATAGAACGCCCATCAATGGTTAGCCAAACAATTGGGAAGCGAGTTGAACCGAGACTAAGATACTGCTGTCGCCAACGTAGTCCCTTTGCCCAAAGAATATCTCGTTCTACTAGCGCATCCGATCGCAACTCAACAACAAGACGATTTGGGTTAGATAGCGTTGAGGTGCGAACTGACAAGCCATCAGGGAGATTTCCTCGAATAATGGTTTGGTTATTGCCCTTCTCGACTGTTGGTGGTAACGGTTTTTCATTACTACCGCCTGTTTCTCCCTCATTCCTATCCTCTGTTGTGTCTCCGGGATTGGCTGGAGGCTCAACCGGACGAGGCTTAAACCGTTCTACAATCGCTTGGTCAACTAAAGCATCAATTGTCACTACCCATTGCTGGTTTTGTTGACTGAGTTGCCAGGGAGTTGCTCGATTTAAATCAACTACAAGGCGCGAACCTGGAGATTGTTCAGTAAAGGTAATGTTCTCCACGTTGCCGATTTTCGTGACGAGATTCAGTGTGTTGCCGTTAATCTGTATCTGCCAATCGCTAGTGCTTACCCAATCTGTGATATCTAAGTAGCGATTTGTTCCATCCCGCCTTGTCGCCAAATTCAAGGGATTGGCTGATGAGGAAAACCACTGTCCTGGTTGTTTAGTTGAATCAGTAGTATTTAGGAGTTCTACCCCCAGTGTTTGCCTAAGTCCCGTATCACTAATCCCTGTGCGAGGGAAAGCACCATTACTCCACTGACTCCACGAGGCAGACATCGACCTACCATTGACAGATACAGTCATCCCTTGGCGAATTGTTCCAGCAGGGAAGACTTCCACAATATACTGAGATGCGATCGCACTGGCTTGTCCTATAGACACCAATGCTTGGTAGATAAACGCGGCTACTTCACCTCTTGTTGCGGGTTGGTTTGGGTTGAGTGTGCGGAGATTGGGAGAATTTACAACAACTTTGGCACGGGTAGCAGTTGCGATCGCGTCTTTAGCATATCCAGGAATCTGAGATGCATCTAGATAGATTTCTGTCAAGGGGGATATTTGGCTTGCTGTATTCACTGTTGAGGCAAGTCCTAAGCCAGCAACCAGAGAAACTAAAACTTGCGCCCTGGTAATCTTCTCTTGAGGAAGAAATCGTTTATCGGGAAAACCCGACATAAATCCCATTTCAAAGGCTTTTTGAATTGCACTCGCTGCCCAGAAGCTAGAGGGAACATCTACAAAAGGCGCATACTGCCGTAGTTTGGGACGTTGAAATGCCCTTTGTACGAGCGTGGCATACTCTGCCCGTGTCATCGCTTGATTAGGTCGAAAAGTCCCATCACTAAAGCCGTTAACAAGATTACGCGATCGCAAGCCTTGGATAAAAGAACTTGCCCAATGGTCTTGAGTATCAGGAAAAATTGGTAAGGAACTGACCATTCTAGTAAAAGAGGGTTAGGTATTACTTCAAGAAAACTATGGTGAGAAAGATTGGCTTTTGGTTGTTATGGGCTGGATTTATTGTCTATGCCGTGTGGTTTTCTCCGGCAGGTACCTCATCAAACATCACGTTGCTGAAAAATTTATTCACACTGCACTGGACACAAATCAATCCGATTATTCTGGCGATATTTGCCCTCGTCGGAATCTGGCTACTCATTTATAGCTGTCTTTTGTTCATTGATGGCAGGATGCAAACGCTCCCATTCTGGCTGTTTGCCGTCGCTTCAGTTGGTTCAGGGGTAATTGGGTTATTACCTTATTTAGCTCTGCGAGACGATAATCAGGAGTTCTCTGGGGAAAAAGATACGTTCCTCGAAATTTTCGACTCTCGTGGGACTGGGGTAATTCTTGCGATTAGTGCGATCGCTTTAGTGGGTTTTGGCTTGCTGTTTGGCGACTGGGGAGACTTTGTCGTGCAGTTTCAAACCACTCGCTTCGTCAATGCAATGACTATTGCCTTCGGAATATTTTGCCTAGTGTTTCCAGCCGTCTTGGGGGATGATATGGCGCGGCACGGGATTAAAGATAAACGAATATTCTGGGCTGTAGCTCTGCTACCGCTATTTGGTTCAGTTGCTTATCTATGTCTGCGTCCACCCATACCCTCGGCTAGTGCTAAGGAGAGTGTGTTGGAAAGTTGACAAAATGACATAGTTTAACCATTGAAGCGCGTTTTTAAAGGCGTTTTTTGTAGTGCGATCGCACTGTAGCTTGGCGGTTGAAACCGCATCTACACAAACAAAACCCACCTACGCGGGTTTCAAAAGTCTTGAATCTGACGGGGAAGGTAAGAAAACACGCCCTAGTCGTAGAGACGTTCCGCCGGAACGTCTCTACAAAGATTTGTGGATTGCCTATCTCAACTACACCGTAGTAAGCTGCCATCGTCCTCGCACAAAGACAATTACAAGGATAATTGAGCGAAAAATCCAGTCGCAAGTCGAACCCAACCAGACTCCAACCAAACCGAAACCTAAAGTAAACGCAAATAAATAGGTAGCACTGAGACGGACAACTAACCAGCCAGCAAGAGAAACATAGAACGCTGTCTTGGTATCACCTGCCCCCCGGAGTCCCTGAGCGAGTACAGTGCTAATTGCCATAAACGGTTGAGCCACTGCTGCCACATAAAGACAGGGAACACCAGCTAAGATTATTCGCTTGTCCGGCGAGAATGCCGATAGGAGCAGTTTAGGAATCAACATAAATGCTAAACCACATAAACTCAACAGTGCGATCGCTAAAGCCGTCGCTATCCATGCGCCAAAGGCTGATTCTTTTGGGTGTTTAGCTCCTAGTCGTTGGGCAACAATTGCTGCTGCCGCTACTCCAAACCCATCAGCGGAGAGAAAACAAATTGATTCAATACTAATGAGTGCTTGGTTAGCTGCCATCGCGGTGCTACCTAGTGCGCCAATCATCGTGATAAATCCGATGTATCCCAAATGCTGTACGCCACGATCCCCGAAGGCAGGAAAGGAAATTCTTAGTAGTCTTTTTAGGGCAGCACTTTCTCCACCCCAACCTCGAAAGGTTAAGGCACTTTCCCGACGCGCCAAAATCATTAGCAGGATACCTGCATTTAGAGCCAGGGCAACGGCGCTACCAATGGCTGCGCCACGCACTCCTAGTTCAGGCGCACCCCAGTGACCGAAAATGAGAGCGTAGTCGAGTATTGCATTGACAGCATTGGCAAGCATCGCGACTAAAAATGGTGTACGAGTATTACCTGCTGCCTGTAGCATTGCCGCTGACACCATTGACAGTAATAGCAATGGCATTGCCAGTAAAACAATACTAAGATACCTAGCAGCTGTAGCTTGTACTGTTGTATCACCCGCACCAAGTAATGCTAGGAGGCTGTCGAGTCCTACCAGACTCAGTGCTGAGGCAGTGACTCCAATTCCGACTGCAAGTAAGATGCTAGTACGAGCTGTTGCTGCTGCCAAAATGCGATCGCCACTGCCAATTGCCCGTCCAACTAGCGCCACAGAACCAATTGAAAATGCTCCCAAGACACTGGAAATTGACCAAACGAGAGGACCACTAATTTGCATAGAGGCAAGTGACTCTGTACTATGACGCCCTAACATTAGTCGGTCTACCAAAAATACCAACGTTTCGAGCAGCGATTGACCAATTACAGGAAGAGCAAGGCGCACAACATCGCGACTGATGGCACGACGATTAATTGGGGATGTTGCATCATTCTTGTCAAAGATTTGATTCAGTTCTTGAGGCACAGCAAATTTTGTCACACAGACTACGATTCCTTCTGTAAGCTATCGCGCAAAACTTTAACTTGCACAAAGGCAGAAGGCAGAAGGCAGAATGTTTATGGTGTTTGAAGCAAGAGACCGAGCAAGAAAAGCAAAAAAGCTGATAGCTGATAGCTTTCTGCTATATCGCTATTCTTGAAGTTTTTTGATTTGAAATTGCGCGTTGTTATAGCCAGGAATTCTGCCGTTATCTAAAAAGAGTTTAGAGGCTTCCTGAAAATCTTCAATGGCTTCCTCTCTGTTTTTCATCGCAGCATGGTTTAAGCCTCGACCGTAATAAGCTACAGCACTATTAGGGTTGAGTGCGATCGCTTTTGTATAATCTCCAAGTGCGCCGGGATAATCTTCGAGTTTCCGGCGAATATCTCCCCGGTTACTGTAGGCAACGGAGTTGTTGGAATTTAACCGAATCGCTTGCGTATAATCAGAAAGTGCCCCGGTCGTATCGTCTAGTGCCTGACGAATATCTCCTCGGTTACTATAAGCGTTATCGTTATTAGGATTAATCCGAATCGCTTGGCTACAATCTTTGAGTGAGTTTTGATAATCCTTGAGATTAAAGTAAGCAATACAGCGATTGTTGTAGGCAGTATCGTTATTCGGGTTGAGGTTAATTGACTCGGTACAATCAGCGATCGCTTCTTGAGAAACTCCTAAGTTTAGTTGAGCGCTACAGCGGTTTGTATAAGCATCTGCATCTTTGGGATTGAGCTTAATTGACCGTGTGTAATCCTCTACAGACCCTGTATAGTCTCCTAAGAGAAATCTCGCTCGTCCTCGGCTGTAGTAAGCCTTGGCATCATCAGGATTGAGTGCAATGGCTTGGGTATAATCTTCCATGGCTTCCTGCTTATTCCCACTCGCCGCACGCGCTAGTCCTCGTGCTTGATAGGCTTCGCTGTTTTTGGGATTTAAGCGTAGCACTTCGTCAAAATCTGCGATCGCAGCTTGATAATTCTCTAACTCATAGTTAGTTAAACCCCTTTTGTAGTAAGCATCAGCATCAGTTGGTGCTAGCTGAATCGCTTGGTTGAAATCTGCGATCGCTGCCTTGTAGTTTTCCATGTCATAGTAAGCCAGCCCTCGGTTGTAGTAAGCACCCGCCTTCTGGGGCGAAAGCCGAATCATTTCGCTATAGTCCTCAATGGCAGCTTGATAAGCACCCAAGTCATACTGAGCATTTCCCCGGTTGCCATAGGTTAATGGGTCATTAGGATTGAGCTGAATTGACTGATCGAATGCCTGAATTGCGCCTTGCAAATCACCCTTTGTAAGTTTTTCGATACCTTGTTTATAAAACTCTTTGGCGTTCGTTTGAGTTGAATTGCGAAACAGCAACACCCCTCCCAAGACAACAAACAGAACGGCTGCCCCTGCCAAAGCAAGCCAGAGGCGCTTGTGTGACGAGTGTCTTTGCGGCTGTTGAGGAGGGGACACATCTTGCAACAGTGAATGATCAGAATCAGTAGTAGGTTGCTGGGAAACGACTGGCTTCGGGGTCTGTCCCGATTCAATAGCCGGGAGCAAATTCCCGATTTCTAACATTTCTTGCATCCGGAGAACCCCTTGGTCTTCAGGTTGGAGTTGACCCGGTTGTCGTTGTGGGTTTAGGGGATGACCTGGAACAGATTCTTCTACCAGATAAAACTTTTGGTCTTCCACGAAATAATCCAAGATTTCGGGACTCTGGTGGTTTTGTGCCAATCGCTCCAGAGTTTGGGACTTGTGTTTCAACAGAAAAAGCAGGCGGTTCAGGGCTTCTGAGTTTTGTCGAGGAAGCTTTAACTGCCTGATCACATAGACTGGGAAGTCAGGGTGGCGATTATCAGCGGCTAGATAAATCAGTCCTGAGGTACCTGAGCCTAAAACCCTAACGATCCGATAACGATTATTTAAAACCTGATTAATCATGGCTTTTTTGCACCCCCCGCCCCTACTTTAAGCCGATTGTAGGTGAGAAAAAACTTAGGCTCTTAGCATGAGCTTAGTGATTATTAACACGCACTCAAAAATGTCACACAAAAATTTTGGCGTAGCACATTAACGGTATGAAATTGTGTGAGCGTATGCCATACACACGCACAATCTGTTACATAGATATTAAAAATTCTAAGTATTTTAATTGGATAGGTGAGCCGTAGCTAAAATACTGTGCAACTTGACCACATTGCCAATTACTGCGATCGCAGGTGCGCTGAACTGATGAGCCTCTACAGCAGCGACAATGGTTCCCAAGGTGCCAACGAGTTCTTCTTGTTCTGGTCGTGTTCCCCAGCGAATTAGGGCAACGGGTGTCTCTGGACTCATTCCAGCGCCACACAGTTCGGTCACGATATAGGACAGATTGTGAACGCCCATATAAATCACGATAGTTTCTGAACCGTGAGCGATCGCATTCCATTTCACCTCCGGTCGATACTTTCCTGCCGATTCGTGACCTGTTACAAAGGTTACTGAGGAACTATAAGCACGATGAGTCAGAGGAATCCCTGCATAAGCGGGTGCGGCAATCCCGGATGTCACCCCTGGAACAACTTCCACTGGCACCCCAGCCTCCACCAAATCCTGCATTTCCTCTCCACCACGCCCAAACACAAACGGGTCGCCCCCCTTCAGCCGCACCACCACAGCATTGTTTTGTGCTTTTTCAATCAATAATTGCGTGGTTTCCTCTTGTAGCCGAGAGTGACGCCCCATCCGCTTCCCCGCATCAATCTTCTCAGCTTGAGGATTGATCATCGCTAAAATTTGGGCACTCACTAAAGCGTCGTAAACTACGACATCGGCACACTCTAATAGCCCTTTTCCTTTCAGTGTCATCAGTCCAGGGTCTCCTGGTCCAGCACCCACTAAATACACCTTACCTAAGCACCGATTCTGCATTTCTTCTGTGTTTTTCTCGTCTATTGCATTCATGACGTTTGATTCACCCTAATTGGTCAACGTCCCTTGGATTGGGTTTATCCTCGGTTAGCTCGACAATCAAATTCGCTAACTGTGGACTGACACCGATAGGATTAGCAAGACTCAACTCTAACTTGGGAAACCGGGCTTGGAGGCTTGTAATAGATTTCGCGATCTGCGCTTCGCGGCAGCGCTTCGCTATCGCATCCGTAATTCCCCCACAGAAGAGGAAGTAAGGCACAATTGCAATCTGTTGATGACCCGCATTAGCTAACGTGACAATCTGCTCTTCCAGCGTGGGTTTTACTGACCAATACGCTGCCACAGCCCCTAGCTGCTTAGCAACAGCTTCCACTGGCTCATTGCCCCCTGCACGGCGTGTTCCATGAGCAAGCATTATCTTTGCTTCGGTATCTACTGCTGCTAATTGGCTTGCAAGCATTGTTCCTAAGCTAGGGTGCGCTCCCAAATGTGGGCGCTGATGGATTGTAATCGCCTCACCCAAACTTTTTTGCGCCAGTGCTACTTCTGTGGGGATATCTTCCCTCACATGCACTCCTGGTAGGAGAAATATCGGTAGTAACTGCACTTCCTTGCAGCCAGCGGCTAGAGCCACACTTGCAAACTCACAGATTTGCTCATGTAGGGGAGTGTCAGCGAGTTCCAAGGTTGCAGTTCCCACAAGCGGATGTCCAGCACGACTCACTAACATCGTACTTCCAGTGACTCGGTGAGGCTGCCGTGGAGATGCTAGCGTGTCTGGAGTCGCTTTCAAGACACTGATACACAGTGGTGCGGCTTCTTCCGGAATGCGATCGCTATATGTTGCCTCCTGAATTCTCAACTGAGTGCGTACCAACTCAGCTAGTTTTTCCATCGCAACCTGAGGACGTGGGTCACGGCTCCCGTGAGAGACTAATAGATAAGCGGTTAACAAGGGCAATAGTATATCTAAAACTTCTATTTATGTTTTGTTGATTGTATCGTTTTAAGGAACATAATTTTGTATAAAGTGTTTCCAATTGAAAGTAGTCCTAAAAGGAAAGAGCCAGCGTGTAAATATACGCTGGCTCTTACAGTTTTTATTACTGCTGCTAAATTCTGCTAATTACACCTAGTCTTGGACAGGATTAGCAACATACTTGAAATTCTCATCTGAGTTCCAAGGTCCACGCTCATCTTTGCCATTTGTGGACAAATTATAGTAGATGTCTACTGTTTCATCCGGTTGGATATTACCAAAGAAGGGGTCAGTCAGTTTACCCATCGAATCCAGCGCTTTCATGAACATCTTGGTGTGAGAGATTTCACGAGTCAGTAGATGCACCAATGTCTCTTTCGTACCTGCATCCGGTGCTAGCTTAATCAACGATTCGTAAGTTTGACGTGCCCCTGCTTCCGCCGCAATATTCGCTCTTAGGTCACGCACAACGTCACCTCCTTCATTGATGTAAGCCGCAGTCCAAGCAGAACCCTGGCTATCGAGGAAGTGTGGTCCTATACCTCGCACAGCAAACAGCGTACTATTAAATGCCTCAGTTTCGTTGGTACCTTTTGTATGAACTTCAATAAGCTTGCCAACCATTTCCAAATGGCTAAATTCTTCAATGGCAATATCTTGAAGCATATCCTTGATGCCAGCATTTTCTACATGAAAAGACTGCACCCAGTATTGCAAAGCCGCAGTCAGTTCACCCGTCGCCCCTCCAAATTGCTCTAGGAGAAGTTGGGCAAATTTAGGATTGGGTGTATCAACATTAACTGTCTTAGCAATCAGTTCTTTTTTGTGAAAAAACACGAGTTTTCCTTTTTTGAAAGATGGATTTAAGCAACAAAAATTGCACCAGACTTTTGCAAGCCAGTGAGAAGGCTTTCTTCACCTTTATCAACTTCAGCTATGAAATCAACATTAGAACACCCACCATGACCAAGCGTACATCCTGAGATAGAATTTACTATCACATATCTCTAACTACAGGAGAGTATTGTAATTAAGTTAAACTTAAAATTTCTCGTTTTTCCTAATCTCAGATAGTCAGAAAAAAAAAGCTGATGGCTGATAGCTGAGGGCTAACTGCTACAAGCAATGCCACAGTTTTCCAGCTTTGCTGCCAAAATTTTGGGATGATGCCACCAGTTGTAGCCACCTAGCCAACGGCGTGAGGGCAAATGACCAACAGGCGCTCTTAGATTAAATTTCAGTGCTGATTCTTGGGAATAAGAATTGTGGAGAGACCAACCAACGCGATCGCAAAAAATCGTGTAATCTTCATCAGCCTCTTGATAAATGCGGTTCTGGACACTAAAACCAAAGTGTCCCTCGCTGTACTTCACCCAAAGCTTATCCATTGTTTGTAAGTCGCGACAGGGCAATTTTTCAATATCACTGTTGAAGAGATATTGCCCCTGTGTCTTGCCTAGCACCTGACACAAAACATCCCAGGTTTGTTGGTCTGCCTCTTTCCATTTTTTTCTCGCCAACAAGTTTTGTAGTTTGGTGTAATCAATCCCGACTTCTGAGACTAAAGCCTTATTGATATTTCGCTGAGGCGGTAGCAGGGTTGCTACCTGTGTTGAGTTCAACGCTTGTAAGACTTGTTCGACAGATTGATAGCGGTTTTTGATCGTACTTTCTAGTAACTTATCAAGGATTTTACCTAAGCGATCGCTAACTCCCTTGCCGTTGGGTAAATAGTCACGCCATGCCCAACGGTTATTGATAATGTCAAATAACTCGAAGGGAGAAACACCTGTAAGTAAGTAAATACAACTTACACCTAAACTGTAGAGGTCACTTGCTGGGAACGCTTTACCCTTCGTTTGCTCCGGTGCCATGTATTCTGCACTGCCTACGGTTGTACCCGTATGAAATAGCGCTGTGTTAGTGATGAGTTTAGCTACGCCAAAATCAATGAGAATCGGTCTGTGATCACTACGGCGTCGGATAATGTTTGAGGGTTTGATGTCCCGGTGAATCACTTTGCGATCGTGGACAAACTTCAACACAGGTAATAAATCCCTTAGCAGTTGCCAAATCTGCGTTTCCTCAAACGTCCCCACCCGTTGCAATTCCTGCTCTAAAGTTTCTCCCTCAATCAACTCCTGTACCAAATACAAGTGCTTATTCTGCTCAAAGTGAGCCAGAAGTGCGGGGATTTGCGAGTGCTTTCCCAACTCATCCAGTCGTTCGGCTTCTTGATGAAACAAATCCACTGCCTTTTTTAAAACCAAACTACCTTGGTGTAAATAGAGTTGCTTAATTACACAGCGAGGCTTAGAGGGGATATCTTCATCCACAGCTAAAAAGGTAATGCCAAATCCGCCGCGACCAATCGGCTGAGTTGAACGATATCGCTCTCTCAATAGCAGTTTAGAACCACAGCTCAAACAAAACTTGGCTTGGTGAGGATTTTGAGGCGTGAGACATCCAGGAATAACACAGTAGCTCATTGCAGCATTTGAAGGAGACTTTTATGAATCAACAAAACTTCTGCGACCCTGCACTTAGTGCGTAGCCACTAGTATTACTGCTCCGAAGCCTGATAAATGTAAAAGTTTTGAAAAATTCCTAATGACTACAACCTCTAACAGCGAAGTTCCCAGTTATAGCCCAAAGCTATCAGTAGTAGGGTGCGTCACGGGGGATGATATAGTTGCCAACGCCTTTGGTTTTGGAAAACGCATTTAATAGCAACAGTAAATGAGTTAGTCGTGAATTATCCCAAACGTGCGAGGCTCAGTCTCATTTGAGCTTTTATCAGCCATTTTGCATTATCCAAACCAGTTTGCCCAAAATTTGCTCAACTGGCGGCAGTGGATAATCAGTCAGGTCGATCGTAACAGTTTGCCCTTCTAGTTTGAGAAACCGCCAAACTGTACCACTCGTCACCGTTCCGTAGATGGTTGAAATAGGCTGCTGCTTCTGTTGATTAAAGCGTTGAGCAGCCACCATTTCGGCTAAACATTGTCCGAGTGCTGGTTTAAGGTCTTCTTTCTTCGCTTCCACCAAAACTACCGTTGGGGCTTTAATAAACAATTGCTCTGGAGAGCGACTAATCAGAAAATCAACATAGCCCGTCAAATCAACTTCTGGCTGCACATTGAACTCTTCACCCGAAAAGACACTAATTTGTCCTTTGAGCTGACGTTTGACTTCTAACAAGACTGGATTGATAATCCCTTCAGAACGTGCTTTTTCAGTACTGACTGCGATCGCCCAAGGTAGCGTTTCTTTCAGCGTATCTTTGAGTAAAGAACTTGGATTGACTGGGGGAACCTCTGGAAAAAAGCGATCGCCTTCAACGATAGTGAGTTGAAAATCGTCTACAGCTTTGCTAAGGGTAAATTTACTATAAGGCATAGAAGGTTTAGTATTACTGCTCCGAAGCTTGATAAATGTAAAAGTTTTGAAAAATTCCCAGCGTCTCAAACTGGTAAACAGGCAAAAAAGGACCAACGTTTAAATTGGTTCGATAAATGCTGAACAGAAGAAAGTTCTGTCGCTTTGTTGTTTGAGCAATAATTTGCTGAAGTTGTGGTCGTCCTGTATCAACCAGTGATTTGCATTGATTCTGGAGTATATCCCCCAAAACTGGAGGTGCTTGCGTGCAGCCTTCGTTTTTTAAGTACGTTGCCAGTTGCTCAACAGCATACTGCTCATAGGTATCCTGACCAGGATTTGTCAGTGCCATCGATGCTCCTAACGCCACCAGAGCAGCCCCACCAACCGCTGTAACAACTTGTAAAACCTTCATGCTACTTAGTAAACCATCTATCCGCTATGACTACACCCTCTGAGACGAGAGTTCCCTGTTAATTGAAAAGAGATTGATTAACCAACAAACCAGATGTTATATTAGGAACTCAGATGGCGAGCGTAGCCAAATGGTTAAGGCAGTGGTTTGTGGTACCACCATTCGTGGGTTCAATTCCCATCGTTCGCCCTAAATGTGTTGTACAGCAACTAATTAAGTATCGTCGGTGACAGAGCTGGGGTCAGCTTTAAGCTTGGGTTTTTGTCGCCAGGTGTCAACTTGTAGTTTGTATTTATTTCCCTTGAGTGACGCTCATCCCTTGCTTGCGATAAAGTCATTAAGAACTTGGCAATCTACTGACTGGTCATGAGCGGATACCTCGAAGCATCTACCCCTCCCAACGAACCCAACAGTTCTAAGTCAACTCGCGCTACCGAGAAGGCACAGCGTGTAACAGCGGAAAACGCTGACTATCGGACGGTAGATCGTAGTAAACTAACGCCGATGATGCAGCACTTTGCTGATATGAAAGACCAGTATCCCCATGCAATGTTGCTGTATCGAGTGGGAGACTTTTATGAAACCTTCTTTCAGGATGCCCGGACACTATCGGAGGAACTGGAACTTGTCTTAACGAGTAAGGAGGCAGGTAAGGGGATTGGGCGAGTTTTTATGACAGGAGTCCCTCACCATGCCTTGGATCGCTACTGCACGATGTTGGTAGAACGCGGGTTTGCGATCGCAATTTGTGACCAAGTTGAAGATGCGGCAGTGGCAGCGAAAGAAGGGCGTCAGGTGCGCCGTGAGGTAACACGCATTCTCACCCCTGGTACCTTACTGGATGACGGGATGCTCAATGCCCGACGCAATAACTTCCTTGCTGCTGTAGTAATTGCTGGTAATCACTGGGGTTTGGCGTATGCAGACATCTCTACGGGCGAGTTCTTCACAACGCAATCCACAGATTTAGAACTCCTCACCGCAGAATTGATGCGCTTGCAGCCTTCGGAAGTATTAGTTCCCACAAATGCACCGGATTTGGTCAGTATGCTACGACCAGGGGAAAAATCGGAGCATTTGCCGGAGTGTCTACCCAACGCATTTTGCTATGCCTTTCGTTCACAAACCCCATTTTCTGCCGGGGAAGCAAGACAACGATTGTTAGAGCGATTTAGAGTGCGATCGCTTGAAGGGTTAGGTTGTGAACATCTTCCCCTCGGTGTTCGTGCGGCTGGTGGCTTGTTGGAATATCTGGAAGACACCCAAAAAGAAAATTACGTCGCTCTCCAAACCTTACGCACTTATACCATTGCCGACTACTTAATTCTCGACCACCAGAGCCGCCGCAATCTGGAAATTACGGCAACAGTCCGGGACAATACGTTTCATGGTTCCCTGCTTTGGGCACTAGATAGAACTAGCACGGCAATGGGAGGCAGGGCACTACGCCGTTGGCTCTTACAACCACTCCTGGATATTAAAGGAATCCGGGCGCGGCACGATACGATTCAGGAATTATTTGAAAATGGCGGATTACGGGAAGACTTACGGCAGTTATTGCGTCAAATCTACGACTTGGAACGGCTGACGGGTCGTGCAGGTTCGGGTACGGCTAATGCGCGAGACTTAGTAGCATTGAGCAGTTCCCTTTTGAAATTACCGGAACTCGCTGAACTGGCTGCCTATGGCTCTTCTCCCTATCTCAGAGCTTTACAAAAGGTTCCATCAGAACTTGAGCAACTAGGAGAACAACTCCGGACTCATCTCGTTGAGTCGCCCCCCTTACATCTCACAGAAGGGAACTTAATTCGACCTGGTGTTAATCCTCAGCTTGACGAAATGCGGCTTACTGCCGAAGCAGACCAGCAGTGGATTGCTAATTTAGAAGTAACGGAAAGACAACGTAGTGGCATTCCCACGCTGAAAGTGGGTTTCAACAAAACCTTTGGTTACTACATTAGTATCACTCGCACTAAAGCAGACCAAGTTCCTGATAACTACATCCGCAAGCAAACTCTTACAAATGAGGAGCGCTACATTACTCCGGAGTTGAAGGAACGGGAAGCGCGGATTCTTACGGCACGGGAAGACTTGAACCGCTTGGAATACGAGGTTTTTGTTGGTCTGCGAAATCAGGTTGGGGAGCAAGCTGAACAGATTCGCAATGTGTCCCGTGCGGTGGCAGCCGTTGATATCCTCTGTGGTTTAGCAGAGGTAGCGGTATACCAAGGTTACTGTCGCCCGAATATAGTGGAAGGTCGGGAGATTACCATCATCGACGGGCGTCATCCGGTGGTGGAGCAATCTTTACCTGCTGGTTTTTTTGTGCCGAATTCCGCGTATTTGGGGAGGCAGTCAGTCGATTCCTCCCAACCTCCCTTAAAGAAAAGTCAGGTTACTGAACGTCCTGACCTAATTATTCTTACAGGCCCGAATGCGAGTGGAAAGAGTTGTTATCTACGGCAAGTGGGGTTGATTCAACTGATGGCGCAGACTGGAAGTTATGTACCTGCGTCGTCAGCAACATTGGGAATATGCGATCGCATTTTTACTCGTGTCGGTGCGGTTGATGACCTTGCTACAGGTCAATCTACCTTCATGGTGGAGATGAATGAGACGGCAAATATTCTCAACCATGCCACGGCTAAATCTCTTGTTCTCCTCGACGAAATTGGGCGTGGGACAGCCACCTTTGATGGACTTTCAATTGCTTGGGCGGTTGCAGAATACCTAGCAACGGAGATAAAGGCAAGAACTATCTTTGCAACCCACTACCATGAACTCAATGAACTCGCTTCTCTCCTACCAAATATCGCTAACTACCAGGTAACAGTGAAGGAACTACCCGACCAAATTATCTTCTTACACCAAGTTCAACCGGGAGGCGCTGACCGCTCTTATGGGATTGAAGCAGGGCGTCTAGCGGGTTTACCTACACCTGTTATTCAACGGGCAAAGCAGGTGATGAGCCAAATTGAGAAGCACAGTAAAATTGCCGTTGGACTGCGTAAAGGTGGTCAAAAAAAATCTTCAGCGGCTATAGTTGACGCTGAAGAAATACCTGTGGAACAGTTAGATATTTTTGGTGATTGATACTTGTTACTCTCTTCCGCTCTTGAGAATATCTAAGCTGGGGAGGCAGGGGAAGCAGAGAGGAAGGGGATGATAGATTCTTTTAACCTTTAGCTTTTTTCCTTATAAAGTGCAAAAGTTCCATTCCCTATTCCCCATTCCCCATTCCCCAACCTATCGAATATCAGGTGGTCGGTTTTGCTTGAACGAGTCTAGCCATTCCCGAACTTGACCCGCTGCAATATCGCGACCTCCTAAACCGAAGGCAAGTGCGATCGCAACAGCAATTGCTCCTAAAAGCAATCCAAATGCTAAGTTCACAATGTTGCCAGCAATGCCCATTTGTTGCAGTGCCATTGGGATAACCAAGGCAATGATTGCAATTCGAGCAGCTTGGGCAAGGAATTTGGCTTGGCGAGAGCCAGAGCTAATAATCAAGTTAAAGGCGAGATTTGCTAGGTATAAACCAATCGCAAATACGATTAACCCAGCCAGAATCCGCCCAGCGATGAGAACAATGCCACTGACAATTGCGGTCAGAGCAGTGATCTCTAGGACATCAACGGCTGCAACAGTAGCAAACAGCATAACGCCGACTAGCACAATAATTCCCACCAGTTCGGATGGTGTCCGAGTCGGAACGGGTGTAGTCTGTAGCCTAGTCTCTGGCCCCGTTGTCGGTGGTGGTGGTGGTGGGAGTCCTAAGTCATCCCTTGGAGTTCCCGTTGTTCTGCGGGCGCTGCGGGGTGTGGGCAAGCCAATCCACTGAAAAATGTTGTTGAAGCCAATGCTTGTCAGGATATTGGTTACTAGGTCACTGAGGAACTGCCCTAATACATAAGCAATAACCAGAATCAACCCAGCGGTAAAGATTTTGGGAAGAGCGCTCAGAATTTGGTTGAGCATTGCGATCGCAGGCTGTGAGATTGCCTCAATCTGAAGCGCATTCAAAGCCGCGATTGCTGTGGGAATCAGGATTAGGACATAGACAATTGTTCCGAGAATCCAAGAAAGTGATTGACCACCTGGGGTTGCCCGTAGTCCAAATCGGCTACCTAAGCGATCAGCACCTGCTGCCGATAGCAAGTTTGTAACAATACGCCGCACGACTTGAGCAACCAGCCAACCCACTGCTGCGATGACAATCGCTGCCAAAATATTCGGCAAAATTGCCAGAATTTCATTGAGCAGTTGCTGTACCGGAAGCAGCGTTCCTTCCAAACCTAAGGTGCTTAAGATTGCTGGAAGAAACAGGAGAAAGATGAACCAATACAACGCATTCCCAATCGTATCGGCGAGTGAGAATTGGCTCGTTGTTCTAGGTGGAATCTCGTCCGGGTTATCTGGAGTAGTTCTGACTTGTTGACCTAAACGCTCATCTAAGCGAAGCGCCCGCAATCCCCGTGTTGTCACAAGCTTGACGAGGGTTGCAATCAACCAAGCAATCCCTAATAAAATCCCCGCCGCAAAGAGCTTAGGCAAGAAGCTGAGGATTTGGTTAAGGAATGTATTTAGAGGTTGAGAAACAACTTCTAGCCGTAGAGTATCGAGAACCGCTACGGCAGTGAAGATCATTACGATCCAGAAAACGGCACTACCTACCCATTGCTCAACTGGGGGAGGCTCTGATCCTGCTTGCCGCCCGGTAAGCCAGTCAGCAAGTTTGTTGTCAAGATTGGTGCGCTTGAGTATACCCTTTGTTATCGCTGAAGCGATGAAGGCGATGATCAGACCCACCACCAAAATTAAAATCGCCGCCAGCAAGCTAGGAACAAAAGCGGCTATATTTCCGAAAATTGATTGAAGATAATCTGTGCCATTCTCAACTATCCCTGGTTGAGCCGATTGGGCGGGTGTAGCAGTCGGCGTAGCCTGCGCCAAAATTGGATGCACCTGGATTGGTACACCCACTCCCACAATTTGGACAATACCTTGCCAAAGGTTATTCATACCTCTTCCTTCTTGCGTTATTCTCAAACTTCACAAGGCTTCAACTTGGAACTTGTGATACCCGTACTGCTGTGATTGATGCTATCTATGCCTCTTAACCAATCAGTGCCAACGTCACGAGGAATGCATAAAATTAGAAAATTTAAGATTAACAGCCTGAGATGTTCAGGCACAACCTTAAACTGAAATTCCTAGCTTTACCTCTATCCTTATGGATAATTAAGCCATGAAAATCTAGGATTTGCTGATTTTTGGTCATTAAAGTTTTTGGTTTTTGGCAACATTACTCTCATAATTGGCATGGTATTAACAAGAGCAAGATTACCAGTTGTGAGACGCTGTTAAATTTTTAAATGTCAAATACCCAGGTTTTTGAGCAATCAATTCAAATCAAGGCAAGCGCCACAGCCGTCGAGCGCTGTATCACTGACCAAGCTTTGATGCACCGTTGGCTCAACCCAGCTTTGCGTTGTGAACCCATCGGCGACTGGAGTACAGAGATAGGCAGTCGTAGCCGCTTCGTGATTCAAATTCCCTTAGTGCAGCCTACCCTAAAAAGTATTGTCGTAGAGCGGGAACCCGGTTTAGTCGTCTGGGAGTTCAAGGGATTTTTTCAAGGACGCGATCGCTGGGAGTGTCAGCCAGCACAAAAAGGTACACGTCTTCTCAACCGTTTCGAGTTTGCCATCCCTAATCCCTTAGTTAGCTGGGGCTTCAACACCTTTGCTGCCAACTGGACGCAAAACGATATGAAAGCCCAACTCAGGCGCCTTAAGCGCGTTGCTGAGGAGACATATCTAGGAATGAAGTGAGAAATTGGGAATTGGGAATTGTAAGCTAAGCGGTATTAGACTCCTTGCATAAATAGCCAGGACGGGCAAGATGCCCATCCCACAAGAGTTTTTTTTCTTGTGGGGTAGACATCCGCCTCTCGCCCATTCCCATTCCCTATTCCCCATTCCCGCTTACACCTCCCGCCGCAGTTGTTCAAGCAAGCGGTGAATCATATCAGCATCGTCTGCATCGGGAACCATCGCTAAATATAGTTCTAAATCCTGAGAAGCTCTTGACTTATATCCTAGTTGGGAATAAAGCAGCCCCCGATCTCTCAGTTCTGTGGGACTATCAGGAAACAACAGCAAAATGCGCTCAACCGCCGCTACAGCTTTGAGGAAATCTTGGCGGTTGAGGTAAATAAATTTGAGATTTGTCAGCATCCGTGCTAGTAGCTGCCGATGACTCACTGGTTCTGTGAACTGTGGTTGCAGTGGTACAGAACGCCCGTACATCTGGGTGAGTCGTTCCTCACAGTCTTGTTCAAATAAAATCTCACCCCGATTAAAGGCATCAACAAAAATTCCTACATCCTGAAACTCTGGACGAATCAGAAAATGTCCAGGCATGTTGATCCCAACCATTGGAAAGTCAAGGCGTCGGGCAACTTCTAGATAGACAACAGAGAGGGTAATCGGGATACCAATGCGTCGGTCAATGACATCATTTAGGAAGCTGTTGCGAGGGTCATAGTAATCCTCGGTGTTTCCGGTATAACCTAGGTCATCATAAAAGTATTGATTAAGACTCTGGATAATTTTTAAAGGATATCGTTCGACTGGCAAGCGCTCCTCTACTTCCATGGCCATAACGTCAAAGGCGTTGAGGTAGGCGGCAGTATCAAGGTCAGGGTATTCTTCTTGGGCAATATACAGGGCAGATGCCCCTAAGTCAATTTGGGTGTCTGACTGCTGTATCTGTTGAGCGAAGTTTTTACGCCCTAAGGAAAAGTCCATAGGAAAGGCATTTTTGGCGAAGCTTTCTTTTTGATTTTAGAGAAGAGCCTCAGTCTTGATGCTTCCCAATCAAGACTGAGGCAAAGGTATTGCGATCGCCAATAATGGCGTTTTGTCTATGGTTTATTGTTCAAAGTAGAAGATATAGCAGTAGCCACTTAGGTTAGGGCATTAACGGGAGAAGAGCGTTCCTTAGAAGTGAGCCGATTTGATTGAAAGCTGACCGCACCAAAGCTGACTGCTGATGGCTATAGGTCGCTAAGTCTCTTCCTGATTCATTGGATAAAGTCGAGCAACTCATCCAACTAAAGCAGCCTAAACTGTAACAGTGTTTACACCAAGGGTTATTTTTTGACTTCTATCGCAAGATAGAAGAGAGAATGTTGTGATGACACTGCCCTTGGTTCCGCTTTTAGAGAGTTACCCCGGCTCAAATAATGCTATTAGAGAATAATCGCCTTCACCTAAATCGCTACATGATAGCTGCTTTTGCCGTTGTACTAGCGATGCTTGCTGTAGGAACGGCTCTGTTGTTGACACTCTTGTCAGGGTCACTACTGAAGCCAACTCCAACACCTTTATTTTTTGCAGCTGTGATGATTAGCGCTTCTTGGGGTGGACTGGGATCGGGGCTGCTTGCAACAGCTTTATCGACCTTGGCGATTAATTACTTTGCGCTTCCACCCTATAACGCTTTGAATGTTCATGTAGACGATCTTTTGCGTTTGAGTGTGTTTGGGGTGGTTGCTCTGTTGAGCAACTGGCTCGTTGAAGCACAGAGGCGAAGGGAAGAGATGCTGCGGGAGAGTCAAGCCCAACTGCATCTAATCACAGATGCTCTGCCTATGCCGATCGCTTATGTTGATGCCTCTTTGCACTACGGTTTCAATAATCGAGCCTATGAAGATTGGTTTGGAGTCTCTCGGAATGACATTGCTGGAGAACACATCGTGTCAGTTTTGGGTGAGACAGCGTATCAAACCATTCAGCCTCGGCTAGAAGCGGTGTTGGCAGGAGAACCTGTTAGCTTTGAAGCCCGGATGCTGTATAAAGATGGCGATCGCTATATTCAGGCGACTTACATTCCTGATTTTGGCAAACAAGGAGAAGTTCGAGGATTTGTTGCTCTAGTCAATGACATCACCCAGCGTCAGCAGGCACTACAGCAACAAGCCGAGTCGCTAGCTTTAATTGATGCACTACTAGCAGCCGCCCCAATTGGCATTTGCTTTTTTGACAAAGAACTACGCTATATCCGCATTAATCAGGTACTTGCACAGATCAACGGCTTATCTGTAGAACAACACTTGGGGCAACGCTTTCGAGAACTCTTACCAGAGATGGCAACCCTGTTTGAGCCACAAATCCAAAACGTTTTGGATACAGGTCAACCCCAGCTAAATGTGGAATTTAGTGGTGAGGCACCAGGACAGGCAGGACGCTTAGGCTATTGGCTAGCTAACTACTACCCGGTAAGGGGTGAAGCGGGGCAAATTGGTGTTGGTGTCATGGTGGCAGATATTACCGAAAGTAAACGGGCAGAACAGGCGCTGCGTGTTGCCGAGGAGCGACTTCGGATTGCGATTAAGAACTCGCCAATTACTTTATTTAACCAAGACCAAGAACTTCGATATACGTGGATTTATAATTCTGCCTTCGAGCATCAGGTGGAGTCAGTGCTGGGTAAACGAGATGAAGACCTGATGCCTCTTGATGATGCCTTGGTTGTGACTCGTATCAAGCGCAGTGTATTAGAAACGGGCATTGGGATGCGAGAAGAGGTGAAAATTACGCAACAGGAGCGGGATTGGTATTACGACCTTACTGTGGAGCCACAACGGGATGAAGCGAGTTCTATTATTGGTGTGACTTGTGCCGCGATTGATATTAGCGATCGCCAAGCTGCACTACGCGATCGCAACTTAGCTGAAGCTGCACTACGCAAAAGTGAAGAACGCTATCGGGCTTTTGTTAAGCAGAGTACCGAAGGAATTTGGCGCTTTGAATTAGAAACGCCTTTGGCAATTGAAACTCCGGAAGACGAGCAAATTCAGCATCTTTATGAGTATGGCTATCTAGCGGAATGCAACCAAGCCATGGCATCAATGTATGGCTTTGAGCGTGTCGAAGAACTTGTTGGACTTAGAATTGGAGACTTCCTTATCCGATCTGACCCCGATAATGAAGAGTACCTACGTGCTTTTATCCGTTCTCAGTATCGACTGAGCGATGCCCAATCCCACGAGCTAGATCGATTTGGCAATTCTAAGTATTTCTCGAATAACTTGGTTGGAATTGTTGAAGATAGTTTTTTAGTAAGAGCTTGGGGAAATCAACGGGACATTACTGAGCGTAAACAGGCAGAGGACACCCTACATTTTCTCGCCGAGACAAGTAGCATCCTTTCTGCTTCCTTAGACTATGAAGCAACCCTCCAAAGCGTTGCCCAAATTCCAGTCCCTCGTTTGGCTGACTTGTGTTCCGTGGAAATTGTGCAGGACGATGGCTCGATTAAACGCAAGGCGATCGCATTTACCGAGTCATCCCACGCCGAGGTGTCACAACAGCTTGCTCTGTACCACCCTAACCTTGATAGCGCTAACCCAATTGTGAAGGTAATTAGAACAGGTCAACCTGAACTCATCCCTAAGATTTCCGACTCATTGCTTGTGGCAGCGATTCCTGAAGCAGAACATTTGCAGCTTGTGCGTGGGCTGGGACTTGAGTCAGTGCTGATTGTGCCACTGATTGCCCGCCAACGGATACTAGGTACGATCACCATGGTTACTGCCCAATCAGGTCGCCGCTACAAGACAGATGACTTGGCTGTCGCCGAGGATTTAGCCCGTCGTGCTGCCCTCGCGATTGATAATGCAAGGCTTTATCGGGAAGCCACAACTTCACGCCAGAGTGCAGAATTTGCCGCTAATCGTACAGCCCTTCTACAAGCTGTCACAGCCGCTTTTTCGGAAGCACTGACTCCTGCTCAAGTGGCTGAAGCTGTAGTCAATCAGGGAATTACGGCTTTAGGTGCGATCGCAGGCTCAGTTGTCTTGCTCGATGATTCGGGCAACTCTCTCAAACTAGCAGCCACAGTTGGCTATCCTGAAGAGATGTTTGATAACTGGGAGTGCCGTCCTGGAACAACAGCAACACCCTTGGCAGATACAGTGTGGCAAGGAGAACCGATTTTTCTAGAGAATGTTGAAGCCTTTGCCACTCACTATCCTGATTTAGCTCACCTACCAGCCTTGACAAGTAGTTGCGCCTTTGCCGCCATTCCCTTAACAGTCGAGAGACGCACAATTGGGGGGTTAGGTTTGAGTTTTGCAACCCCCCAGACGTTTTGTGAGCAAGATAGAGCATTTATGCTGGCATTGGGACAGCAGTGCGCTCAAGCGATTGCCCGTGCCTATCTCTACGAAGCTGAACAGTGTGCAAGAGAGCAAGCTGTTAGTGAAGCGGCACGAAGTGCCGCGGCTAACCGGATTAAAGATGAGTTCCTAGCTGTCCTTTCCCATGAACTGAGGACTCCCCTAAATCCGATTTTAGGATGGGCAAAGCTTTTGCGTACCCACAAGCTTGACGAGGTAAAAACGGCTTATGCCTTGGAAACAATTGAACGCAACGCCCAACTACAAACTCAGCTAATTGAAGATTTGCTGGATGTTTCGCGGATTTTGCAAGGCAAGATTCACTTAAATGTCTCTCTAGTTGATTTAGTAACGGTGATTGAAGCTGCACAAGAGACAGTGCGTCTAGCGGCTGAGGCGAAGTCAATTGAGATCAGTACAGTGTTTGATGTCAACGTGAGGAAAGTGATGGGAGATGCTAACCGCTTGCAGCAAGTGGTGTGGAATCTCCTCTCAAACGCCGTCAAGTTCACTCCTACTGGGGG
This sequence comes from Symplocastrum torsivum, assembly GCF_059505465.1. NCBI lineage: Bacteria > Bacillati > Cyanobacteriota > Cyanophyceae > Oscillatoriales > Microcoleaceae > Symplocastrum > Symplocastrum torsivum. Next base: position 34,326 of record NZ_JCACKQ010000033.1, on the reverse strand, counting down.
ACGGGTTGAAATCAAGTTGGAACGCTTGAATGGCAATGCTCAAATTATTGTTCGAGATACAGGCAAGGGTATACTCCCTGAATTTCTACCCCATGTATTTGATTACTTTCGTCAAGAAAACAGCAGCACGACACGGGTATTTGGTGGACTAGGACTAGGGCTGGCAATTGTCCGACATCTTGTAGAACTCCACGGTGGGAAAGTTACAGCCTCAAGTACGGGAGTTAATCAGGGCGCAACGTTTACGGTGACTCTGCCGTTGATGAATGTTGTGTCTAATGAGAGTGAAGACTTGGGGTTGCCAGGAGACGAGCCAAATCTTGAAGGAACACGGGTACTTGTCGTGGATGATGAGCAGGACACTCTTGAGCTGATTGTCTTCATCCTTGAACAATATGGTGCTAGCGTACAAGCCGTTACCTCGGCGACTGAGGCGCTAAACATTTTGGTGAACGTTAAACCAGATGTCCTGTTGAGTGATATTGGAATGCCCGAAATGGATGGATATATGTTTATCCAGCAAATTCGCTCACGTTGTCCCGAACAAGGAGGCGAGATACCTGCGATCGCACTAACCGCTTACGCGGGAGAGACTGATCATCAACAAATCCTCCTTGCTGGTTTCCAGAAGCACGTTACAAAGCCAGTTGAGCCAGCATTTCTCGCAAATGCGATCGCCACCCTACTCAGAGACAATAGTAATCTTCCGAGACAACAGTAACCTGTAACCTAGAGAGGTATAGGAACCGATGTGGCGGACACAGTAATGGTCACAAAGAAATTCTACTGAGTAGGGTTGGAAAATGCTGCTAGAACTCAATCAAATCACAGTGCCACCAGGACATCGGGTGCTACTTTCTAACGTCAGTTGGCAGGTGATAAATGATGCAGACTCTTTACCTAAAACCTAAAACCTACAACCTACAACCTTTCCTATGCCCCTTATCCCTCAAAATTAAAGGGGCAACTGCTTAAAACCCTAAAATTTCTCCTAACGCTTGCACTAAACTCAAATAAAAGTTACCTTCCAACTCGCGGAACAGCACAAAGGGTGAGCCAGGTGTGCCAAAAAACGGTCGTAATGTCCAAGCCAGTTGTGTTCCGACGAAAGCATAAAGAATTAACCAAAACCTCAGAATACTCATTCGGGTGCTTAAGCCTTCCTCATCTTCCTTGGAAAGCAATTGCATTCCTTGGTAAAGGAATTTAATCCCGATGAAGCCTGTAACGGCAAAAATCACTACATTCAACAAAATAATAAATTGATAGTTAAACGTAGAAATAAGAAAGAATAGCGTGATGGGTGCAAAGCTGAAAAGCAACACACTAATTACTGATACTGCCGTCAAGAGCATTGCAAAATGCTGCCCAAACGACTTACGGGAACCAAACAAGATGTTAAAGAAATAGAGCGTTGGGAAACAGATAATCAGCGTAATCAGGTAAAGCGAAGGTAGCTTCACGGCTGAAGACAAAGCTTGAGCAACGCTGTGGAAGGAGCCAATAATCCCACCATAAACCGCAAAAAACAGCGAACTGCAAATAAGCAGGGAACTTACCTTGCTTTTCAGCTTGATGCCAGAACGAATCTCTTCCAGAAATAAGGAGCGATCGCGTAATAATCCGATTAAGGTTGTAAAGTAGCGTGTTGCCAGGACTTGACGTTGAATCATCTTCTTCTCTCCTAAGGCATACTTAGTTTTAGCAGGAATCTCTTGTCAACTGCCATTAGCGAGAATCCATTAGGAAAACAAGAAAGCTGATGGCTGATAGCTAACTGCTATAACTACTGAAAACCAAAAATTTCTCCCAAGGCTGTAAAAATATCTAGATAAAAGTTTCCCTGCATTTCACGAAATAGCTCGAACGGTGAATCAGGTGTACCAAAAAAAGGTCGCAGTGTCCAAGCTAGTTGCGTTCCGACGAAGGCATAAAGAATCAGCCAAAACCTGAGAATACTCATCCGGGTGCTTAAGCCTTCCTCATCTTCCTTAGAAAGCAAGTGCATTCCTTGGTAAAGGAATTTAACCCCAATGAAGCCAGTAATGGCAAAGATGGCTACATTCAACAGCTTAAAAAACTGGTAATTGTAAGTAGAAATAAGAAAGAATAGTGTGATTGGTGCAAAGCTGAAGAGCAAGACACTAATTACTGATACTGCTGTCAAGAGCATCGCAAAATGCTGCCCAAATGTCTTGCGGGAACCAAATAGGATGTTAAAGAAATAGAGCGTTGGGAAACAGATAATCAGGGTAATCAGGTAAAGCGAAGGTAGCTTAACCGCTGAAGACAAAGCCTGAGCAATGCTGTGGAAGGAACCAATAATCCCACCATAAACGGCAAAAAACAGCGAACTGCAAATCAGCAGTGAGCTTACCTTACTCTTGAGCTTAATGCCGGAACGAATCTCTTCCAGAAATAAGGAGCGATCGCGTAATAATCCGATTAAGGTTGTAAAGTAGCGTGTTGCCTGGACTTGACCTTGACGTTGAATCATCTTCTTCTCTCCTAAGGCATACCTAGTTTTAGCAAGAATCTCTTGTCAACTGCCATTAGCAACAATTCTCAAAACAAACTTTCCGGAATCGGCGTTGATCCCAAAAAGGTGGTAGGTGATAGGTTTTAAGGGAAAAGCTATGGTGCTAGTTAGTAGAAGTAAGGATTAGCGGGTTCAGGAATCTTTTTCAGGGAACTTGCCTCGATGGTTAGCTGACGCTTACCCTTCAAGGTTTCGGTAATCATCCGACCTTCAATTTCTAACCAGGTGTCAGTACGATACGCCTTACGATCTTCCTTTAGTTTCACGGGTAAGCCAACAGGATAGGCATCGGCTGCACAGCAAGTAATCACAAAGCGAGAAATTAAGAGGTATTGTGAGGGTAAGTCTGGGGGATGGACAACGAAACCCTGTACTTTTACCGCTTGCCCTGTGTAGGCATCGGGTTCGGGATAAACATTAAGCGTCCTTACCCATTCAATAATTGAGCGATCTTGAGGATTGCTGGCACTACGAAACGCTTGAGGTTGCGATCTCGTTAAGATTGACGATTCTGCAACGCCTCGCTGGAGTGCAGTCTGACTAGTAAATACCTTCGGTGTGATCAGTAACCCCGCAATTGCTGTTGCTATCAGTAAGGCACTACTCCAACCCGGAGGAAACAAGCTGATGTGTTGAGCTAATGGCATGGTAACAGGCTTCCCTGCCGCCCGTTGACGCATCTGAGTGAATAGCTGTAATACCCTTAACCCTGCCAGTATCAATAAGGCAAAGCCAGTGACAATCACTAGCCAAAAGTAATTGGGGTGAATCAGTAAATTCAACTGACCCCTGAGCCAATATCTCAGCATCAATACGCCCCAAGTTCCCAGGGCGAAGATATCTAAGAGGGGTAATAAAACACTTTGAAAGGAGGAACGGGGGAACCGGGCTTTCCCGAAGTTTTGAGCTGAACTCATAATCTACAGCCTGTATAAGCGCCAAAGCAAAGAGCAATCACTAAACGTCAACTAATATGCAAGTTCACAAACAGCGTAAACAAAAAGGTTAACAGTGTGGCTAGAGCAAATAAATAAATGATTGCCCTTGGCTTAAATACAGAGAACATCAAGCCGAGCGCTTTGAGGTCAATCATCGGGCCAAATACCAAAAACGCCAGCAGAGAGCCACTCGTGAACGTTGAAGCAAAGGCAAGAGCAAAGAATGAATCGACAGTGGAACAAATCGACACCACGGCTCCTAACAACATCATCGCGATAATTGATGTTATTGGCCCTTGTCCCAAGCTCAGGATAATTTCACGAGGTACAAGGACTTGAATTAAAGCTGCGATCGCACTTCCCAAAATCAAGACACCACCCAACTCTCGCAACTCCTGGATCGTATTCTCCAAAAATAGGCGCAAGCGATCGGGTAGGGGTTTGGTTGGTTTAGTTGCGGCTAACGATGCTTGTAAAACCGTAGTATCCATCCGCAAAGGTGCCCCCGGTTGACCAAGTAAATAGGAACCGGACTGTAACAGCATGGGTGTCTGCTCTTGTTTACTAGAGGCATATCTCAAATCACCTCCTCCACCCTTCTCAGGACGGGGCATCGAGCGAGTGATCGCGGGTTTCAGCAGTGGGCGTAAATCTGTCTGAACGCTGAAAACACAACCAATGAAGATGGCAATCCCTAAAGAAAACAATACTCGCAACACCACAATTTCTGGTTGGTCACGAAAGGCTACCCAGGTTGACCAAATCACAATTGGATTAATCGTTGGTGCTGCCAATAAAAACCCGATCGCTACGGGTGTTGGTGCGCCCTGAAGTAGCAGACGCCGCGCCACTGGCACGTTGCCGCACTCACACACAGGAAAGAACATCCCTGCACAACTACCAACAATTGCCCCTAACACGGGGTTTCGAGGCATAGCCGAAATCAGCTTACGCTCATCGACAAACAACAGGAGCAAACTGGATAATAAAACCCCCAGCAACAAGAAAGGAATGGCTTCAACAAGCAAACTTAGGAAGAGAGTGAAAGCGGTGTTCAGCTGATTCATGTGTTGGGCTGATCGTAAGATGTTTTACCTAAATGACGCAGCAAGCGCCATTTTATCGGAAAAGAAGGTATTACTATTAATCCAACCAATGTAGCCCTTGACACAGACGATTTGAGAAAAGTTGCCATCCTGCTCATCAACAATACGGCAAAACACCGACTCTACTCGGTGTCACACTCACTATCTTGTGCGAATGGTATTTTACAGCAATAGCTAAATCTTGATTTACTACTGTGTTCTTTGGGTAGTAAGCTAATGAACTTTTTACTTGTATATTTTCAGATTTTGGGAAAAATGACTAAATTCTCTTCCTATCGCCCTATTTACCATCTCTCCATCCGTCTAACAAGCTTTCTTTAATGTTCGGCAGCTTAGGCTAGGGGTGGCTGGCGTTCTTGTGCAACGTGGCGAAAGTTTCTCTCTAGTTCTGAAAACCAAACAAACCTCGCTCTTGCATACTGGCGAATTATTCCTGCCGACCTGCACTAGCTTAGAGGTAATACCAACAACACTAATTACAACGGTTGATACGGCATTGTATCAAGCAAAATCATCAGGACGCGATCGCGCCGTCTGTCACTTGGGCGATCGCCTTTTTCTCAATCCCTACTTGAGTTAGCTACAATTTCACAAGTAGAACTCCAACCTACTATCTATTTATAGAGGCTTTATTTTTTAACTGTATATAAATTTCGGAAATTTTAGCCCTAAGAACTCTATATACAGATAACCAATAGTTAACCTAATTTTAACTATTGTTCAGGTTCTTATCGAAAACTTTTAGCATAACTCAATCATTAAAGCGGAAACTTGAGTGTTAGATTAAAGCTGGAAGCTTGACCGTCACCCCAATTACTTTTATCCGTTTGGATCTTCTTATGCTTGCCTTAGAGAAGCCTTACACACAATTCTCTCCTTCCACGCCACCTAAGGCAGAGAATCTAAGTCTAGAATCCACCATTCAAGAACTATCACTACACGATTTTCAAATTGATTCTTCTCATTTAGGAAAAGAAGTCACCCAAACTTTTCAGGTGAATCAACTGCTACCAGGAGTCATCCTCACTGAGCAGGGGAAGTTAGTTGGGATGATTTCACGGCGTCGATTTTTGGAACAGATGAGCCGTCCCTATGGACTAGAACTATTTTTGAAGCGTCCACTATCTTCTTTATATCGCTTTGCCAATACAGACGTATTGATTCTTCCTGGTCAGACACAGATTGTCGAAGCAGCTCGTTGCTCATTGCAGCGGTCAGCCAATGCGCTTTATGAACCAATTATTGTTGAATTAGAGACAGGCACATATCGCTTACTGGATGTGCATCAATTACTAGTAGCACAGTCAAACATTCATGAACTGGCTACCCGACTACTCGACGAGAAAACTCAGGCTCAGCTCATTCAAACCGAAAAGATGGCAGCTTTGGGACAAATGGTTGCTAGTGTTGGTCATGAAATTAAAAATCCTGTTGGCTGTATTACCTGTAACTTTGATTTTCTCTTTAGTTACTGCCAGACATTAATAAAAGTATTGTCAGCTTATGAAGTAGAATTCCCTGAAACCTCTTCAAATTTGAGTGGGCTAAAAGAAGAATATGACCTAAAGTTTGTCTTAGAAGATTTACCGAAAATCCTCAAAAGCATGGAGTTAGGCTCTGAGCGATTAACCAAAATTGTGGGTGGATTGCAAAGCTTCTCTCACATGGATGGAACTCATCGTAAGCCAGCAGACCTTCATGAGTGTATTGAGAGTACTTTAATTATTTTAAATAACCGCCTCAAGTCAGGCATCGCAGTCATTAAAAATTATGGCGATCTCCCACCAATTAATTGCTACTCAGGTCAACTGAGCCAGGTGTTCATGAACATCCTCAGTAATGCGATCGATGCTCTAACAGAAAAGCTCAATGAACAAGCCACTAGCTCCAAGACTTGGCAACCTCAGATTGAGATTAGCACTGATATCTTAGAACAATCCAATCGGGAATGGGTATCGGTACGAATTGCTGATAATGGAATTGGAATGCAACCAGCAATTCAGGAGCGGATTTTCGAGATGTTCTTCACGACAAAACCTGTTGGCAAGGGAACAGGATTAGGTTTAGCCATTAGCCATCAAATTGTCACTCAAAAACATGGAGGACAGTTGCTCATGCGTTCTCAGCCAGACACAGGCACAGAATTTCAGATTTTACTGCCTCTTGCTTAACCACAAGGTGGCTTCTGATGCTGTTGAGGTGAAGGTGTGTGAGTACTCTGAGCTTTGAATCAGTGTCGAGTTACTTAAATTAGTGGTAAATAAACTTATTAGTAGTAAATGACAAGAGTATCAAAATATACATATTATTCAAGTCGGAGGTGAGTCTTGTTCATCAACTACATCACACTAATGCTGATCAATATGGTAGCTGGTCTGTTTCTGCTGGCTTACTACGTGTATCAGGGGTTTGAGGATCGGACACAGAGGCATTGGATTCCTGGGTTCGGAATGACTGGTGCGATCGCATTAGTTACTGGTTTACACATGATCTTTACCTGGCCGGTTAGAGGTAGCTTCAACATTGCCTATGGTGAATTGTCAGTTCTGTTCGGCATCATATTTATCGCTGCATCAGTTTCTCTTGCCCAAGGATGGGACTTGCTAAGTGTTGCAATTTATGCATTCTTTGCAGGTGTGGCGGCAATTGTCGTAGGCTTACGCATTATTAATCTAGGCTTGACGAAGCAGCCAGTCATTTCAGGAATTGGCTTTATTTTGACTGGATTGGGGGGTATCTGTGCCGCACCAGCGCTTTATTTAAAAGCCAATCGCACCTTTCGATTGGTGGGTGTTGTTGTATTGGTAGTCGCGGCATTAATCTGGGCAGTGACTGGGATTCAAGCCTACTGGGGTCATTTGGAAGGTTACTCGGATTGGGTACCATCTACTATGCAATCACCTTGAAAAACGCGATCGCCTATCACCTATCCCCCTGAACAGGTATACGAACATTCAACCCGTTTTACAGTTGTTGTGCTTGTGGAGTGGGAACTGGAGAGAGTACCCGTTTGGCTGTCTGAGTATCCGCATTTGTGTTTTCCCAAATTCTCTGTAACATCCCTTCTTGGTTGACTTGAGTGCTAATCGTAGTCGGTTTTGTACTCTTAATGTTTACTTTTGCTTGCGCTTTGATGTCTGGATACTTGGCAAATATACCTGAGAGTGCCTTACCTCGGCATTGGTGGAGTTTATAGTAGCCTTCTAGGCGATCGCATTGCCAAAACTTGAGCGCTAATTGGTGTCCTGCCATGGCTGATTTCATAGCGGCTACTGCCTTAGCTTCACCACTAGCCCTCTCGACGATAGGTAAAGTATTCCTAATCAAGTGGGCATACGTGCTAGGGTTGATGCCGCTTTTAAGCTTGATTTGCAGCATTTCTAGTTCCTCAATAGCAGCTTTGAGGGTAGTAGTGTCTGGTGTAGGAGTGCTTTGTGTTGGGGTGGGTGTGGACTGCGTTTGTGGGGGTGGGGAGGTACAGCCAATGAAGAGAAGAGAAGCAGTAAAGGCGATCGCTAGCTTCAGTAAGTGCATGAGCTGTTGTTGAGTCAAGAACTATCAACTTCAACCTGAATTGATGTCCAAAATCCGGATAACAGTTTTTCTACCACTAAATTTTTCTACAGGCAAAGTTCATCCTGACATTAGGATTTTCCTCCCTTGTGTATAGCAAGTGGCTCAAAGCGATCGCAAGCTACTTGTTCAGTCTTAGATGTTTAGATGCCAAGCTTCAACGGAAAGTTAAAATGAACACGATTGTGCAAGAAGCTTGTTTGAATGATATAAAGGCAAGAGTCTTCGATACACTTACCGCTAAAATTACAAAACTTTATGCACCATCAGAGAGACCCGTGGACACTTACTCTAGTTATCTTCGTGTCTATTGTTGCCGTTAAGATAGGCGTTCACAATCTTGAATGGGGCTTAAAGACAGCAAGTGAAGTTATTACTCAAACAGAGGCACACAGTAACAAGTAGACCATTACTCCCCTAGAGTGAATGCGATCGCGATTGCGTTTACCGAAATAGCAGCAAAGCAGTCTGTAGCAAACCGACAACAAAGCCTAAAACTCCACCTAAATTAACAATCGCTTGCAACTCACTTTTTACAATCCCTTGAATCGTCGTCTCCAGTTCCTCAGCAGAGGTTGCCCTCACTCGTTCAACAATCACCTGATCAATCGATAAAATCGGAATTGCTTGCGCCACAATATTTTCTAAATCTTTCTCCAAATAGCGTTCCAAAATCAACGCCAACTCCTGACTCACCAATCCAAGCGAAGAGTTTACAGCAGCGGAATTCCGGAGCCGATTAAGGATAAGCGCCGCCACATTTGCCCAATCAATCGACTGATTTAACCCTTTTAGGAGTTCACCACCACGCTCTTGAACATAGCTGCGAACTGTATCTCGCGTTGTTTTCCGCAACTGCCGCACTGTTGATACGGGTAGATTTTGCAGCGAGACATTTTGCAGCCATTTTCGCAAGCGCTCTCGAACCGCCAGAGAAACACTTAACTCAGCAAGACGAGCATTTGCCGCATCCCTTTCATCCAAGCAATAGGTTCGCAGACGTGTCAACGTATTGCGTAAACCAAACAGATTTGCTACTACCCAATACGTCCCACTCGATTTTTCCCGAAAGCCCTCATCAATAATTTGAATATTTCGATCAGTAAGGAAGTCAACGATCGCTTGTCGTAAAACATCGGGTGGTAACACCACCTGTAATAGCCAGTCAGAAAGCTTTCGGGCTTGGTCTTCAGTCAGTTGAAAATCCAACAAAACCTGATCAAAAATTTGATTAATCTGAGCTTCCAAGAAATCCTCACGACGAGCGAGTACCTTCAGCAATCGAGGTAAAGACTCACCCAGTAAATCCCGAAGGATACCTGCGAGAATTTTGGCAGTTTTCTGTTCCTTATCGAGCTGGACTTGCTCTAATCCCAGCTTTAACAACCAGAGAATCGCTCCCTGCACCCGTTCTGTTGCTAGCAAACGTCCTGCTAACGTTTGCAGCTCACCAGGGGTCAGTAGTGAACCCATAATGGTGTCAGCAATCCGCTTGGCAAGGCGTTCTTGATTGCGAGGAATCAAACCCGGTGTAAACGGTAGTTGTCGCTTACCGAAATAAATAGCCTTGTAGGGGCGAAACAGCATCTTGATGGCTATGTCATTGGTGAAATAGCCAATAATTGCCCCCGCTATGGGAGGGGCAACGTAAATCCAAAGTGTAGCTAGATCCAAATTCAAGGTGGCAATCCAATACACGGAGGTGAAGGGATAACAGAAGGAACAAGCAAAAATAAGTATCTTTTCTTAATACTTTTTGCCTTCATCCCCCTAATCCCCATCTTAGTTTGTGTATTGGGGACAATAGCTACAACCTAACACCTACCACCTCACGACCTCTCTTGAGGCTTTGTCATCACTAACACTCCCATCATTCCGATCGCAATCGGGTAGTGAGTAGCGGTAAAGCCTGCTTTTTGGGCTAATTTTACCTGCTCTTGCCCTGTCGGAAACCGATCTAAGCTAGGTGCAATGTAGGCGTATTCTTCAGTTAAGCCCAATTGTTCGGCAACTGGTACAACAACGTTATCGAGATACCATTGCTGAAATGTACGCATATAAGGCTGTGTGGGACGATTGAAGTCCAACAGAGCGGCTTTAGCGCCTGGTTTAAGAACGCGGTACAACTCCGAAAGACAGCGAGGAATATTCGTTACATTACGCAAACCATACCCCATTGTGGCGCAGTCAAAATCATTGTCCTCAAACGGCAAATCCAGGGCATCAGCTTCAACCCAGGTAATTGGAGCTGGTGGTGGTTGACTTTCAGCACGTTGACGTGCGATCGCTAACTGAGCGGGTGAAAAATCTACCCCATAAACTTGACCAGTGGCTCTAACCTGCCGTGCTAGCAGTTGGGCTAAATCACCACTACCACAGCATAAATCTAAGCAGACATTCCCAGCACAGGGAGAACTCCACTTTACCGCCATTAGCTTCCATACACGGTGCTGACCCAAACTCAACCAATGGTTTAGCTGGTCGTAAACGGGTGCAATACGGTCAAACAACTCGCGAATTTCCGAGGCAGGGGGTGTCACTGGGCGATCGGTCATCATTGATGAATACGGGTAACGGTGAGCGCTAAACCAACGTGCTGTGCTGACAAATGAATCAGTTTCAATTCATCTTCTTTGAGATGTGTGGTTCTTTGCTTCCACTGAAGCGATAGAACGGCTAGCAATTGATTACGGTAGACAATCGGAACCAGTAGGTGTGCCTGAATATCCGCAGCCTGGTAATGTGCGGTATTCGCTTGCTGTATCTCTCCGGGAGTATAGACCCAAGCCTGAAGTGAATGGCTAGTAAGCGCTTCTTGGACAAGTGGGTCATTCTCTAAACCGTATTCAATCGTGTCAAATGTTGTATAAATCCCCCGTGCCGGGAGAAGCGCATTATTCTCTGCTAATTGTAAAATGCAGCAATTTGCACAAAAGCTTTCACCAAACGCCTTGGCAAGCGGTGCAAGGCAATCTTCTAAAGTATTCGAGTCCTGAGCAACCTGGACAATGGTTGCGAGTAGCTCGGTTTGCGCTTGCGATCGCTGTAGTTCCTCGGTTCGTTGTTTAAGTAGTTCATAGGTTTCAGCCGCACGTTGCACCACGGCTTTGAGTTCATTGGGGTCCCAAGGCTTTGTGATGTACTTGTAAACTTGTCCTGAGTTGATTGCCTCAACCAAATCCTCAACATCTGTAAAACCTGTCAGGATAATCCTCACCGTATCGGGAAACTGGGGTACTGTTTTACTCAAAAACTCTGTTCCCTTCATTTCCGGCATTCGTTGGTCGGAGATAATTACAGCTACTTCCCCCTCAGTGGAAAGCAAAGAGAGGGCATTGTGACCGCTTTCAGCTCTCAGGACGTTGAACTCTCGCCGAAAGGTACGGTACAGCAAATCCAGATTATCTGGCTCATCGTCCACTACCAGCATTTTCGGTTTTTTGGGTCGTTCTAAGTTCATCAACTGACGGCTGATATTGTCAAGATTGGGGATAGCCTTGTCCATAACAATACAATAAACTTCTTGTAGCAAACCCAGGCTAGCAACCAATTTAGCTAACGGCTATCTTTGGTTATATTTGCCAGGAGAAGGCAATTTTTCAGGAAAAAAGCGTTTTTTGTGAAACTGAGCAAGGAAAAGCTATCAGCTATCAGCGTTCACTGCCGCAGCCCTGAAATAGAAGTAAAGATTTGCTCTTAAAAGTTAACAAAGCAGTCAATCAAACCTAGTAGTTTATGCAATCAATGGGCTTTTAGGTATATGGTAAAGTCGATAGCTGAAAGCTAACCGCTGAGTACGCTGAATTATTAATATCCCAATCACGATAAATTAGAGACATCATCCCACTGGAAAAGCATCGTCAATTTTCCCTAAATCATGACTGAAATATCACCCGGCACTCCTGAGCATCAGCCTCAAGCAGACTCAGGAGATGTCAATGTTAAAGACTTACTACAACTGCTGCGACGAAAAGAGAGCAACTGGGTTGAGTGGGGACAGGCTTGTCAGCAGCTACAAAAAGCAGGATACACTTCCCAGGCAATTTTTGAAGAAACCGGATTTGAGCCAATCCAACAAAATCAAGTGATTGTAGCGTCTCAAGTCTACGCGACGTTGGAAAAGGTTGGAATATCTGATGCGGTGCGATCGCGTTTTGAGCGGACGGGTAGTGATTCCTTGTATGAGTTACGCATCCTTACCCAACCGGAACGCGCAGCAGCGGCAGAATTTATTGTCGCAAGAAACCTCGACTCAGAGGGAGCGCGTGAGGTGGCAAAAGCTGTAAAAGAATTTTCCCGCCGTGGTTCTCCACCGCAAGGATTTTCCAATCATCCCGGTGATGCCGTTGCTTATGGGTATTGGAGAAGTGCCAGAGAGCACAATGACTTACAAGAGCGATCGCGTTTGATTGCACGCGCTTTAATGTTCGCTCACACCCAAGCAGCACGGCAACAAATCGAGAAATTGCTGACCGAATCAGTCGGCGGTAAACAGCGTCACGCCCCTCGATTCCCGTTCTACCGTCTCGAAGCCGAGGAAGGAGTGCCAAGGCTGGTGCCAGTAGCAGGTCAACTGCCACTGAAGACAACTGACCTGAAAGATTTTCCGACTCTTAACAGTAGCGGAGCCTTCCAGTTAGTTGAAGTATCTGGCAAGCAGACACTCATGGCAATACCTGGCTGGCAAGTTATCTTACAGGCGCAAGACCTGGTGGGGATTTTGTGTAACACAAGTCAGCTACCGACTCAAACGACAGACAAACCAGAAGATATCCTACTGCTCATCGACAGAACCCAGCAGGAATGGGATGCTGAGAGCTACTTTGTCGTTGACCAGGCAGGACAGCTAGAAATTAAGTGGTTTCCAGACGCACCAGATACCACCCTCTTGGGACGCATCATCTTGGTGTTACGCCCGAAAAAAATTCTGGATGAAGCCTTAAGCCGTGATGTTTGGCAAATTGATGAGTAGACCTCTTGAAGAGCAATAGCTAGGACGGGCTTTTCAGCCCATCCCACTCATAGTCATTTTTTCTTGTGGGGTAGGCGTCCCGTCTGCCCAAAAATTTGATGAAAAAGAATGCTCTTCAAGAGGTCTAGTGAGAAGAGGCTATAGGAGACTAGGGGCTAGCTCCTTTTTGGCACCGATATAACTGATAGGGAAAGCCAATGCGGTAGTACTCACTAGGGTCACGGGTGCAAGGGATTTGATTAGCAATACCTACGTCCGGTTCCGCAGAACCAATCGTCAACTGCTGGGGATAGTCCCTACGCCTTAACCCGGGAGCAATTACCCAGAGATTCATTCGACCTAGCGACGACGCTGGCAGCTTCGACAGCTTTTGCCAGACAAGGTCGTATCCCAACTTACTATCCAGGAAAACAAAAGAGGTATCCTCTGCCAGAAGTTCAGTTCGTCCAGAGTTCATAAAAGTTCTGAACTCCTGAACTCCTGAACTTCTGTATTCTTCTTGTTCAACAGCCAAGGCAACGCTTAATCCCAAAGCGACATCTTGAAAGTTGTTGTATCCCATTGCAATCATCATGGGCACAACTGGTTCTAGGTTCATGTCTTGTGCTATCTGCTGAGGATTGAAGGGCTTAAGAAAGACCAAATTTGAGACGACAAAGACACAACTCAATAATCCAAGACACAGGGGGAGAATTTTTCTCCATTGCCCCATCGTTCTTGTATTGACGGCGAGACTGGCTCCTAGTAGGGCAGTGATAGCTGGATAGTAGACAAAGTTATACCGAGGGGCAACTGTAATGTCTTTACCTAATAGATAGACGATCGCAAAAAATTGCAGGAGTACACAAACGGTGAAACAGGAGAGTGCAAGCGTAGCAACGTGGGTTTCTGGCTGTCGCCACAGTTGCTTAAATCCACGCCAATGTAAACTAACCCAACTCGTAAACCCCAGCATTAACAATGCCATTAGCACCTGAATCCCTAGGGGTTGACCTTCTATTGGCAGGGCAATCACCATCAGTATCCACCCCATCAAGGTTTGGACAAGGGGCATGATGTGTTCAGGCGTTGGTAGCCAACCTGTTTCTGGACGCCCAAAGTCTCCAAACAGCATGGGCAGCCAAGGCAGATAGCTCACCGCTACGCCAACAACGACAAGCCCAACGGCTAGCCAACTGCCCTTTGGTAGCCTCCGGCGATGCAACATTACTCCAATAAGTGTTGCAAGTTGGGCAATAAAAGCAAGGATGAAAAAGTAGTGGACATAGCAACCAAGGCTATTAACAATGCCCCACACTGCCCAAATCCTTGGTCGTGGTAGCTTTCGGGAATAAAGAGTTTGCTGAATTTGAACGAAGCCCAAAAGTGCCAGCGTGGTTAGAAGCACAGGTAGCGTGTAATGTCGTGCTTCCTGGGAAAGGTAGACACCAAATGGAGAGACAGCCATAAGAGACGCCCCCATCAAGCCAGCGGCTGGAGAAAAGACGATGCGATTTAGGCAATAGATTGATGCGATCGCACAAACTCCAATCAAAGCAGGTAGTGCCCTGAGTTTCCAACTCAATGACTGAGCGACTGGTTCTAGCCAACTTAGCCATTGGTGCATCAAGCAAAAAAACAGAGGAGGATGAGTCGATTGACTCGCAACAGCTTGGGCAATTTCAGGACAACTGACATCTGGCTTTAGGGTAAATAGCTGCTGCAAAGTCGAGAGAGGAAACACAACGTCTAGAGGGACATCGACATAGAGGCGTCCTAAGCTCAGCAACGCAGTCAGTACCTCATCTAACCATAAAGGCTTGAGGTCGAGATGCCAAAACCGCAGTATGGCTCCTAGAACCATAACTCCAGCCAACGTCCAGTAATGTGTAGAAAGGTTTTTGCTGTTATTCATCTTCCGGCATCCTTGCGAAACCACTCTACAACAGACGCACGGCTTTATAGCAAAAGGTTGTTGGTTGTTTGTTATTAGTTGTTTGTTTTTTTACAAACAACCAACAACAAATAACTAACAACTAACTATCAATTCTGAGCCATAGTTTGATAAACCTGATCTATTAACTGGGTCATCGACTGGGATGCCCCGCCCACAATACGAGTGGCTACAGATCTCAAGCATGACTCTAGCTCAGAGTTTGAGACATCCTTGTCCATTGCTGCTTTATTCGGATACTTAACCTCTAAGCGATGATCCAAAACAAGAATTGGAGGGAGGTTTGGTAACTGAGCAAGGGAAACTAAGCCTTTCATTAGCGCACAAGAGTCAGTCACGTCCTTTAAACAAATCAAGAGCATATCAGGGCTTTGCTCTTGGAGTTGACGGGATACTTCCGCCCAAGACGATGAGAGTAAGCCTTTAAATCCAGCGGTTTCTAAGTATTGAATCAATCCCTTAAGCCATGAGTAATGTGGCGTTAGGGCTGAATCAGAGCAACTTTGGCGTTGAAGTTTTCGCTGCCGCGTTGTCTTTGCGGTTTGAGATTCGCCCTTTGAGTTATCTGGATCTTGCTGTGCGATACTAACATCCATCACGAGAATGCTAGGTTGCCGACTCATCCCAGTCGCTACTTGAAGGACTTGCAAGATGGCAGAGAACTTTGAATCGTTATCGGCTGCTAAACAGGGATATACCGAAAGTTCAGTAATTTGATTGGCTGCCTCTGTCGTCTGATGGTCTAGCGTTACTAGTGGTAAAGCAGTTAAGTCTGTATAAGATGAGAACTCTTTCAAGTAGTTCGCTGGGTCTTTGAGCGCAGCACCATCAAGTAAGACGACATCTGGATGCCAAACACGAGTTAATAATTCAGCTTGCTCTAAATCATCTGCTTCAAGAACTCGGTAGTTGAGCTTGGAGTGTTCAAGGCTGAGTATGTCAGTCAGCGCAGAACACAAGCTTGGCTGGTCAGGCTGTGTTTCAACGATGTCAGGATGTAGGTGTAGAATTGTCAGACCACTTTGGGTACCTTCCTTATATTTCCCTAAGCGAGTCAGATTTTGGAGTAGGGCTTGCTCTTGTACTGGCAAGTTTAAGAAGCCATCAGCCTTGTGATGATAAGCTTGCTGTTTTTCTGCCTGTGTGGCTGTTACTAAGACTGGGATGTGAAGGGTTTGGGTGTCTGATTTAAGAAGAGTCAAGACATCCCATCCGGAAAGTTGGGGGAGTAAGGGATTGAGTAAGATGACACAGGGTTGCAAGCTTCGAGCTTTTTCGATCGCTTCTGTCCCTGCGCGGGCAATCACAACCCGATAGTCTAAATTCTTGAGCTGTTCTGTTAAACCTTCCAAGTATCGGGGTACGGTTTCAACAATCAGCACCAAACGGTTTTGGTTCTCTTGCTGTCCTTCTTTTTGAGGATTTGGGGTTTGGGATTTGGGATTGCCTCCATTTTCCCAGTTCTGGGTGGCTCCATCTTGCTCACTGTTCTGGGGCGGACAGGGTGGTAGAAGTAGAGTGAACTGGCTTCCTTCATTGAGTTTGGAAACAAAGGAAATATCTCCACCATGTAGGTGAGCAAGGCGTTGGGTTAAGACGAGTCCTAAGCCTGTTCCTTCAAACCGCCGGGTGAGCGGTTTTTCCAGTTGTTGGAATTTCTGGAAGATTAAGTGCTGCTTCTCTGGGGGGATACCGATGCCAGTATCCCAAATTGTGAAAGCAATCCAGTCTTCCCAACGATTGACCCTCAGACCAATCTCACCCCCAGCATCTGTAAACTTGAGGGCATTGGAAAGGAGATGCATTAGCATTTGCCGTAGGCGCAGTTCGTCAGCAATGAGCATCTCTAAACCCGGCTCAATTTCCAGGGTAAAACGGGTTTCGGGTGTTGATTCTTCGTCCTGTTGGGATGCTTCTGGATGGAGTTGTTGGGCTTGGGAGTAAGCGCGATCGCATACGCTTTGAATATGTACAGGCCCCAGTGTCAGTTCTAGCTGGCCTGTTTCCATCCGAGTCAGATCCAAGATATCGTTGACCACAGTCATGAGCTGTCGCCCACTCTGATAAATCAGTTGAGCATAGCGGGATTGACGTTCATTGAGTTCTCCCAATGCCTGGTCTTTTAACAAGCTTGACAACCCTAAAACCGCAGTCAGAGGGGTCTTCAGTTCATGACTAATACAAGCTAAAAACTCATCTTTCAAGCGATTGAGTTGGACTAAATCCGCATTTTTCGCGGCTAGTTCTTTCGTAACTTGTTGCTGTTCCGTTGTGTCTTGAGCCAGCACTAGCCATAAATCCGAGTTGGGTGAGGGATGAGGTGAGCGCCTCAAGTCTTGTCCAACGTTGTTAAAGTGCTGATTCCATGCTCCTGCGCGTCTTCCCTCTCTCGTAATTGGCTGCAACAGGGGAATTTTGACAAATGAGAAGACGCGCTCTTGGATGTTGTTTTTGAGGGTTTCTGATGTTGGTGTCTCAGCGCTATGTAACCCTGATGGCGTTGACAAAATCACTCGTTGTTTAAAGGCTGTTGCCATCATGTGGGGCGTATCAATGGCACAGTAGCGTTGAACGGCTGCCTGAGAAGGCTCATAGCGCTCTTTGATGCTCTTTCCTGTGACCATTGGCGCACTCGTTAATGTTTGGGAAGCCATAGCTTCTAGGGTGGCTACTGTATTCTCCTCTAAAGCCACTTCACCAAAGCTAAGCGGTACTAGCCTCGTCGCGTCATGAGACACCGCACTACTGTGGGACGCTGAGTGCGCCTCAACAGCAGGGAAATCTAGCATAGCGGCGGTGGTTCGTCTCACCCAATCTAGATCTTGTGAGGTTCCAATCTGCTTACGCCAAGTCAGATTTTGAGCCAGTACTTGTCCTGTAGCTGTCTGTAAGCTCAGGGGTAATGGTAGTTGTTCCAATAGTTGTACTAAAGGATAAAGATCGTTTAGCACAGGTGGCTGACTGGTGTTCGCGGTTGGGGACGCGGTAAAACTTGCTGCTGTAGATTTTAAAATCAGCCAGCTATTGAGCAGTCCGAGAAACTTGCCTTCCTCGTCTACCACTGCCCAATCCGGTAAGGCAGGACAAGAGTAAAATTCCCCAACTCTTGTGTTCTTCTGAGTTGTACAGCGTCCGCAGTTTGGCGTGAGTTCATCGCCTGACTCGTCTACATAAGCCCAGAATTGGTTCAAACTCAACTGTGCTGACAAAATGGTGAGCGGTTCAATGATCGACGGCTCAAGTTGAACTATGGGTTGGTGGAAATCTACACTTGCTGTCGTGATATTGCTTTCTCCTACCCTTGCTGGTGAGAGCAAGTAGGGCATGACTTGTTGCAGCTTAACAATTCCCAGAGGACGTTGCTGTTCGCTTAGCACAACGATGGCATCACACCTTGAAGTGCGAAAAATCTCCAGTACGGCAGCAAGACCAGAGGTTTGTTGACACACTGGAGCCGCTTGAGCAAATTCTTTTAGACTGGGAGTTGGCATGGATATGACCAATCTGGCTGCAATAGTAGGGTGATGCCATGGCGGCAGCACATCTTTTTTGGGTGAATTACAAATCAGGTTTAGTAAGGCAAGATTGCTTGATTGATAATTTTTGGTACTCGTAACGAGCAAGTACAGCTCAATTATTGCTCTTAAATGGGGGTAGGGATGGCCTACCAATTACAATTACTTACAATTTCCAGATTGTTTAAATTAATATGAAGTTCTTCTATAAAGAAATTGTTAAAATATTCTCGACTCAATGAGGTCGCTACTGAATTCACTCGCTTATTTTTTTAAGTTGTATTGTTTTGCCTCTCCAACTGTCTATTTGTATGTTTGTACACTCGGAATCGCTAGCTCAGTCGTTGAGCCAGATTTTGAGTAGCGATCGCTATACGTTGCATGTTACAGGCTCAGAATCTGAGTTTTTCGACTTTTTAGAGCAGTACAAGCAGCAGCTCGATTGTTTAGTTTTGCAAGATGACGGTTCATTGCTACCCGTCATCAACCGCTTGTTGGAACAAGGGACATTGCTCCCTGTTGTAATTTTCCCTAAGGAAATTGAAAGAACAGCTCATCGCGCTACGACCCATCACCTACTCAAGACTATCCAGATAACTGAGAATTCTCCACCTAGTCAGGACGACTACCTCTTCCACGCGGCGGAAGTTCAACTCGGTGTCACTCAATCTCCTGAGATTGGCGAGTTCATTGAAAAAGCGATCGCTCAGTTTCTTTCGCTTTCTACTGCCTCTAGCTTACCTGAACCGTCTGCTGCGGTTGATCCCACAGCAGAACTCGCCACTCGGAGTTTTCTGATCCAGCAGCAGCGTCGGTTATCTGAAAAACTCAAAGAGCGGCTAGGATACCTAGGTGTGTACTACAAGAGAAACCCTCAGCTTTTTTTACGTCATCTGTCTCAAAATGACAGGCAGAAGCTGTTAGAAAACTTAAAATTAGAGTATCGCGAAATTGTTTTGAAGTACTTCTCTCAAGAAGATAACCTGAATCAAAAAATCGATAACTTCGTTGATAAAGCCTTTTTTGCAGATATATCGGTGTCAAGGATTGTAGAAATCCATATGGAACTGATGGAAGAATTTTCCAAGCAGTTGAAGCTTGAAGGGCGAAATGAGGAGGTTTTACTTGACTATCGCCTGACGCTTATCGATGTGATTGCTCACTTAGGCGAAATGTATCGTCGTTCTATCCCTAGAGAGTTGTGACCACCACTTTTAGTGCGAAGTCGGTAGCTGTAAAATAATAACCTCTGATTACCCCTATCCTTTTGCCAAAAGGCAACAGAGGTTGTTTAATCTGTTTTGACCACCTTACTCACCAGCATTTAGCGATAAGCTTGATTTGAGCCTCTCTACCCAACCTTGTCTTTGAGTTCATCTCTGGTTGCTATTACATTCTCATCCATGATTGCTAATTGCTAATTGCTAACCTATGAGTCCGCTGAAGAAAACCTATGTTCTCAAGCTCTATGTTGCTGGGAACACTCCCCACTCTGTCAAGGCTTTAAAAACACTTAAAAATATCCTTGAACAGGAATTTCAGGGGGTGTACGCTCTCAAAGTGATTGATGTCTTAAAAAGCCCCCAGTTAGCAGAGGAAGATAAAATTTTGGCTACACCCACTTTGTCAAAAGTTTTGCCACCGCCTGTCCGTAGAATTATTGGTGATCTTTCGGATCGGGAAAAAGTCTTAATCGGATTGGATCTTCTCTATGAGGAGCTTCGTGAAGAAGAATTAGATTTTTAAAGTCTTGATGGTTCTGGTGAAATAAATCCTTCCTAAGGAAAGCGTAGTAATTTTTTCCTGAGTAATATCTTTTTTGATCGAAAATATGAGTCAACTTAACCAAGGTGAGCCAAAGCTAGATAACTCAGCAACGGTAGGAGTTCAGAAAATCCGCACAATGATCGAAGGCTTCGACGATATTAGCCATGGAGGGCTACCAGTAGGTCGGACGACGCTTGTAAGTGGAACATCTGGCACGGGTAAGACTTTGTTGGCTGTGCAATTTCTTTACCATGGCATCACTTATTTTGATGAGGCTGGTGTATTTGTTACTTTTGAAGAATCTCCTACAGATATTATTAAAAATGCCTCTAGCTTTGGCTGGGATTTACAACAATTAATTAATGAAGGTAAGCTCTTTATTTTAGATGCCTCACCTGACCCAGAGGGACAAGAAGTTGTCGGCAACTTTGACCTCTCTGCTTTAATTGAACGGATTCAATACGCTATTCGTAAATACAAAGCAAAACGAGTTTCTGTTGACTCTATGACTGCTATATTTCAGCAGTACGATGCGGCTTCGGTCGTGCGACGAGAAATTTTTCGCTTAGTTGCAAGGCTCAAGCAAATCGGTGTAACAACAGTAATGACCACCGAGCGAGTTGAGGAGTATGGTCCAGTCGCAAGATTTGGCGTGGAAGAGTTTGTTTCAGACAACGTGGTAATTGTTCGTAATGTTCTAGAAGGCGAACGTCGGCGCCGGACAATGGAGATTCTCAAGCTACGTGGAACAACCCATATGAAGGGAGAATATCCCTTTACAATGACGAATCAAGGAATCAATATTTTCCCATTAGGGGCAATGCGCCTGACTCAACGGTCTTCCAATGCTCGTGTCTCTTCAGGTGTAAAAACACTTGATGAAATGTGTGGTGGCGGCTTTTTCAAAGATTCGATTATCTTGGCAACGGGTGCTACGGGTACAGGAAAAACGTTGTTAGTTAGTAAGTTTATTCAAGATGCTTGCTTGCGAGGCGACCGCGCAATTCTTTTTGCCTACGAAGAATCTCGCGCTCAGCTATCTCGTAATGCTTCGTCTTGGGGGATTGATTTTGAGGAATTGGAAAAAAAAGGTCTGATGAAAATCCTTTGCACCTACCCAGAATCAGCAGGATTAGAAGATCACTTGCAAATTATTAAATCAGAAATTGCCGAATTTAAGCCGTCTCGGATTGCCATTGATTCACTTTCTGCTTTGGCACGAGGAGTTAGTAATAATGCCTTCCGTCAGTTTGTGATTGGAGTTACTGGCTACGCTAAGCAAGAAGAAATTACTGGCTTTTTTACGAACACAACTGACCAGTTTATGGGTTCTAATTCGATCACAGATTCCCATATTTCCACAATTACAGACACAATTTTGATGCTGCAATATGTGGAGATTCGCGGAGACATGTCCCGTGCGATCAATGTCTTCAAGATGCGGGGGTCTTGGCACGATACAGGGATTCGCGAATATACCATTAGTGCGGACGGCCCAGAAATTAAAGATTCGTTCCGCAATTATGAACGAATCATTAGTGGTTCTCCTACTCGCGTTACGATCAATGAGAAAAATGAACTCTCTCGGATTGTTCAAGGAGTCCGTGACAAGTCAGGGGAATGATTAAATCTGTCCTAGGAGACCTCTGCTAGGCACTAGCATCCCCGAAGGTAAGGAAAAGAGAAGATACCTGAGGCTGAGTTCTTCAGCGCAGAATGACTTTTGTCTTAAGTCAGTGCCATTCGAGTTAAGTCTAATGGTATAGATGGATTTTGAGGGATAAGCTTAGCCAATGGCTATTTAATGAACTTTTCTAAAGGTCGCAACTGATTCTGCAACTCGGTAACCCGTACTTGCGTAGAATGTGATCTCAAGTTCACTTGTAAACTTTAGGACAAAGAGGACTAATAAATATGGCTGATCCCAGAGATGGAGAGGTTGTTAAACCGTTTTACGATGATCCTTTTGTGGGTCATCTATCAACACCGATTAGTGATTCTCCTGTAGTTAGGGCTTACATCAACAATCTGCCAGCCTATCGCAGAAATGTAGCTCCCTTAGTTCGGGGGGTAGAAATTGGCTTGGCACATGGCTTTTTCCTGTTTGGTCCAGAGACGTTACTCGGTCCTCTACGGGAGACAGATGTGGCTTATGTAGGCGGATTACTGACAGCGATCGCATTAGTTCTTGTCGCCACCGTAGGTATGTCTATCTATGGCATTGTCTCATTCCAAACGGGTAATGAGTTTGAATCACAAAATCCTCGTACCCCTTCGGAACTAAAAACGGCTGAAGGTTGGAGTCAGTTAACGGCTGGGTTCTTCCTGGGCGGAATGGCTGGCGCTTTCCTCGCCTTTTTCCTGTTTGAAAATTTTGATGTTGTGGATTCCATCTTGCGTGGAATCGTTAACAACACCTAATCCTAGCCACTTTTAAACTGGCAAGTATGGCTCGATAACACGTTTAAGTGAATTGAGCCATTGTCCAGGCTAGTTTGATAGGCGATTAAAGCTTAGGTTTTTAACGCCTACTTTCACCGTCATCGTTTTAATACAAAATGTTGGGTTCTGTAGGGGCTAGACAATTAAACACTTTTTTGTTAGGTCACTCAGAACCCCACAAAACGTTAAGAATCTTTAGATAGAAGAAACTGTAGCTCACTTCGCAGTAATATCCCTTTTGTAACCCTGTAAATTTCAATAGGACAGTTTGATATGACAGGTTCATACGCGGCTTCATTCTTACCTTGGATCTTGATACCCTTAGTGACCTGGGTCTTACCTCTGATTGCGTTTAGTCTTTTCTTTATCTACATTGAAAGCGAATCCTAACTCAGTCAAATTTTAGAGCTTGTCCCATAGGGATAAAAGTCTCTTGTAATCGTTGAAAGTTCCTTGCCTTCGGGTAGGGAATTTTCTTAACTAAAGTCGATTGCTTGAGTTAATCAGCTGCCGCGTCTATAACTTACATTGTTGCAGGCGCTAGAAGGTACGGCTCTATTAGCTTAAAGCATTTTGGATTTTGAATTGCTTAGCTTATTCGGTGAAGGGTTTCCTCGCCACAAACAGATAATTTTGGCAAACTAAAGAGAAAGGATAGCTCAGAACGTCATCAAGTAAATCCCAAATATAGGCAAGCAATTGGGAATTTCTGATTGGTTTGGGGAATACACCCCACATATTTCTAGGTAAAAAACCGTAACGCTTAATGTCTAGAACATCAAATCCCGTCTCTTGACAAAGCGATTCAATTGACTTCCCGGTGTAACGATATTGATGATGGTATTTGTTTGGGAATCGAGAAGCGATCGCTTCTATAAGGCTAAACTGATTGGGGAAGTGGTAACAGATAAAAAAGCCACCAGGTTTCAGGAGACGGGAAATTTCCTTTAAGCTAGTGATTTCGCTTCCTCCTGTCTCTCTAACGTGTTCTAAAACACCCACAGACACAATTGCATTGAACTGATTATCTGAAAAGGGAATAGCTGTTGGTTCCTCCCAACTCCCTTGCTTAAATTGATAAGCAACGTTATTTAGACCACTACGAAGACAAAAATCCTCGAAAGAGAAGCCAGATGTCTTATAACCTGAACTGGCAAGGAAATACGAAAAGTGACCATTCCCACACCCCCAATCTAAAACTTCGCTTCCTTGAGGGACATACTTTAAAAAATATTGATAAAGCCGACGATATTGATTGGCACTGATTAAGCTTCTAAATTGCCACAAGCTACAACTACTATTTTGCTCTTGAATTTTAATTAATTCGTTAAGGATGCTAGTAGGGTTTAAAGTCTTCACTTGTGATGTAATCATTGAGGGCTAGGTTGAAATTTAGGGTTATTGCTCTCTAGCTTGACTTTTAGAAAGAGGAGATACGTGTTTATACACATTACTCTATCCATTAAGAATGGGGACGCTTCTATAACGGTTTTCAGTTGAATGAGTCAAAGGTTCTCAAAACCGTTCGCATCAGGAAAACTAAAAAGCTGATGGCTGACAGCTTTCTACTAGATAAAGGCGATCGCATAATTTTAGAAGTTTTCCCAGAAGTATTGCTCATGCTTGTAGACATCCCGCAGTTGTTG
Organism: Symplocastrum torsivum; assembly: GCF_059505465.1. Lineage (NCBI taxonomy): Bacteria > Bacillati > Cyanobacteriota > Cyanophyceae > Oscillatoriales > Microcoleaceae > Symplocastrum > Symplocastrum torsivum. The sequence goes on along the minus strand of NZ_JCACKQ010000033.1, from coordinate 9,895 downwards.
CACTTGCCGATACACCAGACTCAACACGATGGCTGCCATCACAGGTAACGTCAGCACCCGACTACGTAAGCTGCGCTCTTTGTTTTTCACTCCTTTGAGATTCGTAAACGTGCCAGGAGTGAGTAACTTACACAACCGGGCTTCAATTTCTTCTGTCGGTGGGGCGGGGGGAGTTACACGATGCCGAAAGTCTGGATTGCCTTGTTTCTTGCGCGGTTTTGCCATCGCTCGACTCGACTGTTTTTGTTGAGTTTAGCGATTTCTGTCCCCATCTTGACAGGCTTTCCTTTTTCTTAACTTGACACCTATGGCGTCCCGCCTGCCCCAAGCCCGTTAGCTTTTTATTTGCTTAGCCCTCTTCTGTCACTCTCCGAGAATTAGAATGAAGAAATAGATACTGTAAACCGCGTGCCTTGTAGGCAGGGCAATGGATGTAGAGTTACAAATCCTAAAACATTTGGCAAGAGAGGCACAGCCGACTGTATCCTTCATCGATAAATATTGTGTGGGATACAGCGAATTAAGAGAGCGAAGATTATCGCAAACATTAGCCGCATTAAAGGGCAATGCGCTCACAGTAGTAATCGATGAAACTGGAGATTTTGTCTTTAAATCAATCTGGTTCAACTGAAGCTGAGATTCAACCGACTCCTGTTGATTTCTCTAGCCATCAACAATGGAATCTTCAAACGGGCTGGAAAAATGTTTTAAATAATCTGCGTTTAATTATCCAGCCGACTCTTGCCTTGTCGCTCATTTTTCCTTGGCTAGACCTTTTCCCTAATCCTTCTTTATTGCTCAGTTTTCACGAGTTAATTCATGCCATGAATCAATTTCAACCTTTTTTTCCTGATGGATAGTTTGGCTTTCTTGTTGCTTCGTATTTCGGAGAGTGACAGAAGAGGGTTATAGCGGTTCTTACACCAGTGAGGTACAGTGAATCCCCTTATCATTAAGCTTTTCAGCTTAAAATATATACCTCATTTGATCGAGAACCGCTATAACTAATAACAAACAACAACCAACCCGAAATCCTATGTCTTTTAGGCATGGGATGAGTTAATCACCAATCGCTGAATCTGGTCAACACTCAACTGTTCAACATTGCTGAAAACGACAGCAGCACCTGCTTCTTTGAGAATTTCCTCATAGGCATGACGGCGTTCTGCTGTTTCCTGAACGTGAGGCGGTAGGATACCAACACCAATCCAACGGCGTTCAGGATACAAAGCTTTGGCTTTCTCTATGGTGTACATATCTGCTACGGTGTCCCCCACATAAATAACTGGTATCTCACTGACAACTGGATATCGCTGTTTTATCTGCTCAATTGTTGCGACTAAACCTGTGGGGTCAGGCTTACCCGGAGCATCTTCCATGGCAAGGAGTACTGGGGACTGAAGACCGAGGCGTTTTTCTAATACATAAGTCGCTGAACCTCGTGTCGCACCGCTAAAAAAGCCCCAGAGTATCCCTGCTGCTGTTAAGTTCTCTAGGTAGCGAGGCTCTAAGAGTAGTGGTTCAGTGCAGATATATCCTGTCCAATTTTCCGGGTTTGATCCTCGGTAGCGAGACTGAAAGAAGGCAACGAGGGTGTCATAGTCGAGAGCAATTTGCGATCGCTCCTGACCCTGAGCTTCAAAGTAGCGGTAAACTAGCTCCTGAGATCCTTCCCAATCGTTGTTCCAAATCCCCTCTGCTTTTAAGTCATCAATTTCTATCGAGGATGGTCGATAAGCGCCCCCCGTGAAATGCTCTACTGTATCAGCGAGCGCACGTCGGTAAGAACCACCCACATCACGCACAACACCATCAATGTCGAAAACAATGATCGCGCTTGAGTTGGCAGTAGGTGTTGTTGCTGTTGGATTCGTCACGTTGCAAATCTCAAATCGGCTGATATTTTAGAAAACGCAGTAGGAGAATAGTTCTCACACGAACTTGCACATTTTGCCAAGTGCTAAAGCTTTTTGCTCTCTTATCGCCAAGGCTTTTAACATCTGCCCTACATTATTTCTCAGTTGCTTGAACCGTAGGTTAAGATTAAGAGTTGTAATGTAATCGAAGGAAGCTTGGGTGTCCTTGGAGGTGTGATTGTCGAAATTTATTTTAAAAGTTCTTTGGTTGGATGAGAACGTTGCCCTAGCCGTTGATCAAGTAGTAGGCAAAGGCACTAGCCCGCTGACTTCCTACTTTTTCTGGCCTCGTGCTGATGCGTGGGATCAGCTAAAAGACGAGCTGGAAAAAAAGCACTGGATTGATGAAACGGATCGCGTTGAGCTACTTAACAAAGCCACAGAAGTGATTAACTACTGGCAAGAGGAAGGTCGGCGTCGTCCAATGTCTGAAGCTCAATCAAAGTTCCCAGAAGTTACCTTTACTGGCAGTGCATAATCAAGGTAAAAGGTGAAATACAAAAGGCAAAAGAGAGAAAATTTTTCTTCCTTTTGCCTTTTTGTTTTTTACGTTCAAATCATCCCACCAGAGGCTTGAAAGCGAGCGCGTGCTCTTTTCAGGGCTTGAGTCGCCTGAATCTTCTCTTGGCGATTGTCGCTGTTTTGGACTTGATTGAGGCGAGTCTGCGCTTGGGTGTAAGCTTCCCGTGCGGTTTCTCGTTCAATCGTGTCTCCTCGTTCAGCACCATTGACAAGAATCGTCACTTCATCATTTTCGACTTCGGCAAATCCACCCATCAACGCGATCGCAACCCAGTCTTTTCCGGGACGAACTCGCATGACACCAATATCCAAAGCCGATAACAAAGGAGCATGACCAGTCAATATTCCCAACTGACCAGTAGTACTAGGCAGAATAACTTCCTCTGCCTCAGAATCCCAGACTGTTTTGTCGGGAGCAACTATACGAACAGTTAAGGTCATCAGTTAGTTGTTTGTTGTTTGTTGTTTGTTGTTGGTAGAGTGAGACAACGCCCACTCTACTCATTTAAGTAAAGACAGATTGATTAGCTGCCTGACTTGATTTTCTCGGCTTTGGCGACCGCTTCATCAATACTGCCAACCATGTAGAAGGCTTGCTCCGGCAGAGGGTCTAGTTCCCCAGACAGAATCATATCGAAGCCTTTGAGGGTATCTTCCAGCTTCACATACTTCCCAGGAGAACCCGTAAAAACTTCCGCTACAAAGAACGGTTGCGACAAGAAGCGCTCCAGTTTCCGCGCCCGCGCCACAATCAGACGGTCATCTTCAGACAATTCATCCAGACCTAAGATTGCGATGATGTCCTGAAGTTCTTTGTACCGCTGTAGAGTTGACTGGACAGCACGAGCGGTCCCGTAATGTTCTTCACCAACAATAGCAGGCTGCAACATTGTAGACGCTGAATCTAGTGGGTCAACCGCTGGGTAAATTCCCTTAGCTGCCAAGCCACGAGACAACACCGTAGTTCCATCCAAGTGAGCAAAGGTGGTTGCAGGTGCCGGATCGGTTAAGTCGTCAGCTGGTACATAAACGGCTTGAATCGAGGTAATCGAGCCTTCCTTGGTTGAGGTAATCCGCTCTTGCAAATCCCCCATATCAGTTCCCAACGTTGGCTGATATCCCACTGCTGAAGGCATCCGTCCGAGTAGCGCCGATACTTCCGAACCGGCTTGCACAAACCGGAAGATATTGTCGATGAACAGTAGCACGTCCTGCTTGTTCACATCCCGGAAGTACTCCGCCATTGTCAGAGCAGAAAGACCAACCCGCATTCTGGCTCCAGGTGGCTCGTTCATCTGACCATAAACCAGCGCAATTTTGGATTCGGAGGGATTGTCTTTATTAATCACCCCTGACTCGATCATTTCGTTGTAGAGGTCATTTCCCTCACGAGTGCGCTCACCCACACCGCCGAACACCGACACACCACCATGATTGGTAGCAATGTTGTTGATCAGCTCCATCATGATTACGGTCTTACCAACACCTGCACCGCCAAAGAGACCAATTTTGCCGCCACGACGATAGGGCGTCAGCAAGTCGATCACTTTAATCCCGGTTTCAAAGACAGAAGGCTTGGTTTCTAGATCAACCAGCTTCGGAGCAGAACGATGAATTGGGGAAGTTTCCTCGGCATTAACGGGGCCTTTGTTGTCTACAGGTTCACCCAGCACGTTGAAAATCCGACCCAAGGTAGCCATGCCTACTGGCACACTAATGGCAGCACCAGTATCAACGACTTCCATCCCACGTACTAGACCGTCCGTGGTACTCATGGCAACGGCTCGTACCTGGTTGTCGCCCAATAATTGCTGCACTTCGCAGGTCACAGAAACATCTTGTCCTGCTTCATTTGTGCCTTCAATTTTCAAGGCGTTGTAAATCTGCGGCATTTTACCGCGAGGAAACTCAATATCGACAACGGGACCAATGATTCTGGTGATACGACCAGTGTTTGTCTTTTCTGTAGTGGTGACCATGCTGCGCCTATAAGTGTGATCAGCTATGTTTCAGATACTGGAAAACAGTCTTAACATTTAGAAATGCTATCTTCCAGATTACCACTGAAAGGACTCTGAATCTTACTGGTAGCTTGATTAAGCGCTATGGGTTGGGGGGTGGGGATCGGCGATTGGAGGCTAGGGATTGGGAAGACTTAGCTTAGGTAAGGTGGCAGGTGTTAGGGGGTGAGGTGGTAGGGTGAGCGGCGAGTCTTGGAGTTAGAATTTCCCCGAAGTTCTAATCTTCCAAAGTCTTAAGCTAGATTTTTCCCTAAAACCTATCACCTACGACCTAACACCTTATTTAGATTTTCCCTAAAACCTACCACCTACGACCTAACACCTCTAAAGAGGCTCAGATGCTTGCAACACAGCATCAAGCAATCCAGGAAAGCGAATTTCCAAATCCTCGCACCGTAGCGTGTTGAAGCTTTGTGTCCCTTCCGTCCGAGTGCGGATAACGCCTGTCTCACGTAGCACTTTGAAATGATGAGAAAGGGTTGATTTAGCAACGGGGATGTTAAAGGCGCAGCAAGTTATTTCCCCTTTCGTCGCTAGGCTTTTAACGATTTGAAGCCGGATTGGGTCACTCAGAGCGTAGAGCACGCCAGTTAAGGAGATTTCATCCCGTACCGGGAAACTCATTTTTCTCATCCTTGCATTATCTCACAAACTCGTTTATATTTCGATTGTTCGTAAATTTACGAACAATCGAATAAATATTAGGAGGTTCAGATGAGAGTCTGGGAAATTCAAAATAAGCAGGGCTTGGAAGCGTTGACTTTGACTGAGCGCCAAGAACCGCAGCCAGCGCTAGGACAAGTTCTGCTAAGAATGCGTGCTGCATCGTTAAATTACCGCGACTTGCTAACCGTAAAAGGAGCTTACAACTCGAAGCAGCGATTGCCACTCATCCCCTTGTCCGATGGTGTTGGGGAAGTTGTCGCGGTTGGGGAGGGTGTGACACGAGTAAAGATAGGTGATCGCGTTGCTGGGATTTTCATGCAAACGTGGTTGGATGGAGAATTCTCGGCAGAAAAGCCGAAATCCGCGCTAGGAGGAGCAATTGACGGCATCTTAGCGGAATACGTGACGCTGCACGAAGACGGTGTTGTTCATGTGCCGGAACATTTATCTGATGAAGAAGCCGCCTCTTTGCCTTGCGCGGCTGTAACCGCTTGGCAAGCACTGATTACTCAAGGCAACTTGAATGCCGGTGATACGATTTTGGTGCAAGGGACAGGTGGGGTTTCCCTCTTTGCCGTTCAATTTGCGAAATTAGTCGGTGCGCGTGCGATCGCAATCTCCAGCAGTGATGAGAAATTAGAGCGAGTCCTTCAGCTAGGGGCATCTAACGGCATCAACTACAAAACAACCCCAAACTGGGATGAACAGGTTTGGAAACTAACCAATGAAGTTGGTGTTGACCACGTTGTCGAGGTTGGTGGTGCTGGCACCTTGAATAAATCCTTGCGTGCTGTTCGCTTCGGTGGCACTGTCAGTTTAATCGGTGTACTGACTGGATTGACTGGAGACATCAGTACTGGTTCCATTCTTCATAAGGGGATTCGGGTTCAGGGCATCTATGTTGGTAGTCGGGCGATGTTCGAGGCAATGAACCGTGCAATTGCTCTGCACCAACTCCGTCCAGTAGTTGATTCGGTTTTTCCCTTTACAGACGTGCGTGAAGCGCTAGCGTACATGGAGAGCGGTAAGCACTTTGGTAAGATTGTGATTCGTTTCTAGGCAAGGATATATATAGACTGTATCCCTGCAAGAATCTAGCTATTAGCGGTTTATCATCGTCTTACTGGCAAAGGATTCAGACACATATGGTGAGTTATTTTGCGATCGCTCCTACCGTACCCTTCACAGAACGTAGGTAATCATCTGGAGCAAGCAGAATCATCGTACCGCGCACACCCGCCGAAACAGCAATCTGATCAAACAGTTCAATAGTCTCGTCAACGTAGACTGGATAATCTTTTTTGCAAGCCAATGCCGTTACGCCACCACGGATGTATCCAGTTAGCGGCTGAACATCCTTCAGGGAAACCGTCTCAACCTTGCGGTTTTCTGTCAGCAGTGCCAAGGCTTTAAGGTCGAGTTGAGCATTTCCAGGCACAACAGCAAGACAAACACCTGTTCGATCTCCCCGTGTGACCAAGGTTTTAAAAACTTGTTTTGGGGGAAGACCAATCTTCTGCGCTACACTCTCAGCTGCCAAATCCTCTGGATCAACCTCATAGTGGAGAAGTTGGTAGGAGATTTCTAGATGAGCAAGGATGCGAACAGCATTAGTTTTCATCTGGGAGTTGGGCTAGATAAGCGACTCTCTTCCCAATATTGCCAATACACTCTAACAGTTTGGGAATGGGGCTACCTCGACCCCTGGGTCATGCGCGGCTTTCCCGGTAAAATCCGCAATCTGGTGTATCTAACCAAAAAGCTTTAGTCAGTAGAGTTCTATTAGACAAGGATTTACAAAAATTTTACTTGTTACTCAGTTTCTCTATTGAAGCTTTACGGACACTTCCTGAAATAAACCCTACATTAAAGAAAGGAAAAGAAATAACCCTGAGAGCCAGCAACAAGAACAATGAAGCGATCTTAGATGCACCCAAACTCTCAGTAGGTAGATTAATGACTTTTAAGCTAAGCGCTTGTTAGATGCGCTAATGACAGGGGAGCAAGTATTCAAAACCCTCAATACAAGTCTTGGAAACAAGGCTGTGATTGAAGTTCTGGTAATTAAGACTTATTAGAAAGGCTTAATACCAGTTGCTACATAAAGTATGAGGAAATTAAATCGTTGCCTTCGCATAAGCGGTACCAGAATCTGACTTGATTAGTACCGACGCAACGTATACATAACTAAAACCCCAGACCAACACCATCATAGACATCCGCTTTCGATACTGAAAGTAGACGCAACCAACTCACCGATCAAACCTCAGTCATAGGATAAATATATGTCTTTAGTGCTATCTCTTGTTTTTTGGACTGCTGGGGCTGTTACCATCACACTCGGAATGGCGATCGCTGTCTATATGGTTCTAGGTCTACTACTTGTCCTAGATTTACGCAAGTCTCACGGTCAAAATAGAGGACTTCAGCTTCAAGCTCAGTTCCTCTATGACGGAACCGTCACTCCATCAGAGCTTGTCCTGAAGAATCCGACGACGTTGGAGCGCCCCCGCCAGTTGGAACGCCAAATTCTCCACCTGGCTGTAGAAGGAGCGCGGCAACAACCGTAATGTGTGCGCCGCCGATAACGTCAACAATGTTTTATGCGGCTCCTCCAAAAGAAGACGGCTGTGTACCGCTACTGCTTGATGTGCTAGCTCTACCGCCGTCTTTCCGTCTTCCAATGTCACCGCACGGCGGGCTAAATGGCGCAACTGATAAGCCATTGCTGGTTTTTCCCAATCTTTCACCTGTTCGGGAGCATAAGCACGGGCTTTCTTTAGCATCCGTTCCCAAGAACGTAATTTTTTGAGCAATTGTGCTGAATGTCCTTCGGGATTAACACGATACAGTGTCAATGCCTCGGCTACCCCTTCAATCAGCCAATTGGTCTTGACAGCAATCCGTAACCAACACTCTACGTCTTCTGAGGGGTGTAGTACTCGGTCATCATCAAAGTAAAAGTCCTCAACAGTTCCATAAAGATTATCTTGGAAGCTAATCTCCTCTAGGACTTTGCGTCGAATTACCGCAACTGAACCATTGCCAATCGGAGTACGACAAAGAATGTCTAATGGGGTAATGTCGGTCAGCGTAGTGAGCTGGTAGATACCTAAGGGGTTACCCATTTCATCGATAAAAGCCGAGCGACAGAAGCTAACACCAACTTGGGGTGATGAGTTAAGATGCTCAACATGGGCTTCGAGTTTGTGGGGTACCCACAGATCATCAGCATCTAGGAAAGCAATGTACTCACCTTGGGCAGCACGGATACCAGTGTTACGGGCGGCAGCAACCCCACGGTTTTCTTGACGAAGGATTTTAACTCTAGGGTCAGTGAATTGTTGACAGATTTCGATGCTGCGATCGGGGGAGCCATCATCAACAATCAAAAGCTCGAAGTTCTTGTAGGTTTGTTCGAGGACTGATTGGACGGTGGCAGCGATATATTTCTCGACTTTGTAGACCGGAATGATGACTGATACTTTTTTCATACACCCGTAACCCTTTTGTGTTTTAAGTCAAGTGGATAGCTTTAATTTCTTAACTTTTCTAAAAAACTCTTCTTTGTTTAGCTATAGTACATTCTTTGTCAATTATTAAGAATTGCCTGAAACTAAACTCGGAGTGAGGAGGTATCTATCGTATAACTACTTACGCGCCGTCTTTTGGATAAACCCCTCTAGTCTTAAAGAAACTATTTACTCAATATCTACGCCATTTTGAGCGTTCTGCTCTGAGTTGTTTGTCGCTCTACGTAATACTACTGAGGAAATGTCACTGCGTTATCCTCTTCAGCAGTTCTTTACTTAATCTTTTTATTCTTTGTTCGGTATATAAAGATTCTATAAAGAGAAATGGACACTATTTTACCCTAGCAACGCTATCAGGGAGCAGGAGAAAGCAGGCATTGATTCCTGCCCCTTTTACTGAATTAGCAGCATTTTTGAGTACTACTTAGTTCAAACAGTCGTTGTTCAGGTGAAAACCCTGTCATCCTACTCCTCTCTCTAGCGGATGATGCTTAAACCGTTTGACCAAGTGAATAAAACCCTACTCAGCCGCTTCTAGACGCAAGCGCTGCAATTCTTGTTGTAAAAACTTTCCCCATTCGGCCGCTAGAGGTATTTCTGTAAAGGGAACTTGGATTGAAGCGGTGGGTTCTGGAAAAAGAAATTCTAAAGCGATCGCACGACCTCCGCGAGGTGGTTTCTCCAAGTCAACGGGTTGAGTATCCACTAGTAGGCGAATGGCTTGCACCTCTTTGAGAGAAAAGGTATCTAGATTTATCGGACCCTTGCGTGTTGGCTTTCCCCACGTTAGGTCACTATTTTTTTGACCCAGTACCGCATAGATATCATATTTTGCCCGCTCAAACTGAGCTGCCCACTGACCATAGGCTTCAACTTTTTGGAATTCGTTCCAACCTGACCAAGTAAGCCAAAAAAATGCAGCTAGTAAAGGTAACCAGAGTAAACCACGTTCCATCTTGGGCGTTTTTTCCTGACTTATGTAAAAACGTCAAAACTGTACCAGAGAGTTGTGCTTCTTTAAATTAAGGTAACAACATAGAGCTTCCTTAGTTAAGCCGAATCTTTCAAGGGTTCCGTAAGCCGTTCATCACACGGTGCTAGTAGCGGATGGCTGACCGCTGATAGCTAATAGACCTCTTGCAAAAGTCGTCGCTGGGGTAATATGAGGTCTGAAATTAGGCAATCGCTCACCCGTTTTCTGCGCTCACCACGACAGATTCATAAGGAAAACTGATGA
>NZ_JCACKQ010000032.1:0-61645 GCF_059505465.1 Symplocastrum torsivum | reverse complement strand
TCTGAAACTTATACAGCGGGAGGATTCTACAGAGGCTTTTCGTAAGTCTCTTTTTCACCCTCATTTCAGCCACGCTTATTGAAAACACTTCGCATTTACTGAGCAACTGAAAATGCTCAAACTCTTCAATTGTCAAGGTTCTAGCGTTTTTCGTGAGACCCCTCGGAAATTCACCCCCGCTTTGCCTTACGAAAATTGTTGCTGCATTCAGCATAATCCAACTTTCTCATCCTGTCGAGATACAACATTATCCCCTGCTACCCATCCTAGGAACAACTAGTTTTAAAAAAGCTCGTTTGGAATACCCCTTTATGTGAGTAATTAAATTACATTTACACAACAACAACAACAAAGCGGCAACCTCTCATTGTGTAAAGAGGTTGCCGCTTTATTCTTCGCTGTCTATAATGTGGATTATGTTTCGCGGTTTCGCAGTTTCTAGTAAATGGTAGTCTTACTCCAAAAGGGAATAGACCCGGACACTAGCAGTCCTGTATGGCTAGTGCTAGGTGAGGACTACGCACCAGTGGAACCAATCCAGCGCTATCTAAACCACTTGGTCAACTTAGAGCGATCGCCCAATACGGTTGAGTCTTATGCCAGATATCTCAAGGTCTACTGGGAGTACGTGACTGAGCGAAGACTGGAGTGGTGTAACGTCAGCCTGGAAGACCTGAGCGAGTATATGCACTGGCTGAGAGTCGGTGACACAAATATCATCTCCATGCAGCCAGTCCAGGCTGTTCGGTCAGAGAGAACGGTTAACCACGCTATGACCGTTGTTCAAGGATTTTACGAGTTTCACCATCATTTGGGGACAGTGGGGCATGACAAGCGTTTCACTCGGTTCAATCTCCCAACGGGGAAGGGATACAAGTCATTTTTGGCAGGGATAGCCAAGGCTAAACCCGTCAGAAAGTCTTTGCTGAGACTGAGGGAGCCTAAGAAGTTTGTCGGATGCCTAACTTCAGAAGAAGTAAAGACCCTAATTCGTGCCTGCAACACCAGAAGAGACAAGCTAATTATCAAACTTCTCTATGAAACGGGCATGAGAAAGGGAGAGCTTCTAGGTTTGCGACATGAAGACATGGGAACCACTGGTGAGAACGAGATTTCTATCGTTGAGCGAACCAATATTAATGAAGCTAGAGCTAAAAGTGGTGGACGAGTAATTCCAGTCAGTCGTGAATTGATGCAGGTTTACAGCAATTACTTAATTGAAGAGTATCCAGATGTGGATTCTGATTATGTTTTTGTCAATATTTGGAAGGGCGAGATAGGACAACCGCTCAACTATAGAGCAATAAACCAATTGTTTAAGCAATTAGATAAAAAGACTGAAATTCATGTATATCCACATTTATTTAGACATACTCATGCTACAGAATTAATAAAAAATGGGGTAGATATTTATCATGTTAGCCAGCGTTTGGGACACACATCTATCCATACTACAATAGATATTTATGGACATCTAAGCAAAGAAGACTTAAACAGTATTGTGCAGAAAGAAGAGCAGAATTATGAATGAAGAACAACACACTATTATTACCAGTAATATCTCCCTTAAAACTGAAAGAAAAGAGACTGAAAAGTCTTTAATGCAAAAGGATAGATGGTATGGGGAAGAAGACTTAGGGATGAGGCTCAATCAACACGAAGGCGTAAAAAGTATTTATTTTGGAAACATTCGCCAAAATTGGCTAAAAGATATAACTAAATACTACATTCTGTATAGACGCTATCAGGGTAAATCATTTGGTACATTGCGAGAATATATTAAAGCAATACAGCATTTTTCTAGATTCTTGGAAACTCAATGTGTTTACTACTTTACAGACATCACAGATGAAGTATTGTCTTCGTATTTAGGTAATATGCATTCTCTAAGCGAGAAAACTCAGAAGCACCGATTAAGCCATATAAAAATTTTTTTTGAATTAGGTAATTCCAACAATTGGTTTCAAATATCAACTTATTGGTTTAGAGGTAGACTTGGTGATGCTAAACCTAAAAATAACAAAATAAATTACATCCCTAATGAAGTTTCAAGCCAAATAGATATATATTTATATTTATTAGCAAAACCCTTACAAAGAATGGTACTTTTGCTGCGTGCATTAGGATTGCGAGGCAGTGAGTTACTTCAAATGCGTTTCGACTGCCTGAAACAGCGGATGAGTGGAGATTGGGAAATTCATTTTACTAACTGGAAATTTAAAGAAAGACATGATGTTCTACCAATAGTTCCAGAACTAGCAGAAATCATTAAAGAACAACAAACTTATATCAGAACACATTTGGGGGAAGATTTCGAGTATTTATTTTGTGCCAATACTTACGAATCAAATGGCTTTAAATTTTTCAAAGCTAAATCAAAAGTTATGTTATTACAGCAATTTAATATTTATCTAAATCAGTGGGCAGAAAGTTGTAATATCTGTGATGAATCAGGAAAACTATGGAAGTTTACTTCTCACCAATTTCGTAGAACAGTAGCTACTAAAATGACTAATGAAGGAGTTAGACAATACATTATCCAACGGTACTTAAGGCATCATAGTCCGGATATGATGCAGCACTATGCTCATATTCTTCCATCAACTTTTAAGAAAGAAATTGAGGGATTACACAAGCGTAAAAAGATAGTAGATGTGACTGGTTTAGAAGTCAGTATTAGTAATCCAGAGATAGAGAACGATATTGAATTGCGGTGGTTACGGAGTAAGATGCAACCCAAAGCATTAGCTATGGGTTTCTGCGCCAGACCTCAGTTATTAAAGCCATGTCCTCATGCCAACGCCTGTATGGATTGTCAGCATTTTCGATTAGATGAAGATGATTTACCAACACTGACACAGCATCTAGAACGGAATCAAAAATTAAAAGAAGAAAGTGAACGCTTGGGATATATCCGACAACTAAAAGAAATTGAGCAGGATGAGGCGAAGCTAATTAATATAATTAAATCTTTGGAGAATGCTAATGGGTGATTTTATTTGTCCGTTTTGTGACTCTACAGCAATTTACAATAGCAATATTCGATTTGGACGGCAGCAATACAAATGTATAGACTGCCATAAATTTGTTTTATCACATTACACAATAGATATAGCTAAAAAGGAAACAAGGGGTTTCGTTTGTCCACATTGTGAATCTAGAGAAATTCATAAATCTGGGTGTCAAGGTGAGAAAAAAAGATATCAGTGCTGGGATTGCCTGAAAACTATAGTAGAGTATTGTTCATTCAAAGACTCAAGAGAGAAAGAAGTTAAACCTTTCTGTTTTGAAGATGATGTTTGGGATACTAGAAGTCTAATTTCCTCTTTAGATGAGACAGAAATAACAATACGTTTGGACTTCACTACAGTACAAATGGAATGGTTTAAAATACTTGTTAAAAAATATATTAAACAAGAAATTATATCTGGCTCTACCTTCGGCTCGGTTCGTAAAAGACTGGGATTACTTCGTGAGTTCTCCTTATATTTAGAGAACAAAAAAATTAATAGTATAGATAAAATTAGTAGGCAGATTGTTTTGGACTTTATTGCATCCCAACAATCAAGTAATAGAACTATAGTCAACAAGTTATCATTTCTACGGTACTTTTTTGATACAGGGAATCAACAGAGATGGTTTACGGTTTCTGAAAATCTAATCCGTCTAGAAGATTATCCCAATTACAAACGAGGAATACCAAATGACATTCCTATATGTGTGCTAGAGCATATAGAAGAGAATTTATACAAACTTCCAGACCCTATAGCTCGGATGTGGATGGTTGGTTTTTTCTGTGCCATGAGAGTTAGTGAATTACAGCTTTGTAGTCTAGATTGTCTTAAACAAGATAGTCGAGGGCAATGGATAATTACTTTTTGGAGAAAAAAGAATAAAGACTATCACATACTACCAATCACGAGACATGGAGCAGAAATAATCCAACAACAACAGGAATATATAAAGCAGCAGTTTAATAACAATTTTAATTATCTATTCTGTGACTATATTAATGTCTCAAAAAAAAATATAGACCAACGAAATCTTGAACCTGTATCAAGAGTAGCAAGCCATGACTTACTCAGTATTTGTATTAATTGCTTAATTAAATCTGAGAATATTAGAGATGAAAATAATGAGTTATGGCATTTTAAGACCCATCAGTTAAGGGATACCAGGTTAACTTACTTGTTTGAAACTGGGCATGAGTTTGCTTTGATTAGCAAGTGGGCAGGACATAAAGGCTTGAAGGTAACGCAGAAATATGTCCATGTCAAAGACCACACGCTAAGAAAGGAAACAGCCAAGATTCAGGCATCTTTGGTCAATATCAAAGGCGAACCTGTCAATCCTAAAGACCTGCCAGAAACCCTCCAGAAGAACCCTAAGGCACATACTCTAGCCATTCCTGACGACCAGACAAATACACCCATTTATGGTTACTGTGGACTGCCTTTGAACCATGACTGCCCACACTGGAAGGCTTGTTACACATGCCCTAGTTTCGTTGCTCGTCGCGAACTATTACCTGATTACATGAGAGTTCGTAAGCAACTCCGTGAAAAGCAGGCTAGAGCAGAACAAAACGGGGAAACCGCAAGAGTTGACCAGTTCAAACAACAGGCAGATAGCTTAGATGTGGTCATCGCAAGTTTTGAGGAGGCTGTTACATGAGTACTATCGCAGATGCTAAACAAGCCAGAATTGATAACTTAACTAGAGTGCAGGCGGAGCGGAAAGAGCAGGCACTTGCCAAGGTCAATCAAGCATTGGAACGCATGAGCAAGCAGGGCAAGAAGATTAACTTTCAAACCATCGCCCAAGAGGCTAATGTTAGTGTCAGTTACCTCTATAAGTACCCAGAGCTGAAGGTTCGGATTGCGGAGATTCGCAACCAGCAGTCGGTCATCCCTAGACCGAGGCAACCAGAGCCAGCCTCGGTAAAGTCGCATCAGGTTATCGTCAGTCGGCTCAAAGGTCGCATTCAGCAGTTAGAGAAGGAGCTAACAGATTTACGCAAAATCAACGAAGGGTTAGCGGGTCGGGTCTATCGGCTGACTGAACTGGAGGCATTGTGCGAACGCCAGAGCAAGCGAATCAAAGACCTTGAGGAGCGTTTGAAGGTTGAGCCTGCCCCTATTCCTGAAGACAATCCCAAGGTCACGCCCATCGACAAGGGCAAAACCAGAGGTATCACTGACCGAATCAAGGACGAGCTAGACCGACTGGGAATCAAGCTCAATAGTACTCTAACGCGCAAAATCAAGGCGGCTGACGAAGAAACTGTCTTGAATGCCCTATCAGCCCTTGAGGAAGCAATGGGCAGTGGCAATGTTAAAAATGCCAGTGGGTTCCTGGTTCGAGCAATTACTGAGAGATGGACGAAAGAAGACTCTCCACAACAACTTCCTCAACGCCAGCCAGAAATCTATACTGCCTCACCAAAACCCGACGAAGAACTGGTGCCACTAGACCAACTCAAACACCTCCTTGGAGGGACTGATGAGTGACGTAGTACTCCAGAATATAGACGCTGAAGAAGGGGTGCTAGGTGGCATCTTGCTCGACCCAAGTGCCATCAGCATTGTGGCTAATATCCTGCCTCCAAGCGCGTTTTACATCACCGCTCACCAGCGTATTTATCAAGCGGCTTTGGTGCTTCACAGCAAGAACAAGCTGGTCGATCTAATGTCAGTAACCACCTGGCTGTACGACCACGAACTATTGGAGAAGATTGGCGGTCAGTCCAAATTAGCCCAACTGGTTGAGCGTACTGTATCAGCCGTTAATATTGACCGTTATGCCGAACTAATCCTCGAAAAGTACCAGCGACGCCAACTAGTGGTAGCGGCGAACGAAGTCATTATCCTGGCAGAAGATACCAGCACCGAACTGGAGACAGTCTTAGAACACTCAGAGCAGAAAATCTTTGACGCGACCAAGTACCAAGCCGACCGATTCGAGCCAGAGTCGATTGGTGATTGCCTGATTACTGCCTTCCACCAACTTGAGGGAGGAGAGACTTCAGGAATCTCCACTGGTCTGCTCGACCTAGATGGGCTGACAGGTGGATTGATTCGACAAGACTTGATTGTGATTGCGGCTAGAGCATCAATGGGTAAGACCTGGTTGGCATGTCATCTGGCTAATCACCTAGCCCTGGATGGATTGCCCGTCGTGTTCTTTAGTGCCGAGATGAGTAAATCGCAGCTAACGAAAAGATTCCTTGCGATGCACTCAAAAATTGACTCTTCTAGGTTGATTCAGAACAAAATCTACAAGAGCGAGTGGGAAGTGCTAAGCAAGGCAGTGAGAACTATATCGGAACAGCCCATCATCATTGATGACACTCCAGCAAGCGCTCAGACTCCCTCCAGAATGCGGTCTGTACTGCGAAGAATTCAGTCAGATCGGGGTCAGTTGGGATTAGTGGTACTCGACTACATCCAGAAGTTAGGGAACCGAGCAGCAGGTAATCGAGCGCAGGTAATTGGCTCGTTCTCTGGTGCATTCAAGGACATGGCAAAAGAGTTCGATATCCCATTTGTGTGTCTGGCTCAAATCAACCGAGGTGTGGAGGGGCAGACCAACAAGCGCCCAACGATGGCAGACATCAAAGATAGTGGGGATATTGAGCAAGATGCTGATGTGATTCTTCTTCTCTATAGAGACGAATATTATAATCCAGGCACGCCAGATAAAGGAGTGATGGAGGTGGCTGTAGACAAGAACCGTAATGGTTCCACAGGCGTCTGTAAGGTGCTGTTTAATCCTTCTATAGGATTATTTTGCAATAGTACATCTGTACCTCGAAAAGTTTCATAAAATCCAGTTATTAAATAAGTCTCTATTTAATACCTAAGCTTATATACGGATGTAAAGAGGCAAGTATACGTGCTAGCTTTATGTGAGACTTTCTAAGATTAATATTTTTACCTTATAGAGTATATTTCACTCCATTTTATGTCATGAGATCTAAACTAATAAAAACATGGAAAACTTAAGAGTTTCTGAAGAGTATCGCCCTGGAATAAAGAAGCTCATAAACCTTAATGATGAAGCAGTTGATGAACTGCTAGATGCTTTGAAGTGTGCGTCTCCATCACTTTACACTAGTGATTTAGTGTTCTCAGTAGCTTCCTACGTTAAAAGTATTGAGATTAAGGATCTAACTGAAATAATAAGATTTTTATTGTCTTTATCTTCTCAGATTGACCACTCTGAAGACTCGATTGAAGAGATTGTGAGCGGGATTAGTTTAAGTATAGCTGACGACGAGGAATTTTCAAGCTTTTCTGATGAGGAAAAGAAACGTTTCGATAAGCAATTAACTAATTTTCTAGAAGTTGATAGTGTTCTTAATGTTACATCAAAAGCGGTTCGCGTAGTACGCGACCATGAGCGTGTGTTTACGAATTCCCTTATTTTAACTGAAATTCGACCTGTATTTAAACCAAATCCAAACGAAGGTATAGCGGCAGCAGCTATAGTTCACATGATGAAGATAGAGTACCGAGACATAGAAGGCATGAAAGAATTTTTTGTAGCTTTAGATCAATTAGATATATTTCAATTACTTGAACAGCTAGAAAGAGCTAACCTAAAAGCAGAAGCTATAAAGGCAATGCTGAAAAAAACAGAAGTTCCTTTCTTGGATATGCTAGGTGACCTAGAAGAAGGAGATGAATAAATGTCAACAGCTATGAGCCGAGACAAAGAATTATTGAAGAAGCTGGAAAAGACTGAAGTTAACAGTTCTACTTGGAATAAATTGAAAAATATTTCTTTCAAGAATGTTCCATCTGAAACACCTTATGCAAAAAAACAATATATTTATTACTCGTATTTACAGAATGAGATATCCCAAAATACCATTTACGTTACCTATAGTGACAAGCAAGCGAATAAAGGAGAAAAACACAGTACTTTAGAAAAACTTCAAAGCTTAAAGAGCAAGACAGGAATTTCGAGAAGTTCTAGGAAGAATATTCTAGCTAGACTTAGTAGGATTTATGAATTAAAAGAGCCACTTGATATACTTAGATTTATCAGCCAATATCCAGACATTTTGCCTTTGCTATTTGAAGCTCATTTAGAAATAAAAAAATATTTTCTTTGTGAAAAGCTGATTCTAGAAGTTATTTCTGATACAGAATCTTCTTCATGGCAAAAGCTTGTTATTTCTATTTTCACGAAGGAAAGTGCAAATGAAGCATTTAATAAATTGAATTTGTTAGATGAAAATTGGTGGCTGGATGCTGCTATGTCTAATCCGGCTGGTAATCAACTCTCTTTAGGTGTGGAATTTGAATGAATTCTGGAATGTGTTTTAATTGGAGTAAGTACTTAGACCTAGCTCAAGAGTTAGCTAGTAGTAACAGTAGCGAATCAAATGAAGCTAAACTTCGCTCCTCAATTAGCAGAGCTTACTATGCAGCTTTCTGTAAAGCCAGAATTTATTTACGGGATATAGAGCAAGATCCAAGACTGCAACGCGACAAATATTCTACTAAACACTTTAATGTCCATGAGTACGTAATAGAAGACCTTAGAAGTAGAAAAAACAAAGAAGAGAGAGAATTATTTCAAATAGGTGAATACTTGTTTCGTCTGCGTAGAAGAAGAAATAATGCGGATTATGACGATTTTATCCATAGCTTACCATCCGTTGTACAGCAATCTCTAAAAGAAGCTGAGTTTGCTATTTTAAAATTAGACGCTTGCAACAATCCACCTAAAACTTAAATCTGCTTGCTTTGCTTCCCTAACATTGATGCTTGCCCGTTGCAACACGCTTTTCTTGTTGCGGCGGCTGGTGGACAGCGCACAGTCAAGACAGTCACAGGTTTGAGTAAGAGTCGCACCTTACAGCAAAGCCCTGGCAATAACCAGGGCTTTCTTGTGTCGAGTGAAGGATAATAGTTACAGTTTTAAATCAACGTCGCACCTTACAGCAAAGCCCTGGCAATAACCAGGGCTTTCTTGTGTCGAGTGAAGGATAATAGTTACAGTTTTAAATCAACACGCTGTAGAAAATGAAAACAACGTAAAACCATTGTTCCAGCTACGTTGAATTACGTCCCGCGAGAGATAACACGCTGTTTGGTCGTGCCAACGGCATCCAAAACTAAGTTCCGCCATGCCTACTGAAGCTAGCTGACAACTTACCGAAATAAATGCAGAAGAAAGGAAACGGGAGTGGGTGCATGGGGTTAGTGCAAGACACCCATAAGCTGCTACTCACAGCAAGGGATAAAAATCTTTTTTCTCTCCCTCTCCCGCTCTCTTTTAGGCAGATGTAAGTCTAAGGGTTATTCGTGTTATTCGTCTTCTTCTTGATGAAAGAGGTGTGTTGCTTTACTTCCCAGCAGTCCGAAAACCGCTCCTATCCCCATTTGCCAAGTTGCTGAGCAGCTTTCAAAGACTCTGATTTGCTGTGGGGATAGGTGTTCTTGGAAGGAAAGCCAGAGTGATGTTCCCCCGGAGAGCAGCGTTAAGCTCACGGTAGTGAAAAACACTTGCTGGAACGCACGTGTAATGTTCACTTCTGGCTTGCGATGAGTCTTCTGGTTTTTGACAGGGGTGGCTTTGTCTGCCATGACTGTTTAATCCTTTATGTTATTGACTACATCTATAAGCTTCGCTAGCGCGTGTCTCAGATTAAGTCTGGGTAAGGTTTTGGAGAAGAGTGATTTTGGGTATTCGGTAAAGAGTGATTTGGCGTATTCGTTAGGTATGACTTTCACAGTCTGAAAGGCTATGGTAAATACAGACTGTAGGGTCAAGGTATGGCTAGGAAATCACTCCGAGTATCTCCAGAGAAACTGGAAAAAATCAAAAGAGCTTTTGCTAGTACGGGATTTACACAAGCAAACTTGGCAAGCGAGGTGGACTTGAGTACTCGCCAGCCAATAGGGAAATTCCTCTCAGGTAAAGCAGTTGACCACAATGTTTTCAAGGAAATCTGCTTTAAGCTCAATCTAGAATGGAAAGAGGTTGCTGATTTACCTAGAGACATAGAACCTGAGCTAGAGGAGAAAAAACAGGACAGTACTCAACCCCTAAAGCAAGGTAAAAACTCTATTGGTTGGAACCTAGCTCAGCAAATGAGGACTTGGTTTGAGACTGTAGGCTACAGTTTCGAGAAACACGAGATTTGGGAAGACAGTTATTTTGAGTGGATTATCAATATCCCTGCATGGCGGCGACTGGAGCGCATTCTAGTGCGTGGCATTCAGGGTGAAGCAAAAATCAGCGACGTTGTAGCCCTGCGCCAAGCAGTGAACGAGCAAAGAACTGACCAGGGATGTCTCGTGGCAGTTCGTCGAATTAGCCGTGCTGCTCGTAACGAGGTTGAAAAGGAGGAAAACCAGAACCTCGCTTGTTACACCTTCGATGAACTACTAGATGAGAAGGCTGACTTTAGCCCCTATATCAATTGGCTAGAAGCTGAAGTCAAACGCAAGGGCATCGACACAATGTATGTTCCTCTAGCTTGCACTAAAGAAGAATTTGATCCAACCACCAAGGAAAAAATAGAGGAGAGTCGCTATGACGAAAGTGAAGGCTGGATTGAGGGTTATATTGACCGTTGGCTAGCTGATCCAGCTAAGGAGCATATTTCTGTTCTGGGAGAATTTGGCACGGGTAAAACTTGGTTCGTGTTGCACTATGCCTGGATTACGCTACAAAAATACCTTCAGGCAAAAAAACGAGGTGTTGAAAGACCTCGCCTGCCATTAGTCATCCCTTTACGTGACTATGCTAAGGCGCTCAATGTCGAAAGTGTCCTTGCTGGATTCTTCTTCAATAAACACAACATTCGTCTCAATAGCTCTGTCTTTGATCAACTCAACCGCATGGGTAAGCTACTGCTTATCTTCGACGGCTTTGACGAGATGGCAGATAAGATAGATCGGCAAAAGATGATTGATAACTTTTGGGAGTTAGCCAAAGTCGTCGTGCCTGGGTCTAAGGCAATTCTTACCTGTCGTACTGAACACTTTCCAGAAGCCCAAGAAGGTCGTGCCCTGCTTAATGCGGAATTGAAAGCATCCATTACTAACTTGACTGGTGAACCGCCCCAGTTTGAGGTGCTGAAACTGGAGTATTTCAATGATGACCAGATCCGCAAGGTGATATCCTTCCGAGCTGAACCTGCCACGGTAGAACAAGTGATGGGCAATCCCCAACTCTTAAATTTAGCCCGTCGCCCAGTGATGACCGAGTTAATTCTGGAAGCACTACCAGATATTGAAGCAGGAAAGCCAGTAGATATATCACGTATCTATCTCTATGCAGTGCGACACAAGATGGAGCGGGATATCAAAGCAGAGCGAACATTTACTTCACTAGCCGATAAGCTTTACTTCCTATGTGAACTATCGTGGGAAATGCTATCTACTGACCAAATGAGCCTCAACTATCGGCAATTTCCCGATCATCTGCGTCGTCTATTTGGTCATGCCGTGCAAGAGCAAAAGGATCTAGACCACTGGCGTTATGACATGCTAGGTCAGACTCTACTCATCCGTAATGATGATGGCGACTACACTCCAGCCCACCGTTCATTTTTAGAATTCTTTGTTGCCTATAAGTTTGCTGCTGAGTTAGGTATTTTAGCCCCAGATTTCACGGAACTAGCTCAAGGACAACTGCCATCATACTTAGATGCATCTGCTCCTCCTCAGGACTATAGATGGTCTTCCTATTTTCGGCGTGAAGTAGATAAACATAATGCTATCAAACCCAAACCAGCTTTAGGAAAGTTTGTAGGTGAAGAGGTAGATGCACTGACAGATACTTTAGGCAGAAAGCCACTAACTACAGCCATACTGGATTTGATTCAGACTATGTTTGTCTTAGACGAGAAAGAAGTTGAGGCGCAACTATTAACTCTCATCGAGGCAACAAGAGGTAAAACTACGGAAGAAGTAAGTTTTGTTGGTGGAAACGTTGCCACCCTGCTCGTTTGTCGTAACCCACTGGCTCTCAAAGGTCGTAATCTTGCTCACACAAATCTGTGCCATGCTGATTTTGCTGAAAAACATTGGCTTCCATCTCTTAGGAAATACTGCAAAGCTACTGATTTGTCTGAAACTAATCTTGAAGGCGCTTGTCTTCAAAACGTGGAGTTTGCAGAAGTTGCGCTTGTTAATGCTAATTTAGCTTATGCCTCACTTGACAATTCTGTAGGTTTTCTTTCAGAACGTCACTTTTATGAAATGATTGCTCTAAGTCCTGATGGAAAATTTTTAGTTGCTGGTGGAATTGAAGGTTCTGTTAAACTATGGTTTCTTGAGGACGGTAGCGAGGAAACAATTATAAAAGATATGGCTTGGATTGCATGTCTTGCTATTTCCTTTGACAACAAACTAATTTCCATTGGAGATAATATGGGGGATGTTGTTGTATATAACATAGCGACTTCTGAGCTAATTCTTAAGATTCACGATCATGAAGATTGTGTGGCAGATATTACTTTCGATAGAGATAGCCATCATGTAATTACAGTAAGTGGAGGTAATGAGATAGATAACAGCCTTCGTGTCTACAGATTATCTGATGGAGAATTGATTGATCACTATGAACACAATAGAGGATTTGCAAAAATTGAATACTGTTATAGAGCAAATGCTTGGATAACCTTAGACTATAACCATAGAGTAGATTTATGGAGTTTTGAGGAGAACCAGCATATAAAAAAACTTAAGCTGCCCAAATTCTTTACTAACCAAGCAAAATTTATAGATTTCAGTATAAGTACAGATAAAGATTCTCATTTACTTTTAGGAGGTTGGAACTACAAAGTAAAGAAAAACGTTTATCAAATTTATAATATCGAAAATTTGGATTTAATATGGCAGTCAAATAGCTTTCCTGTAGACCTAGGGAAATCGTTATTTGCCGAATTAAGTCCCAATAGGCATGTGATAGCCTTTGTTGGTAAGGATTATATATTAGTTTGGGATAGAGTCAAAGACCAAGAACTTTGGAGAAGTCATAAACATCTTGCAGACATCGAAAGCCTTACTTTCTCTCAAGATAGTAAATATCTGGTTACGGGAAGTAGAGACTGTACGGTGAGAATGTGGAATTTGGATGACGGAATGTTAATTAAAACTTTTGTTACGAGTAAGAATTACCGGGGTTTGCAATTAACAGGGGTAACAGGGCTGAGTGAAGAAATGTTAGAGGCATTGAAGGAAAGAAGCGCCATTATCTAAGTCCAGGTTTTTGTATGAACTTAAGACTGGTAAGCCATCCAAAATTCCTGGCTGCTACGGCTCAACTTGGAAGATGTTTTATTTACTCGACAATGTACTGATTGTCCAAAGCCTTACACTATCTCCCCAAGTCCACTTCCCAAAGCTGAAGAGTACGAGAAGCAATCACCTCTCAAAATACCCGTCTCACACCTTTGAAAAGCGGTGGCGACGTTATGCTGCGCTAGCCAGGTTCTCTTGGAGTTCCCTCAGAAATTCAAAGTCCTCCTCGTACAGAGGCTACTTCATTAAGTGAGCCTTGTTTGTTATTTTCAAAACAAAATGAAACAATCAATAGTTCCATTGTCCAATTTATCTTGGTAATCTCCGTTCATGAAATCAACAATTCGTAACCTTCATTTATGAGCTATGAGCATCACCAATTCTTCTTCAGCAGCGTTCTTTGATTTCTTTAATCTCATAGATAGTTAATCGTCACTGTCATCCTCTATCCCCTTGCCTTTTTTAGCAGGGGGGTTATTTTGTGCCTCTTGTTCCTCTATCCAGCCCTCTATCAACTCAATCAAGACATCAGACATTGACCTATCTGCCGCAGCGCAGACTGTCTTGAATTTTCGCTTCAACTCCTTGGGAATGTAACCATTGATTTCCGCCATATCTGGCGATTTTTTACCCATACCCCATCACTGTTTCGCTTTTTCTGTAATTCTCGCACACTGGCTATTCCTAGCTTCGCGGTAACTAGTTTGTCCGAAACTGCGAAACAGCGATAATCTTAGACAAGTTCAGCCAACCTACGCTAATCGGTTGAGGAGTTGCCGATGCAGCTTGGGAACAGAATTTGGAGCCTTTAGCTGAGGAGGAAGTATCATGAATCCACGCTCGATTACTCAACGAGAGCAGAATCTGATTCAGCTTTATGCTCACTGCCAGTTTGGGATGACACCCCAGCAGTTCTACGCAAAGTGGGATGTAACCCAAGAAGTAATCGCTTTAATCTGCTCACGCTCAAAGGGTACTGTTGGGCGCTGGTTTAGTAGGGGTTGCACCCGTCGCTATCCTACGGCTAATGATTTACGTCATCTTGCCCTGATGGATTTTCTGTTGGAGCATTTTGAGGAGATTCCAGAAGAACTGAGGAACTTGCTGTGTTCTTCTAGGCAAAATTCGTAGAAATCTATCTATTCAAGCTAAAGGCTATACATAGAGCAATAACCATACCGAACTGTGGGTATGGCTGTTCAGCATTTCTGAAAGCTGTCAATCAATGGTTTGAGTAAAAATCGCCCCAACAAAAAAGCCCTGGTCAACCGCCAGGGCTTTTTTAGATCGGGATGTAAGGATTAATGAGTGTAAGGTTGAATTTCAACGTTGTAGAAACTATCTACAAAGAAAAAATTATTTGCCAGCTTATGTTGTAGACGTTGTGAATAACATAAACCCCTCTTCCAAGGGGGAGTAGAATGCTGTTTACAAAATAAATCTCCATTACATAGAGCAGCGACGCGATGATTTCGAGCCTGTTTGTAGGCAAAAAATTCGGCTCTTACGCCGATACATTTCTCATGCTTGGGTTAGCACTCCTGGCAGAATATGCCCTAACCCAAACCCAACAAACTACATCCATACAGCTTAGCGATGAAGGAACGCACTACCGCATCCAATTCAAAAAGCCAATCAACCTGGAACCGATTGCCAAACTTCCCTATACTAACCCCTTTCCCCCAGTCTGCGGTCAAAAAACAGATCGCACTAAACTTCCTCCTGAAACCCCAATCTTTGATGTTGTCCAACAGGGAGAAATTCGCAAACTTTACCGGGAGTATCTCTATCAAAATTCTGGAAAAAGAGAAACCGGAGAAGAGACTCCTAAGCCACCTCATCCCAGCACCCAGAATGGCGCAATTTTAACCTCCATGCGCCATGACAAAAACCATAATGAATTGTGGTTACAAAGCTGGGAACTTCAAGACCATTATGGAGCCTTAATTGTCTCTATCCTCCAAGCCTTTAGTCAAGACAATCACTCGACTTTCAACGCCCAAAGCGAACAAGTCACTGAACTATTTTTCGCTGCCACTGGATGTAAATTACCGCTGCAAGCAAGTGCCGTCAAAGTTTATCTTCCCACCGCCGTCCAAGGCATCAATCGGGTGAAGGCAGATGGAAACAAATTTGATGCTCAAAAGGTAGATTGGCTGAGTCTATGGCTAATTGCCAATGGAGTATTTAGCTTCGGCATTTCTGAACGAGTCAAAATTAGCGATCGCACTTTCGACTGGCGAGTCACCACGCTTGAACCCAAAGATATTTCTTTAACGAAATACCGCGAAGTACTCAATCACCTCCGACAATATAATCCACCTGGAGGAGGTCATGGAATCGCCCGATTTGATGCCGAATTAGTCCTGCGCTTTTGCCAGTCCCTGCTGAACTATCATCAAGCGCCAGCCTCTGCACAAGCTGAAGACGAATTTGATATTTGGGAAAGTGTCAATCACTTTGTCAGCCGCTTTATAGGCACTCATTTCGGACAAAAAGGACAGGTTTACGGTGTTAAAGAAGTCTTTACGCTAGGACTTCCAGGTTGGATAAGTCCATCTAACTCTAGTGAATTAATTGACTATCACCTTGTCTTAAACGAACACCTAGCCGTTATTAGTTCTCTTTCTACCGAGGAGAATCATAGCGAACTCTTAGCCGCTTATCGAGACTTTATCACGGGAAACAATCTCCGCAAGTTTTTCCCCTTTCAAGTTAGCTATGCCGAGTATGTCCTCAAACGTTTAGCCGACACAAAAGCTAGACCTCCCCGTTTATTTTCTGTTTCCGGACTCAATCTTATGACAAAAAAAGAGCAATCCTTTACTCAAATTACTAAAGACCCCAGTTTTCTCCGCATCGCCAAAGCGATTAATCAGGCAACCGTTTTTGCTGGTAAAGTCCAAACCAAGAAAGGACTTATCGAATTAGATTGGCAGCGTAACTACGGACTAGCCCAACAATTAAGCAGTCAGTCGGGTTCAAAAAAAGATTTTATTAGTGCTGTCACTGATTTTCTTGCCAAGTACGAACACGAAAACCTACGCCTATCCGAACAGCTTCAGAAAGATAAAAAGCGTCTCATGCGGGTGTGGCCAACGAAGGAGGATTTAGACCGATTGATTGAATTGGTCGAAGAGTTCGATACCGTTTTGGTTGCTAATCTGCTGATTGCCTATGGCTATGCAAAGTGGACAAAAGAGGCAGGAGAAGCTGGGAAAGCTGGGAAAGTAGGGGAGGCAGGGGAAGCAGAATTGAGTCCAGTTGAAGAATCATTAGTAGGAGATTTTGAAGATGAATAAGGACAATTTTAAGGTTTATTCCGTTTCCATTAGTGGCAAATTATCCTGGCAGTTACACGCCCTGAATAATGAAGGAAACGAGGGAAATCAATCGCTGACTCGGCGTTATTACATTATCCAGAAAGGCATGAATGAACCGGAGTACGTCAATGGAATATCCGGCGATATGCTCAAGCACATTCAAGCCGAACACCTACACCGCATTTCTCTGGAAATGGATTTACCTGTGTCTGAAGGAGGAAAGCGATTTAACCCTGACCGAATCGGCTACGATTTGGACAATGAATTGCCAATTTTTACCGATAAAGCGGCTGATTTATCTGCTAAAACCGCTCAAGTCCTCCAGCGTTGTGCCATCAGCGATTTAGAAGGCTTTATGGTGACAGAAAAGAAGGGGCAGACGTTAAAGCGGGAGTCGGTGATTGAGTTTGGGGCAATTGTTGGTTTACCGACATTGGTGAAAACTCAAAGCTACTTCCATGCCAAGTACGGCGTTGATAACCCAACGCCTTACAATGTACAAGTTAGTTCGGGTTTATATGCCACCGTTGCTCATTTAGAAGCCTTTCGCATTGGCTACAATCCCCACAGTTTTGATTATGCGATCGCGCCAACCCAACGGAAACAGCGTTTAGATGCGTTGCTTAAGAGCGTACTCTACACCTACTTGCAACCCAATGGTGCAAAGCGGAATACTCATCTACCTCATCCCGATTTCTTTGAAGGAGTAATTACAGTTAGTACCCGCCGCTGTCCCGCACCGATGGTGAGTCCTTTGGAGGAGAGTTACAGCCGTCAAATTGAGAGTCTTGCAAATACTTTAAATAGTCTCAATGGTGACGGGACGGTTCAGTTGTTCCCATTCGAGACAATGGCAGAATTTGCCCAACAGATTCAGGTATTGATTGAGCGATCGCAACCTTGGGAGAGTGACGATGCCGAAGCGATCGAGTAAATCAAACGTCACCTCGAAGGAAACTGATTCTGATACTCGACCTTCTATGTGGCTCAATGTCAGTTATCAGCCAGTGAGTCTATTTTCCCTCAAGCGCTCGGATGCCACCAGTATGGCAGCACGAACAAACTTGGTACCAACTCCCTATGCTATCAAAATGGCACTGTTGAAAGTCTTGCTGGAAGGTCAAGGATACTTGCATCGTACTGACTTTGAAACCTGGATTGACCAGCAATTTACTTGGATTCGCGACTTGCAAATCTATATCCAGCCTCCAGAACGTTTAGTCGTGAATCGCAACGGCTACAAACTCCGTTACTACGACCAAACGGCTGATAAAGCGGATAAAAGTAGACCCACGGTGCCAATGCAGGATGGCTTCGTGTTTCGGGAGTGGGTGTATCTGGAGGGAACTTTACAAATTTGCTGTGGACTCACTCATCACTGTCAAGAGTTGGAACGATTGTTTGCCCAGATTAACTACTTTGGCAAACGTGGCTGCTTTTTTCAATATCTGCCTTCCTTAACTGTGCAAACAAATCAACCCCAATGGCAACCCAATCCCAACCAAAGTTTCACGGTTCAACCAATGGATGACTTGGGGGAGAAAAGCACGTTTTCCCGAATCAATCCCTTTTCCACTGAGAAAGCTCAACTGAACAAAGACCGAGTGATTAAACCGGGATTTTTACCCCTCGAACTAACAGCTTCTAGTGCGCGATATGACTTCTACCAACGAATCTGAATCGGGAATTGCTGGATTAAGTTTGGCGTTGCGCTCAATTTACAACTGTGTGGCGTCAACTTCGCTGAGTGATTGGTTGCCACATCTAGAACCTGCACCAACTTGGATTCCATTAATCCCCGCTTGGGGAGTAACCAGGGTTATGCCTGTTTTTCCTAACTCTGGGTGCTATCCGGCTTTAATTGAATCCATCTGGCAGTCTCTAACCCTCAAAGAAGCTGTGGAGTGGCGGGGCAAGTCCTACGAACTAACCGGGATAGAGGTTAACAAAGAGTCTCTGCACGTCCTACAAATTGCTCTCTCGTTTACTGCACCACAGCCCCAAGATTTAGGAGGGGCGATTCGCGCCCTCGTTTTCAACTGGCTGGCTACTGCTGACGCTGCATTAGCCTCCCGATTGCAGCGAGATAACTGCCCTCCTTTTACTGTCGCTGTTCAATCAAGCGGTTCTAATGGCTTAGTGTTGAGGATAACCCTCCTGCAACGAGAACTGTTAGCACCCTTGCTATGGGGGTTGAGGGACGCTTTAGGAACTGAGGTTCTCCTGGCTGACATTCCTTGTCGCTTGGGCAAGTGGGTAGATATCGCGCACAAAAGCAGTTTTGAATCCCTTTGTCAAGTGCCTTCTCAAGAGGTAATCGCGCTTGAGTTTCTTTCGCCCACCAGTTTCAAGCAGAGTCAAACAATCCAACCCTTTCCCTTACCCGAATTGGTATTCAGCAATCTGCTACGTCGCTGGAATACCTTTGCCCCTGTCGAGTTACAGTTTCCCTCCCTTGAGTGGCAAAGTGTTGTCTCTGCATACAACCTGAAAACTCGCACCTTAACCCTTAATGGTACGGCGGAAATTGGGACAACTGGGTGGGTGAGATATCGGTTCAACGACTCTCAACAGGCAAAGGTGGCTACTATCCTGGCTCATTTTGCTGAGTTTGCTGGAGTTGGACGCAAAACTGGCATGGGAATGGGGCAAGTCCGTATCCGTTGATTGTTCATTGCACATTGTTGATTGCTTATTGCTCAAAGCCATGAACTATGAACCATGACTGAAAACTACTTACCGCTTGCGTATCTCAATGCTTGGGAATATTGTCCGCGTCGGTTCTACCTGGAATATCAGTTGGGAGAAATGGAGGATAACGAGCATATTCTCCTAGGTCGCCATATCCACCGCAACATTGATGAAGCAGGAATCACCCAAGAGGAAGGCACTGTCATTTATCAGCAGCAGTGGGTGTGGAGCGATCGCTTGCTGGTCAGTGGCATCATTGATGCGGTTGAAGAACATGACGGTGAATTAGTCCCGGTGGAATACAAAAAGGGCAAGATGGCGCAGCACTTGAATGACCATTTTCAACTGTGTGCGGCGGCTTTGTGCTTGGAAGAACGCCTGGGTTGCTCTATTAGTTATGGGGAAATTTTCTACCACGGCAATCGACGACGGCAGAAGGTGATGTTTACTCCTCAACTGCGTGAGGCAACAGAAAATGCGATCGCATCAGCAATACTCACAGCCCAAGGAAAAATGCCTCCACCTATCGACAAGCCCAAGAAGTGTCAGGCGTGTAGCTTGATTGGAATTTGTCTGCCCTTTGAAGTGAAACATCTACTCCGTGAGGTTTGTTAAGCGATGTCTATACTTTATGTGACTCAACCTGAAGCTGTTTTAAGTAAGACTTACGAAGCGTTTACAGTGGCACTTAAGCAGGAGGATGGTTCCTGGAAGAAAAGGTCTGTCCCAGCGCAAACAGTCGAACAGGTCGTCTTGATGGGTAATCCCCAGGTGACGGGAGATGCTTTGGTCTATGCTTTGGAATTGGGGATGCCGATTCACTATCTTTCTGGGTTTGGTAAATATCTCGGTAGTGCTTTACCTGGACACTCTCGCAATGGCCCACTGCGCTTGGCTCAGTATGCGTTGTATCACGATACCCAACGGCGGCTGGAGTTGGTCAAAGCGATCGTTACTGCCAAAATCCACAACCAGCACCTCATCCTCTATCGCCATAAGGTGGGGGATAATCCGCTCAAGTCCCATAAAAAACTGGTGAGGGAGCAAACTACACTCGACCAAGTGCGGGGTGTGGAAGGACTGGCGGCTAAAGATTATTTTGCCTGTTGGGATGCCCTATTGAAAGAACCTTGGTCATTCCCGCGACGCAATCGTCGTCCTCCCACTGACCCGGTTAACTCCTTGTTGAGTTTTGCTTATGGACTGTTGCGGATGCAGGTGACGGCGGCGGTACACTTGGCGGGATTAGACCCGTATATTGGCTACCTGCATGAGGTGCATCACGGACAGCCCTCAATGGTGCTTGACCTGATGGAGGAGTTCCGTCCGTTAGTTGCGGATAGCTTGGTGCTATCGGTGTTGAATCATCGCGAACTCCAGCCGGAGGACTTTACGGAAAGTTTGGGCGCTTATCGTTTGTCGGAGTCGGGACGCAAGACATTTCTCCAAGCGTTTGAGCGTAAGATGAACGACGAGATTAAGCATCCGGTGTTTGAGTATCGCTGTACCTATCGACGAGCGGTTGAGTTACAAGCACGGCTGTTGAGTCGTCATCTGCAAGAGGGTGTCCCTTATAAGCCTTTGGTCTTGCGTTGAGTTCATTGGGCGCTTGGCGGGTTAATGGTTCATTGCTCATTGTTCGTTGCTATGAACCATTAACCATGAACTATCAACGATGAGCTATCAACGATGAAGAACACTCTCTTTTACCTGATTATCTACGATGTACCGGATACGAAAGCCGGGAATAAGCGGCGCACGCGGTTGCACAAACTGCTTTCTGGTTATGGAAAGTGGATGCAGTATAGTGTGTTTGAGTGCTTTCTGGATGCCATGCGGTTTACTTCGCTGCAAATCTCTATTGAGAAGCTGATTAAACCCGAAGAGGATTCGGTGCGAGTTTATGTCTTGGATGCGGGGGCAGTGAAGCGCACGATTACTTACGGTTCGGAACAGCCTCGCCAAGATCAAACTATCATCCTTTGACACTCCCCGGTCTTTCATACACGGGGATTCTTCATTCGTCGAGTCCACTTGCTTAAAGCTCCTTGCGGTACTTTAAGTAGAGGTGGTTCTCTCCTGAAGCGTTACTTCCCGGATGCCCTCCGGTAGTTGCATTGCTGCAAAATTTGTTTGAGTTAATTGCTAGTTGTCTAGTTCCTGTGAATCTTTTACCTACTTTCAGGCGGCTCAACTATTAAGTTGAGCGACTAGAACAACAAAGTAGAACCCATGATTCAATTGTCAAGGTACAGCGTTACCGTTTAGGTACTAGGGTTTTTTAACAGGTTGATTACCCCACCTGTTCTCGGAAATGGTAGTACGTTGTAACTACCATGTCAACGAGAAAAAGACCAAAAGTTTATCAATAAAGGCTTACTGAAGACGAATGACAACAACTAGATTCTCACGCTCAATCCAGACAAATTTCTGCCGCAAAAGTCTTACGCGAGTTGATCAAAACGCTTCCTCTTGCAGGATAAATCCTGCAACTCGCTTTCATCCCCGGTCTGAAGACACGGGGTTTTCAGCGTATTACCTTATAATTGGGTAAGCGAAAATTTTCGTAAGGCAAAGCGGGGGTGAATTTCCGAGGGGTCTCACGAAAAAGGCTAGAACCTTGACAACTGAAGAGTTTGAGCATTTTCAGTTGCTCAGTAAATGCGAAGTGTTTGCAATAAGCGTGGCTGAAATGAGGGTAAAAAAGAGACTTACGAAAAGCCTCTGTAGAATCCTCCCGCTGTATAAGTTTCAGACGGCGGGCTTTCCACGCACTAAATCCCCGCAAGGGGACTGAAACCTTTAGACCAAGCTGAAATTAACGAGATATTGAGACTTTCCACGCACTAAATCCCCGCAAGGGGACTGAAACGTTAAATGAAATATGTCTTTTAATCCAACCGAGATTGCTTTCCACGCACTAAATCCCCGCAAGGGGACTGAAACATCGGGTGGGGACTTCCCCTTGCATTGCTACAATACTTTCCACGCACTAAATCCCCGCAAGGGGACTGAAACGGTGGGCGATCGCGTTGATCATGTCTTAGACACAATCTTTCCACGCACTAAATCCCCGCAAGGGGACTGAAACTTGTTAGCAATCACTTCTCCTTCATCCCGTAGCTGCGCTAGCTTTCCACGCACTAAATCCCCGCAAGGGGACTGAAACGCCAACCAGTTGTACCAAGTGCCATCTGATTTGATGCTTTCCACGCACTAAATCCCCGCAAGGGGACTGAAACATACAAGGCTTGCAGCAATTATTGAATCAAGATTGAACCTTTCCACGCACTAAATCCCCGCAAGGGGACTGAAACAATAAAGACTTTGCCTGAGAATAAAATCTTTACTCTCTTTCCACGCACTAAATCCCCGCAAGGGGACTGAAACCGATCGCTTTCTCTGCATTCTGCCATGGGGATTCTGCTTTCCACGCACTAAATCCCCGCAAGGGGACTGAAACAAATCGATTAGGGGAGTAACTGATGGAACCATTTGACTTTCCACGCACTAAATCCCCGCAAGGGGACTGAAACTTTGATTAAAGTTAGCCGCTTGCTCACTTACGGGATGAACCTTTCCACGCACTAAATCCCCGCAAGGGGACTGAAACGTGAGCATTGTTGCTATGGGGTGAAGTGGCGTGAAGCCTTTCCACGCACTAAATCCCCGCAAGGGGACTGAAACTATTGGTAAGGAATTTAGTCGCGATAAAGTGGCTAATTTCTTTCCACGCACTAAATCCCCGCAAGGGGACTGAAACATTGAAGGTCAAGGA
The DNA here is from genome assembly GCF_059505465.1 of Symplocastrum torsivum. Classification (NCBI taxonomy): domain Bacteria; kingdom Bacillati; phylum Cyanobacteriota; class Cyanophyceae; order Oscillatoriales; family Microcoleaceae; genus Symplocastrum; species Symplocastrum torsivum. The sequence goes on along the minus strand of NZ_JCACKQ010000032.1, from coordinate 38,585 downwards.
TTTAATGAGCGGGCTGTCCAGCTCAATCCTTTCCACGCACTAAATCCCCGCAAGGGGACTGAAACAATTCCCGGCAGTGGTTGGGGATGCGTGGTTTGTCGTTTGCTTTCCACGCACTAAATCCCCGCAAGGGGACTGAAACTAGCCCCTTAATCGCCAATCACCTATTTGCTGGACTTTCCACGCACTAAATCCCCGCAAGGGGACTGAAACTCTTATTGCCGATGGGGGTGCATCTACCCATCACCTTTCCACGCACTAAATCCCCGCAAGGGGACTGAAACGATTCAACCATTATTTGATTAGTCCTTACTCAAATTATCAGGACTTTCCACGCACTAAATCCCCGCAAGGGGACTGAAACTAGATATTGAATGGCTGAAGCAAATCTACGCCGAAGAGACTTTCCACGCACTAAATCCCCGCAAGGGGACTGAAACATGTGAGATATTGACTCCCATGAACCTCTTTGTCCTGACCTTTCCACGCACTAAATCCCCGCAAGGGGACTGAAACACCGGATACTAACAGCCTCAAGTAATATGCTCTCAGCCTTTCCACGCACTAAATCCCCGCAAGGGGACTGAAACTGGGAACACTGCCAACTGTCTCGCCTCACTTCGGAGCTTTCCACGCACTAAATCCCCGCAAGGGGACTGAAACACAAAAATTGGCTATTGCCCTCGCCAAGGAATCCCTACTTTCCACGCACTAAATCCCCGCAAGGGGACTGAAACTCCACAGAGCTGCTTTCTTGGGAGTGATTCGTCTCAGTAAGGGCTTTCCACGCACTAAATCCCCGCAAGGGGACTGAAACGTTTTATTTAAATACAGTCCCAAAATACCTTGAAGCTTTCCACGCACTAAATCCCCGCAAGGGGACTGAAACATCGTATTGTGAAGTTGTGCGAGGTCTATCTCGGACTTTCCACGCACTAAATCCCCGCAAGGGGACTGAAACAATTGAGGCTCGATAATCGTTGAAGTGATTTCTGTAAACTTTCCACGAACCAAATCCTCGCAAGGGGACTGAAACGCATTAAAGTGCATTTAATGCACACGGCTATTCGACTTTCCACGAACCTAATCCCCACAAGGAGACTGAAACCTTGTCGTCTCCTTGTGCATCGAATGCACACGTCCAGCTTTCCACGAACCTAATCCCTGCAAGGGGGCTGAAACCCCTCTGGCTCGGAAGTTGGGGGCAGGTGTTCGCCTTTCCCTTTCTACGAACCTAATCCCCCACAAAGGAACCGAAAGACCAAAAGGCAAGCCATGTCTTCCCCCTTCACATCGCACCACTTAACCGCCCAGCCAACCCCGTATACCGCCTTTGGTCTTTCACCTGATTCAGTGCCATCGCCACCGCCTTCTTCGGTCCCACAATCACCGCCAACTTCTTCGCCCTCGTCAACCCCGTATAAAGCAAATTGCGAGACAGCATCAAATAATGCTGCGGAAAAAGCGGCAACATCACCACCGGATACTCACTCCCCTGTGACTTGTGAATCGTCACTGCCCAAGCCAAATCAACTTCGTTCAAGTCCGCATAATCATAAGTCACCATACGTTGGTCAAACTGAACCCTAACTTCTGAGTCCTCTGAATCAATTGCCACAATCACCCCCAAATCCCCATTGAACACCTCCCGCTCATAATCATTCACCCTTTGAATTAAGCGATCGCCAACTCGTAACGTTATCCCACCTCGCACCACCTCCGCTGAATCCGAACGAGCCGGATTGAGCAGGTTCTGAAGTACTTGATTCAAGTTACGAGTCCCCACAACTCCCCGTGTTAACGGACACAACACCTGCACGTCTTGAATCGGATTAAACCCCAACTGGGGAATCAAATCAGTCAGCAACTCTTGTATTCCCTGCACCCCATATTCCGGTTCCGGCGCTCCCAACCACAGACAATCTGAGCGTGGAGTTAGGGAAACCGATTCCAACAGAGGAAATTTCCCTTGGTTAATCTGATGAGCATTCAAGACAATCTGACTCGATTGCGCTTGACGAAACACTTGTGTCAGTCGAACTACAGGCACACAGTTTGACGCCATCAAGTCCCGTAGCACATTCCCAGGTCCAACAGACGGCAGTTGGTCAATGTCTCCGACTAATAGCAGTTGAGCTTCTGGAGGCACAGCTTTTATCAAGGAGTAAGCTAAGAACAAATCCAGCATTGAAGCTTCATCAACCACAACGGCATCTACCTTCAAGGGATTAGCAGCATCGTGTTTAAATCCCATCGTCTTGGGTTCAAACTCCAAGAGGCGATGCAAGGTAGACGCGGGTTGTCCTGTCATCTCACTCAAGCGTTGGGCAGCTCTTCCCGTGGGTGCCGCTAGAGCAATTGACTTTCCCATCGCTTTCCAAAGCGCAACAATTGTACGAGTGGTGAAGGTCTTACCGCAGCCTGGACCTCCTGTTAGGACTAGCACTCGTTCTGATGCCGCCATCTCCACGGCCCGCTGTTGTTGTTCACTCAGTTCGATTCCTGTTTTTGCTCGGAAACGTTCTAACCAATTGCGGACTCGTGGTAAGTCAACTGTAATTGGGCGAACCAGCAGTTGCCTGAGTTGTTGAGCGAGGTTCTGTTCGGTTTGGAAGAAGGCGGGTTGATAGCAATGTTGTTGGTCGGGTTTGCCTTGAAGTACCAGTTCTCCCAAGGTTCCCATCTTTTGGATTAAAGACGCGATCGCATTCGCTTGGGGTTGATGCTCGTCAATGGCTAATCGTTTGACTGACTCGTCAACCAGTTCCGCTTCAGGTAAGAAGCAGTGTCCTTCTTCTGCGGCTTCTCCTAGAACATGAACAATTCCAGCTCGATAGCGGAACTCACAACCGGGTTCAATGCCTAAACTCCGTGCTAGGGTATCGGCGGTGACAAAGCCAATGCCGTAGATGTCTGCGGCTAACTGGTAGGGATTGGCACTGACAATCGCGATCGCTTTTTCTCCATATTGCTTGAAAATCTTGACGGCGTAGGTGGTGGAGACTCCATGTCCTTGCAGGAAGACCATCACTTCTTTGATGGCTTTCTGCTTTTCCCAGGCACTTTGAATCATTTTCACCCGCTTTTGGGCGATTCCTGGTACTTCCAAGAGGCGTTCAATCTGGTTTTCGATGATGTCGAGGGTGTCAAGACCAAAGTGGGCGACGATGCGCTTGGCAGTGACGGGACCGACTCCTTTGATTAAACCGCTGCCTAGGTACTTCTCGATGCCAGTGAGGGTGGCGGGTTTGGTTTCTTGGTATTGAGAAACTTGGAACTGGAGTCCGAACTTGGGATGGTCGCGCCAGATGCCCAAGAGTTTTAAGGTTTGTCCGGCTTCGATTTGGGCAAAGTTACCGATGATGGTTACTAAGTCTGGGGTACGGGGGACTTTGAGGCGGGCAACGGTGTAGCCGGATTCGGCGGCATGGAAGGTTATCCGCTCAACGATTCCTTCTAGAGATTCCAATTGAGGAGTGCTGGTTGAAGACATGATTTCATCACTTCGTTTCAAAACCTGTGTCGAGAGGTGGCACCCAGTAGCTTTGAACTCTTGCTCTCTTGGTTTGCTTATACCGAGTGGCATTCAAAGATAGTAGCCCTGTACGTTGGGGAGATGGGGGGGAAGAGAAAGTACTACGTTTGACCGCAACTTGGTGTTAAGTTCTCCCCCACCCGAAAGACACTCATCATTGGTCAAAACTGATAGACCAACTACTTGGAAAGCGCTGCCATGAACTGCTCTCGCTCAACAGGGCTTAACTGCTGTACCTGTTGCAGTAAATTTTGCCAGCGTGGACTAGCTTCCACCTGAGGCTCAGGCACTGGAGAAGGCTCAAACAACAACTCCGAGATTGCCTCTTCAATCGGTCGTCGCTTCTCTTCAGGAGTACAACGCTCATACATCTGGCGTAGCGTCTCAACCTTATGCCCCATCGCATACGCTAATGACTGAAATTGGGCATCATTGAGTTGGACTTGATACGCCCAAGTCGCCCAGATGTAGCGCATTGTATGAGGCGTAATTCGCTTACCAATCAAGCGATGCGAGGTAGTGTCAAATGAGCCAGCAAACCCTGACCGATCGGCAAGAGTACCAAGTTTGGGTGCGACCAGCACATAGCCCCATGACCACACGGCTGCATTATTACCCGTTGGCAGACAGCAGGCATCACCTGGATTGAATTCAGCGCGTCCACTTGTCACCCATCGCCCCCGGCAACCGATAAGTTCTGGCTGCCACCAATCATAAATTCTTGAGTTTCTGTAACCGACTGGCAGGAACCAGCCGTACAAATAGCGTTCCAAGTAATCATAAAAGCAGCTACCATCAGCGAACTGGCGATTGGGTATCACAATTGATTGTGCCCCGTGAGTTTTGCGAGTTTTGTACTGCTGAACGTCCAGCACCCAGACCCCTTCGGGATAGTGCTTTTTCTTATGGACATAGGTTTTGTAAAGATAATTATCCTTAATCGTTCCGTCCCGACGTTTTTCACGCACCTCACAAGGTGGCAGGGGATGGTATAAACCATTTTGTGGCACTCCTTCCGGACGGGTAATTGGGCAGGAAAGAGCAATTCTTGCTGTGCGATACTCTTGTTGTCGTCTGGCTGGAAGATCGGCAAGGAATGACCACTTTAAGTAATGCTGATGACTTTCGGCAATTACGAAGCCCCTACGGAATAGCCCGCGACTGGTTCTCGGTCGGCATTCAATACGCAAGGGTTCCACAATCTTTGCCCTGACAACCGCCAGCGCCGTCTCACCCTCCTGTGTATCCGGCCACTTTTTCTCAAAATCCGAGACCGACTGCCGATTTTTCGTCCACTCGGCGATTTCCTTTCTCACTTTCTCCAGGTGATTGTTCAGCAGTTTGATTAGAGGAATCTGCTCATAATCACCTTCAGTCTCCACCTCATCTGTGTAGAGAAACTTGGCTAAGGCGCATAGCGCACCGAGCTTATTGCGTCTAGTTCGTGGACTTTTCGAGTAGAGGACTTCTCTTAAGAAAGAGAAATAACGAAACAGCCAAGTTTCAAGGGTTTGCTTGTGCTGTTTCCAAACTTTTTCCTGTTGTCTGGTCGTGAGACCTTCTAAGTCATCTAGCGTCACTAGCTTGAGCAATTGTGACAAGCTCAGTTGCTCAAGCTCAATTGGTGGCGTTTGGTAACGATAGAACCAGCCCAGCATTAGACGTATATCCTTGATGTACTCACAGGCTGATGAGTCTTCAATTGGGTCAATGATTCGACTTGGCCACTCCGGTTCGGTCAGGAATTGGAAAAATTTATCCAGTTCCTTTTGCAAAGCCACAGGTGTCTCTTGGGGTTTAAGCTGATATTTCAGTTGTCGCATCCGGCACTCCCTCAGTGGGGTGTTGGAGGTATCGCCATAGGGATTTTTCAAGATTGGACAGCACTGAGCCTTCACATGAGCCTTCCAGGAACCTTGAGAAGGCCACCACTCTTGAGACTTACTCCAGCTCAAAAACTGGTTAAAACGGTTGCCATAAGTATTTTGGGTAGCAATGGACGCTTTTTGATTTTCAAAAGCCTGCTGTAGCGTAGTCGGCGCACTAAGCAGTACCTCGACTCCTAATGTTTGCAAAAATTGTTGCGCTGAGGTGGAGTCAGCCAAGGTCATCTTTCTCCCCTGGGTTGTTCTTTTGAAACCTAATTGTGAGGCAAAAAATCGAAGAGTAACACTGCGAAGTTCATTGATAATTCGTTCAGCTTTTTCCTGAGGATGGGTAGCTCTCACGTCTTCTTCGTATAGCTCAATGGCTTGCCAGCAAGTCAAAGATTCTTTCATAATAAATGTCTCCTTGAGTTGATTAAGGACTGTTCATTTCACTTCAGGTCTTATTTAAGAACTAAGCGGTAATTGCTTATACTTTCTCAAGCCATCGAAAATTATTCTCATTCAGTAAGCTCTAGATATTATTTATTATAAAATCAGCTTCTTGCTACAAAAGCTAACGAATTCTGCCCTCGCAAGCGCAATTTATTAAATAAAAGTCAGACCTTTATTTTGCAAGGCATTCCAGAATGAACTTCAAGCAATTTCTCAATAAATAAATCAAGAAAGCTCAATAAATAAGAGCTATTAAATAATTGCTAAATCCTTAGTTTCATTGGTTTATTAAATGCTTTAATTTAAAGGGGAATGCCTTAAAATCTGGAGATTGGTAATTTTAGCTCCTATTTAGTAGCTCACTTCCTCTACTTCAAGAAGCAGAAACTCTAATCAGACTCAGTTTTCAGCTCAACAATTGTGAGCAGACCGCGACCAATTCGCTCAATAAGTTCACTTCGAGAAATGTTTAGCTGTTTGCTGAACCGCGCCAATCCGAGCTGAGCCGTTGGCGTAATACTGAAAGAAACAGGTTTTTTGACTTGATCATGGCTTTCTGGCTGTCCCCGCATTGATTTCACACCTTTGCAGCTCGGCTTTTTCTCGTAGTCTTGGCGTGGTCTTCCCTTTCTTTTGGTTTTTTTTGGTTTAGGCATTAGGGCAACAAAGATTTAGCTTTGAGTATTTGATACCAAGCGGACAAGGGTGTCTATTCTGAGTTCCTATCATTTGGGACAAGTTCTACGTCTTCTATTGCGAAGTCACCATAAGTGTCGTTGGCGAACTTTAACCGACATTGATTTTCATTGAGGGAAACAACCACGCCAACTGCCCCCCCTAACTTCCGGCGATCATAGACTAATACTTCAGCGCGATCGCCTATTTGTGAGGGTGGAATGACTTCGGGAACTGGAGCAGATAAGACTTCATCGCTGAAACTTAAAACTGGCTCATTCTCGACGAATCGTGCATTGTATTCGTCATCGGTCATGGTCATCCAGTCAGAATGTGGTAAGTCGTCTCTTGATGCTGCCTCTTCCTCCTGTGCCTCTTCCTCCTGTGCCTCTGCCCAGCGCTCTGCTTCCTCCATCAAGACCGATTCCCCCGACTCCCAAAAAAGTTGCATACTGAGCCGAACTTCTAAAGCTTTGCGTTGTTCAGGCGACAAATTTCGCCCTTGTGCAGCCAAGTCTATTGCTTGCCATTTGGCTTTTTCTCGCGCTTTAGCCGTGAGCTTGAGTCGAAGACCAACCAAGGAGAAATCCTTATTCGGTTTTGCCACGAATTCTGTCGGGGCTTTCACCTCTTGTGTGGTTGGTGAGGCGGGTGAGGATGCCGAATTGTCAAGAATATCCCCCCCAGTCCCCCCCTGTTCCGGATTAAAATCTGCTGCCCCTTGATGCCCTTGGGGGGCATCTGGGGCAGACAGTGCATCATAAACCTTCATATAGGGGGGGGGTGTAGGATTTTTTTGTGAATCCCCTAGTGATGAGGCTTCTGGCGTTTCTATAAGAAAATCTGATACGGTGTCATCGGCTTTTTTTGACTCGGTTGAATCGCCTGAAACCTTTTGTTTCTCGTCTAGTACACACCCCGCTTTGCGATATTTTGGATGCCACAACGGTAAATAGTTTGGCTTATGTAACGTTGTTTTGCTGACGGTAGTACCGAATAGAGCTTTTGTGGTTTGCGCTATGGTGAGCGCTCTGGCCGTGGCAGTGGTGGGTAGGGTGTTTGTCGCTTCGAGGTGCGCGATCGCTTCTTTTACCCGCTCCATCGCCTTGGCACTACGCTCCTCATTGATGGCGTTACGGAAAGGAACTACATTGTTCGCACCACCTGAGTTGGTAACTTCGTCGTAAGTTTCGGAGTAGGTCGCTTTTCGTTGGGGAATGCTGCAATAGGGTGTATAGAATTGGTTCTTTTCGGTGGTATGAACCCACTCGGCTGCTCTGTGTCTGATTTCTTGTTGATGGCGACAATACTTTGCGTAGCCTGGGGCATTGATCGCCGTTTCCACAACATAGTCAATTAGAGCGGGACTACTTAAGCCCTTCCACACAATGCCGTAACAGGTAATATCTTTGAGCAAATCGTTTGTCTGAGCAAGACCTGTCCACCCTTGAGCGATGCGACTTTCTAAATGCGGCTTCCACTCGTGCTTTTTGCTACTGGCACTCCGATTGTAGAAGGTGGCTTTTTGACGTGAAACGGCGATCGCTTCTTTCAACTTCTCCATGTCCTGCTTTGTTGTGTGCATAGAAGCCACATTCAGGAAATGGGAAATGTCGTTGGTTATGGGTTGGAGGTCTGCATCCAGCAGGTAGGAATCAGATTGAAGTGGGAGTCGATGACCGTTGTAGTTAGTGAATTTCTCTTCGCTGTAGGCTTTTACATTGGGGAAGATTTCTAGCTGTCCACTGCCCAGTTGTAAGCCTTCATCCAGCAGGGCAAACTTCATCGCACAAGCTAATCCAAAAGTGGGTACTGGCTCTGGTAAGAAGAAGTAAATGTGCAACCCGCCACTCTCACTAGAGCGGACGAACATATTGCGACATAATCCAATCTTCTCGGCGGCTCCAAGGACGGCTTGAAAGTTCTCTAAATTATTTTCGGGGTGGTAAGAGCTGCCGTGATCGATATCTATAAGTGCGTAGCGAGTCTCAGAACCAAACCGCAACCCAAGAATCATGTTTGGGTCTAGGTACATTTCCCAGAGATTTCGGGGCTGAAGGGGGTAGCGATTCTTTGTCGTCCACTGGGTCTTTTCCCCCGGCTCTGGCACCGGGGCAACGAGAAAATCCCACGGATGATTGAAGAAGTTACAAAATCTCGCTCCTACTGGGTCGGCTGGTAGTGGGGGTGACTTTCTTCTAAGAGCAGCTTTTTTAGCCGATGCAACCATAAAATACTCCAACGCTTGTGTAGGACAGCGTGGAGCGAGTTAGAGGCAACCTAGCCCAAGATTCCTTCAAACTATAGTGCATAGATTGAAACCTTGGTACAATGGAACCTGCGGGGTATCCCACTCGGTTTTTACAGTCAGCACGGTGTCAAGATTTGCTTGGCGGCGAAAAACTTTTACCGTACTGTCTGGTTGGTGGCTCTACCCGCAACCACTATTTGATTCAGTCTGGTTTTCGGAAAATCGAGACGGATTTGCCTCACCCGAACTTAGTAAAAGCTTACACTGTGTCCCTTAAACAAGTTAAGTGCCGCTTTTCCCTAAGAAAATAATAGCAGGATAGATGCGCCAAGTTAAACAAAATTTTGAGATAAGGCGGACTAACCTGGCATAAGGAGCGGTGACATGGATCTTCAGTCGAAAGAAAAGAATAAATTTCCCAGGTTAATCAAGGAAATCCGCAGCCGCCGAAAACTCACGCAAATAGCCCTTGGAAAACTTTTGTCTCCACCAGTCACTCAGCAGTCAGTGACTCAATGGGAGCATAATAAATACGTCCCTGATAGGAAATATTGGCCTCAGCTAGCCGAGCTAGCCGAGATGGACTTGGGGGAATTTTATGAATATATCGAAAATGGTCTGACTTCAAAGCCCAGCTCACCACTGGAGGAAATACTCGACAAGATTAAAAGTTTAGATCCAAAAGAACTAGAGGTCGTTACTCAAGCGACTGCCGAACGATGGGTTTCGTTAGGAGATGTCAGCTACACGGCAAACAAGCAACATCTTGCTTTACTCAAAAGAGGGGCAGATGTCTGGAATCGATGGCGACAGGAAAATCCTGCCATCAAACCTGTACTTAGCGGAATAGATTTAAACTTGGAAGGTTGCATTGATCTTTCCGACTACAATCTGGAGAAGGCTGACCTCCAGGGAGTTAGCGGCAACGAAATTAAATTTAGTAGGGCGAAGCTGAATTGGGCAGACCTCAGCGGAGCGGTACTAAGGTTGGCAAATTTTGAGAATGCCACGATGATTGGGACAAAACTTCTCAATGCCGAACTCACCGAAGCCCACTTTCATAGCACCCACCTCCAAGGTGCTGACTTGAGTCAGGCTAATTTAGAAAGAGCCACGCTGATTGCTACCCACCTCATGCAAACCAATCTCAGTGGAGCTAACTTAACTCAAGCTGACCTTAGGTACTCAGTGATGAGTGAAACCAACCTAGAAAAAGCCATCCTTAAAAACTGCTTGGTTTATGGGACTGCTGTTTGGAGAGTGAGACTCGATCAAGCCAAGGAGTCAGAACTCGATACATCACCCAGAACACCCACTCAACTTGAGGAAGGAATCTTCTCAGACTCCCTTGAACTCGCACACATTCTTGATTCTATTAGTACCAAACCTCAACTCTACGAGAAGCTGAAACAGCGCATTAAGGATGAAGAACAGGCTATAGAATACGCTCAATCCCTTGTAGAGAATTACGGTGAAGACCAATTTAATGGCTCTCGCATCTATATCGCACCGGAGGGGAATTATCATATTCTCAGCTCTCTCGGCGACTTAGTAGTGACAGCGCCAGACTCCTCTTACTCTCTTATTTCGAGGGACAGGAAGGGCAAGATTAGCAGCAACCTTAGACCAGGCGATGTCAATAATCTCAAAGCTCTGCTTGAATTTAAGACTAAACCGAAAGCCTCTTCCCAACCGGAGCAGAAGAAACGAAACTCAAGACCGTATACAGGTAGCAAGGGGTAAGTGACGGAAACTGTCAGGAAGTGCCAACAACCTGGCTAAGCCCCCGTCAGAAGACCAGTCTTTATCTTGGCTTCGAGCGGTCTAGGGTGTGCGTCAACTGTCGTCATCGTCTTCATCTAGGTTTGTTTTCTCTAGTTCTTTCAGCAAGACTTCTGCGACTTCTTTCTGTGTGGCTATCTCTTGAGTGCTAGCGTCAGTGAGAGTTGTACCCTTGAATGCACCACGTTTCTTTTCCTGGTCGTTCAAAGAGGCGATCTGTCGCCTTAGTGCTTTTTTATCACTTCTGCTGCTTCACCCTCCTTTTGAATGAGTTGAAATCGACCACGAGTTAGTTGCTCAATGAGGTCTGACTTACTCAGGTTGAACTTCTTGGCTATTTTGTCAAGCTCATCTATTGCCCAAGGGGTGAGGGAAAACGTCGTTCTTGCCTTTCGTTGACCCCACTTGAGAGGGCGTCCGGATTCACCGCCTTTTTCACCTGGCATAACTTTTATTTGACTAGCTCCGTCTTTCTTGACGAGGATTATAGCCATAATTCTGCCATTTCTCTAATTTGATCAATTGCATTTGTTATGTACATAATATAAATGGAATTATAAGCCGCGCTTGTGTAAGCGAAAATAATACAAGCGCGGCTCACCCCAAATGTTCATAGAGGTTCCTTAATCATGCCAAAAAATCAACCCTTGCCAAAGTACCTGGCTCGTAACTCTCATGCCTATCAGGAAGCCCTAGATGATTTCGGCATCACTGACCTACTAGAAAAGCTGAGTCATTTTAAAGATGCCAATTTTGAGGCTCAGTGGCTGCACCTGGAGCCAGAAGAACTCGACTCTTTAGCGGCAATACTCATCCAGCAGTTAACTAATAGCCTTAACGGCAAGCTTATCGGCAGTTATTTGAATACCATCCGCCACGGCAACTCTGATGTGTTCTTTAGTCCAATTAGCCTCGAATTTCCTTCGTCAGTAAGCTTGCCCTCTGGCTTCCCAGATAGCGCACAGATACCTCGCTTCTTGTACGGGGACAAAGTTCGCTTAGTTCCAGTCAGCAGCGAACCCGAATGGGGAGTGGTGATTGGGCGCTTCTACAGCTATGCCTGCCACCGCTGTCACTGGATGTGGCGTTACATCTTGTGGCTCGACAACGCAAGCTTTAGTGCTTCTTGGGTAGCTGTCTCTACCGCTTGGGAGGAAGACTTACAGCCCTACGTCGAGGAGGTTTAATGAGAAATCCCCACCCCCTTGGTGAACGAGAATTAAGGCTAATTGAGCTTTTTGCTAACCACCAACCAGAAATGACACCCCGGCAATTCTACTCAAAATGGGCAGTCACTTATGCTCAGATGGCACAGCTATGCCGATGCGACATCGTTACAGTCAATCGGTGGTTTCGGCGAGGGCGCAACTATCAACCGCCCAGGCATTACCACAAATGCTATCTGGCGCTCGCTGATATCTTTTTGGAGTCCTACGAAGACATCCCAGACACACTGCTTTTACGCCTCTGTCCTGGTCGCTAAGAAAGCGCGGCAGCAGAAATTAATTTATCTGTCAAGAAAATAATGTCGTTTTTTCGCTAGTCCGTCCTTGATTAGGGTGAGTACAGTTCATTCGCGGTTGGCAACCCAATCCGCGACGAATAGCGAACCAAGCCCCTTGCATTTTTGTTGAGTTGACTTTCATTTGAGTACAAGTTGTGGGCGATCACTTTCAGGGAATAAAGCGATCGCTTTTCCTCAACAAAAAGCGAAAAACTAGTTTATCTACTAAAACTTATGAAGCACCGCGACTGGCTTCGCCTCAATCGTGAAGGCGAGAGGATTTGTGCTGCGATAAGGCAGCAAGGTTATCACTGTTGCAAACAAACCCGACGACTTTCCTGGAAAGTCATCAAAGAAGGTCACTCCTATATGCTGACTTGGTTACCAGCACCAGTCAGTGACTGGAGCGTCGTTCCCAACGATAGCAACCCAGCACGGGAGCGACTCCTGTCGATTGTACAAGGTGCCAAAAGTGACAAAGGAGTAGAAAACCTGAGTGACAACCCCACTGGAGACTCTACCTACCCTTGGACGATTGTTCGCCTCTTGCCCAACGCTCAGCGCTACATCATTGCACGCTTTCACAACCGCCAAGATGCCTCAGACCACCTCAGGTTTTTACATCGTTTTATGCCAGCGGCTGAGTTCGAGATTTTCTTTGATGTACCCGACTCCCAAAATCGCCCTGACCCAGAAGGTAAATAAGAATGGTTTTTCAGGAGTATCTTGCTTAATCACCAGATTGTTTTCTTCAAGGAGTATTTGGGCAGACAGAAAATAGAGAGTCCTTGACTTTCGCCGATGGCTCACCCTTACCCGCTCACACCAGATCAGCCAGCAAATCTGAAATCTCACCCTGAACATTCTGCCGATTGTCGTCATAGATCATCAACGTGTTCAGATTGGCGTGACGGCTCAACTTTTGCACTCGACGCACATCCCCGCCCGTCGCATCAAGCGCCGCTGTGATGCCGCTGTGCCTGATTCTGTGGGGTGACAACTTTTTGCTAAGTCCAGCGGCTAAGGCAACCGCATCAACAAGTCTGTAGATTGATGTTCCACTCAACCGATGCCCGTAGCTTACTCGGTCAAGCGCAATGAATAGTGGCTGGTTGATATCCAGCTCTTTTCGAGTCTGCAACCAGTCAAGAATTGCGTCTACTGTCGGTCGGCTCAAGCTCACAGCTTCCTTCTGACTCCCCTTCCCCTTGCCCAGAATTAGGAGTGCCCGCCCGTCTAGGTCTAAGTCTTTGATGTCAGCAAGACTTATTTCAGATCTTCGGAGCGCATTGTCCCAAAGCAACCGCAGCAGGGCATAATCGCGCTTTCCCTTTAATGTGTTGCGGTCGGGGACACAGAGCATCTTTTTATAAGATTCTTTGCTGATGCCCGTCGTGTCGCGGTAGGGTTTGACCTTTTCACCCTTAATATCTTCCAGAGTGTAGTCACACTTACCTATCTTCCGGGCAAAGTTAACCAGCGATTTGATCGCCGCCAGCCGTCGATTAATGGTTGCTTCCTTTAATCCCCGCTCAATCAGGTGGGCTTTGTACCTCAACACCAGAGCGACTGCCCCAAACCTATCCAACTGGAGAAACTCCTTCACCAACTCCGGCATTGGAAAAGCCCCGGCGATAAACCGGAAGAAGTCTTTTAAGTCCTTCTCATAGGCGTGGCGGGTGTTCAGGCTGCGCTTATCTGCCAAAAGCTCCGCCAGTACGTCCCGCTCCCCAGCTAAGGCGAGGAGGGTGGGCGCGTTCTCACTGTGGGCGAGCTGGCTCGTTGCCATTGGTTTGTGTACGATAATTCACGTTTCCATACTCTAAAGGATACCAGAATCCTAATCAACAATTATGTCTGTCGGTTTGCACATAAGTTGAAAACCGACAGACATAAGGTGAAAATTTTGCACATAAGATGAAATTTTTGGCACATAACTTGAAACGTGATGTTGAGATGCCTTTTCCTGAACTAGACCATGAATATTAGACCTTTTCATCTGGCTTTTGCTGTTACTGACTTGGCAGCTACTCGCCACTTCTACGAAAACATTCTCGGTTGCACAGTCGGCAGAACCTCCGATACCTGGATTGACTTTAATCTATTTGGACACCAACTCACCGCTCACCTATGCCCCAAAGAGCCTGAAGACACCCCAACCAATGCTGTTGATGGAAAGAGTGTTCCGGTTCGACACTGGGGGGTGATTTTGGAGATGGAACAATGGGAAGTTCTGGCAGCAACGCTAAACAACCATGAGATTGACTTTATTATCAAACCCTACATCCGCTTCCAAGGTGAAGTCGGTGAACAAGCCACCATGTTTTTTAAAGACCCCAGTGGTAATGCTTTAGAGTTCAAAGCTTTCCGGCAAGATGAAGCAATTTTTGCTCACTAATAAGCTCTCTAGGGAAAATTTGGAGTGCTGGACTAGTAATGCGACTGGGCACAGCCAACAAGTATGAATCACTACGAACAATCTTCAAGCGTCGGAAATTGTTTGTAGTGATTCATCTACTTTAATCGTCGGGATTTAGGTAGGTTCGCTTGGCTAGACTAATCTCGCCAACGTGAGGCGACAATACCTTGCTTGTCTAGAACCCAGCCCGCTTCGACCTTGACGTGCCAACCTTGGTAAGCCGAATCTTGCAGCCAGCTTTTGCACTCTTCTATGTCAACAACCCGCTCGTCTGGTAACAAGCATTTAACGTCCGAACGCTGCTCAAGGAGTTCGTACAAGTCACTCCATGCCTCGACCCAGCGCATCTCTATCTCACTATTACTCGCCACGGCATTTACACTGTTTAGCTGAAGCGCTGCATCATTGATTTCGCCCGTTTTAGGTTAGCCATCTGCATCCTTCTTTCTCCCCGCCTTTTCGCTTCAGCGAGAATTGCCTGCCATGCCTCTGGGTCGTTTGAGTAGTGTTCAAATAACGCTTCAATCAACACTTCCCGGCTGAGTCCATTATCCTGACACACCTCACTGAGACGCTGACTTAAAGAGGCTTCTAGTCTCAAGGTACTTTGCTTAGTTAGAAGCTGTTCTGGTGGCTTTCCTGATATCTCGGCATCTTGGTTCCTTGATATCTCGGCATCTTGGTCTCTTGATATCTCGGCATCTTGGTTTCCTGATATCTCGGCATCCTGGTTTCTAGATGTCTTAGTGTCTTGGTATCTAGATGTCGAGATATCTTGACTAGGAGAAGACAAGGAGGCATCTCGACTCGGTACGTTGGGACGCTGTCGCTTCTTTAAACGTTCGAGGGCATCATTGCTCATGAGTCAAAGCCTGGATAATTTTCTCAAAGGGGTATTGCAAGTCTTGTTGTCCAATTTCGGATAGCAGTTGTCCATTGCGAATTGCTCGTTTAAACTGCTCTGACTCGCGGATGCTGGGCAACACGGGAATCTCTCCGGCAAACTCTTTGATGGCTTCAATGCTCTCCTTACTCTCAAGGGTTTGAGTTCGCCCAATCCATCGATCTCTAAAGGGGATGACTCCCAGTAAGGAGCCTGTAAATGCCATGACCTTGGCTTGCTCTTGCAGAAAGTCTAAAGTATCGATCAAAGAGTTGACTCCTTTGGTGCTAGCTTCTACTGGAATCAGAATGAAGTCAGCAGCTCCTACGGCTCCTAAGCAGATTTGGGAGCGAGAAGGTTGGACATCAATTAGGACATAATCAAACAGCTTTTGTACGGCTTGAAGTCGCAGTTTGAGGATGAATGCCCCAGCACCGCTGCTACTGAGGTAGTCCGAGACTTTAAATAAGCCTCGATCAGCAGGAATAAGGAGTAAGTTGTCATAGTTGGTGGGGTAGATGCCGTCTTCTGTATCAACCACTCCGGTGAGGACTTCAAGCAAGCTAGGCTGATTGGCGGCAACCTCGTGATTCAAGTAAAAAGTCAAGTTGGCTTGAGGGTCACCATCGATCGCTAATACTCGCTTCCCCGTTGCTGCCAGTAGCAGTGAAAGAAAGAAAATCACGGAGGTTTTTCCTTGCCCTCCAGAGAGGGAGACACAGGCACAAGTTCGCACGCTTGTCGTAAACCCAACTCGATACAGTACAGAGTACAGGTTGAGCTAGGTAAATGTCTAGATATCTAGCTATCTTTATTTATAGATATCTAGGTATCTTGAATTGTAGATATCTAGACTAAGGAGCGAGAGTAACGCTTGCGCCAAGGCTCACAATCAGTTGTTGGGGATTGGCGCAAAGCGCACGCCAACCGATTATTTCGGCAGTTGCTCGATTAGTTGCTGGATGTTGTACTCGATTTGTTGGAGTGCTGAATCGGGGAGAGTGTACTCGACATCATGAACTAGCCAGTATTCGATCGCATCTTTCCAGGTAGGGAAGCGCTCGACGATTAAAGGCAGGTGTTCTGACTCATCTACAGCAATAATCTTCGACGCTGCAACCAAATCGGCTTCAGTTAGGGAAAGAGGATAGCGCACATCGAGTGCCATGCTTACTCCGCGCTCGGTTAAACCCATGAGGGCGTGCTGGGAGATAGCTCCGACATTATTTACACCCCGTTCCAGCGCTAGTCCGCGAGAGGTAGCTATCCAATTTAACCCATGCTTGGGAGCCAATACATTGAATAAATGTTCGGCAAATCGGCTGCGGTAGTAATTGCCTGTGCAGAGAAACAGTAGCGTTTTCATCTGTCCTCACCGATTTGAAAAAGCTAATAACGCTAGCCATTGCTGCCCTTGAGTTTATCAGATAACTTAATCGAATCGACCGTGCAGCAACAGATTTAACCCTCAAGAGACTTGAGTTAACGCCCGTCGCGCTAACTTGGCATAGGTCTTTACCGTCTCATAGCGCATCTCCATGTCAGTGGCGATCGCCATCAATGATTCCCCCAACTCCCGGCGTGCTAAAATCGTTGCCCAGGTTTCGGCAATCTCAGTGGCGCGAGTGCCACCCGCACGCTTGCGTTGTGAGAGAAACTGCTCTTGTAGTTCAGCAATGCGTTGTGCTAATAGGCTCTGCTGCGATGGTACAGTCGGCGTTTCCTGGGTTAGCCATCCCGCCCTTGTTTGCCCCAAACCAAATGTCGTTTTGTGTCCCGTCGCACAGTAAGGGGCAAACTGTCCTAAGGCATAGAACAACTGCTCGAATTTGGGTTGAGAGGAGGCAGCCGACGTTAATCCCAACTCGATTGCGCCCGTGAACCCGGTTACCGAACCCTTCTTCCCGGCTGCGACTTTCACAGACTCCAAGCGGTGGCGGTGAATCAACACGCACTCCTCCACCCATTCTAAAAAGGCATCTTGGTCGAATTGCTGATTAGAAAAGTCATTCCAGCGGCGCAGGTAGCTGTGAAAGAGATTGTTGGGTACGGGCAGCGGAAAATGATTCCCTTTACGGCGAAAGCTGGTGGCACTGAGAAAGCTGAGTTTTAGGGTTGTCGATGGGGAATGAGCGTTTGAAAACAACTCATCATAAGTCGTTGGCGCTAAAGCAATCTCACAAGCATGAATGAGGAATGAGGCATCACGTAACTCAATAACCTCTGGCAGTGCCTGTACCCATTGGGCAAGCCACTGCACTACTGGCTTTGAGAGCGCACTCACGTACCAGAGGTAAGATGCGTCAACCTTGAGTTGGAGGTTTTTCCCCGCCGTGAGCAATTCGCCTTCTAGGCTAGAGATGGAAAACGGTTTCTCAGACTGACCATCATGGAGATAGGCAGATAGTTCGGGGTCAGTTTGACGTACCTGGTCTAAGAACCAAGCGTGCAATCCAACGGTGTACTGAGGATAGAGATAGTCCGCAGCGCGAGGGGTCAATTCAAAGACCAACCCTACCAGTTCTGTATCAGCCGACCAACTGAGGTCAGATGGGGCAGCATCTTTTTTTGTTCGTTTGGGTCGAGCCATTGTCCTGTTGATTGGACTTGGTGAGAATTTTAGCTAATTTCCATCCCCTGTGGGGGATTAATTAGCGACAATAGCTGTTCGACACGCTTACAAACAGACCTCAGTTGCTGGGCAGTTCGAGTTTGAGGACTTGACCAACAGATACGATACGAGTGTGGGTTTCCACGACGACAGCACCTTTATATCGAGGGTCGTAGCATCCAACCCAGGCGGCTGGGTGACATTCATGGACTAAATAGGCATACAACCAAATTGGGCTTTTGTCTTCAATGACGATTCCCTGACTGAAATCAATGTCAGATGGAAGCTTTAATCCCTTTAGGTCTTCTGGCTCAATAATGCCGTCATCGTTGGTAATCTGGACGCGGAGGTGTTGGTAGGGAAGGCTATCTTGAGTCTGATGGGAACGATGATTTAACTGAATAGCATTCATCTGGTTTGGCAAAAACTATCTGTAGTGGTTCCAAGTTTGTTGGATATGCTGAGCTATCTTTTCCCGTAAGTCCCAAGGCAACAGGATTTCTACTTCTGGACCTAAAGCCCGCAATCGCCTAAGTACGTGGTAGTCTGTAACGCGGTATTTAACTTCGTAGTAAGCATCGGTGGGGGAGCGAGACTGGAGAATTTCTAATAGAGATTGCCGATGTTCTGGGTTTTGGGTGTGCTGTTTGATGAGGCTGGCTGCTTGCTGGTAGTCAACGGGTTCAAAGGTGTGATGCAGGAAAGTTCCTCGGATATAGTGATCGTGAAATTTCTGGTTAAACCGCAGTAGCATCAGGGCTGATGGTTTGTAGAAGTCAAAACCCCAAGCTTGTTTTAGCTTCGTCTGAACTGTTTTTTTGGTTGGCAGTTGCCCGTCTTCGTATTTCTCCCGCAATAACTGAGGTACACGCGGGTCTTCCCAGTCCAATGATACTAGGCGTTTTGAGCAAATGCGATCGAGGCGATAATTGTGCCAGTTGATTTCATCATGGGGGCTGCTGCCATAGGCACACAGGTATTTTGCCCGTTCCATGTAATAGATGCAGACGGGATAGACAACGCACTCTTTGACCAAACCGAGATGAGCGCTGTGATAGGTCAAGAGCAGAGGCTGTATTTGTCCGGAGTCCCAAATTTCCTGCAATTCCCCTTGGAGCTGATCGACATCATCTTGCTTTTGAGTAGACTCTGGCACCAGGTAGTCAACATACAAAAAGACGCGACGAGTATCTTCGTGGGGGTGTTCAGAAATTTGTTCAGCTAATAGAGGTATATTGGGGTCGAGAAACCCAAGCATTTCCAGTGTTTCAGCTACATAAACTTGTTCTTTGGTTGTTAGGCTGCCTTCGGACTCAAGGTTTTCTAGTTTATGGGAAATGGGCAGTACTTCCACTCGACGGTAGTGCTTGCTCCTGCCAGTTTGGCTAGGTACTTGTTGGAGCCAGCCCCAACTAACAAGTAAATCGAGGTCACTTTGAAGGGATTTGCGGACTTGGGCAAATAACCGTTCTTGCAGGAAGTCCTTTAGGTCAGAGTCGGAGATAGGGATTTGTTTTTGCAAGGATTGTTGCCATTCATCCACAGGTATATCTAGCTCATGAAGCCATTGTCTAGTGGTTTTAGTGCAGGCGCAGTTGGGGTCTTGATGGCTGAAAACGTCTTCCCGCTTTTCATCCTGGTGAGTTTCGCTGAAGAAAGCCTGACGCCAATCGGCATAGGTGAAGCTGTCTGGCAGAGCTGTGTATCCTTTATCGCCGTAGAGCCAGCGTAGCAAAGCCCATAGTCTGACAGCGCGGGTGAGATGGTGATTTTGTTCTAAAAGTCCTTTGGCTAACTGTTGTAGGAGCTTGGGGTGCGGGGGATTGCGAAAGAGTACATCCGCCATCGGTTCGTGAATCTAAGGTGTGCCTTATAGCGTATCAAGCATCGGAAGGGGGTATTTCCGATGGTGTGCCATATTAGGGTGGGATTTGCAGGAGATGGATAAATTCACTGCTTGTAGCCAGAGGTGAGCGATCGCCTGAGCGATTGACAAAAGTCTTCAATCCCTGGACTGGTCAGACTTTAGGGAAAAATTAAAATGTTGACTTCACGCATTGGGACACTCCGCCAGAGAATTTGGGAACTCTAAAGAGGGGTTGATTGAATTTTGTCAGTTAAGGAGGAGCGATCGCACTCCTAAAGTTACGAGTGTCTCCCCAACTGTTCCATTGACTTAAACCTGTATCCAGTAGATTCAAAAGCACAAAATGACTACAGCCGAGCCTTATTACAAAGTTGACCATCTGTTTCTGCTTGTTGGTGAAAACCCTCTACCTAACTACATTGCAGCAAAAATGTTGCTGAAAAAGGGAGGCACCATTTATTTAGTTCATAGTACAGATACAGCTAGCAAAGCAGATTGTATTGGGAGAATGCTAGAGCCGATCAATGTCATACCTATTTCGCTAGGTAGAAATGAGGCTAATTCATGCTGCATTCGAGACAAAATCCAAAGTCCGATAAAAGAAGTCCTTAAGAAACATCCAGGTCATACTTTCGGCTTAAATTACACAGGTGGCACAAAGGCAATGTCAGTTCATGGCTATCGGGCCTTATTTGAAGTTTCAGGTGTCCAAAATCCTAGATTTAGTTATCTTGATGCTCGAAGTTTACAAATGCTCATAGATAGGGACAATGATTCTCCTAATCCAGAACCAGTCACCTTTAAACTTTTATTGCAAGAAATATTTGACCTACATGAATTACATCTAACGCAAGACCCTGTTACTTACCAAGAATTACTAGAAACCGCGCCAGAACTAGCAGAGCTTCATCCAGAGTTAGCAAAACTTCATACTGATATAAACTTAGCAATAGCTTGGCGTTGGTGGTGTGATAACATACTTAAACCTGCCGTAAAGGTACTGAAGAAAAAGCAGAACAAACCACTTGAGTGGGAATGGAAGTCAGACAAGAAGATAGAGCAAGCTACAGTTGCATTAACCCCTGACGTTGCCATCCGTAAGTTGGATGAATCTTTGCAGGAATACATCAAACAACCAGAAGATGGCAAACCTATTATAGAAGCTTTTAAGAAGCATAATTATAAGCTAGTTGAAGAGCTTGTTGAATTCTATAAGGCTTTGTGGATTCCGGAATATGTACCCCATATAGAGCGAATAATTAAGGTTTTACGAGACAAAGAGTATTTGGGTGAATCAGAAATAGAGGTATCACTCAAGCAGTTTGCTGAAAAGGGTAAATTTGATAAATCTAAATATGCTTGCCAGTGGCTTGACGGTCTTTGGCTTGAGCATTATGTATTGAGTCAAGTACAAGAAGTATCAAAAAAAAATCCTGGTTTGATACATGATAGCGGGATGACTTTTAAAGTAGAGGACGCGAAAAAAGAGAAATTTGAGTTTGATGTTGCCTTTACGAAAGATTATCAACTGTTTGCTTTATCTTGTACTACTGATGCCACTAAACCACTCTGTAAGTCAAAACTATTTGAAGCTTACATTAGAACACGTCAACTCGGTGGGGAGCAGGCTCGTGTAGCTTTAGTATGTTGTTACAATGATCCAAAGCAATTAGAAGCAGAATTAAAAGTTGAAACTGAAATTGAAAAAGAAGACCCCAAAATTGCAGTTTTTGGCTGCAAAGAGCTTGATAATCTTCAAGTTCATATTAAGGGATGGATTGAAGACAATAATCGTTACTACGCGCCATGAGTCAATACATAGTAACTGTCATCGATACAACGGGAATACAGCCTTATATAT
The DNA here is from genome assembly GCF_059505465.1 of Symplocastrum torsivum. Classification (NCBI taxonomy): domain Bacteria; kingdom Bacillati; phylum Cyanobacteriota; class Cyanophyceae; order Oscillatoriales; family Microcoleaceae; genus Symplocastrum; species Symplocastrum torsivum. The sequence goes on along the minus strand of NZ_JCACKQ010000032.1, from coordinate 16,876 downwards.
TTGGCAGCAATCGCCTTCGGGAAAACATAGGTGCATCATACCTAGTAGCTCAAGCAACCAATAATTGGGTTAAGCATGTTTTGCAGCAAAAGTTTGGAGAAAATGTGTATATTCCAAATTGTAATCAACTAGAGAAACGCATTGAAAACAATAATCTCGATGCTGAATTAATTTACACAGGAGGTGGTAATGCAGTTCGTCTTTTCAAAGATATAGATTGTGCCATCAGATTCACCAAAATACTAAGCAAAAAGGTATTGCGAGAAGCACCCGGTCTAAAAATTGTCGTCGCTCATAGTGAACCCTTTAAATGGGGAAATCAGCTCAGCAAAACGATTGACAGCGTAATCAAAAAACTGGAGCAAAAGAAACGCGAGTACAATCTTTCTGTACCGTTACTTGGCTTGGGAGTAACAGCTAGTTGTCTTTCGACTGGACTAGTGGCAGTGGATACGAGTGATCGCTACAGTGTTCCTAATACTTATCTAGTTTCCAGAGAAATCGTTGAAAAGCTCCGATCTGTTGACCCGAAACAGGGTGAACCAGCCAACAAACACCTCATAAAAACTATCTTTGCAGATTTAGATCTAGGAGATTACCAAGTTCCCTATGACGTTGATGATTTAGGTCGCAATGAAGGTAGCAGTAGCTATATGGCTATTGTTCATGCTGATGGCAATGGGATGGGCGATCGCTTCAAAGACTACGGCAATGAATCTAAATCGGATCGAGAGTATGTTATGCGTATGCGTGACCTCTCTGAGAAACTAAACCAAGCAGGAGTAAATGCTCTCAAAGTAGTTGCTAATAAAGTTATCCAGTTAGCAGACGGGAAATTGCAGGAACAGTTTGCAATTACAGAAAGAGACGGTGAAAAGTATATACCGTTTCGTCCAATCGTTTATGGTGGCGATGATGTCACTTTTGTCTGTGATGGACGTTTGGGATTAACTATCGCTGAACTCTACCTCAATGCATTTGAAGCTGAAAAGGAAAATATTCCAGATGGCAAAGGCTTGACGGCTTGTGCAGGAATTGCCATTGTCAAGACACACTATCCATTTGCCAGAGCTTATCAGTTAAGTGAGGCACTGTGCAGAAATGCTAAAAACTTTGTGCTTGATGAGAAGAAACGATTGAAAAGGTCAGATTTTTCTGCTATTGATTGGCACATTGCTGCTAGCGGTTTGTTAGGTTCAATTAGTGACATCCGTAAGCGAGAATATAAAGTCACTGAAGGTAATCTAACCATGCGACCTGTATATTTACACTCTGAGAGAGATTGGCGAAATTGGGCTGATTTTTCCAAAGTTGTTAGCGAATTTAATACTCATCCCAACTGGGAGGGTCGTCGTAATAAGGTTGTTGCTTTACGGGAACAGTTACGCCAAGGTTCAGAGAAGAGCCAGCAGTTTTTGCAAGTCTATGGTTTGCATAAGGATTATTTGCCGCGTTTTTCAGCAGCACGGACTGATGACCTTCATCAAAGTGGTTGGACTGACAATCCCAGAAAAAATGAGAGAATCTGCGCCTACTTTGATGCTATTGAAGCAATGGAGTTTCATGTCCCCCTAGAGGAGAAAAATGATGGAAATTTACCATCTGAAAATTAAACTCTTGAGTGATGCCACCTTTGGGCGTGGTGATGGAGTAGCAGGTTTAATTGACCAGGAAGTAGAACATGATTTTAATGGATTTCCCTATTTACGGGGACGCACTCTGAAAGGATTGTTGAGTGAGGAGTGCGATAATATAGTAGTCATACTACCTGAAGAGTGTCGCTTCCGTTGGCAAGAGACAGCTAATTATCTGTTTGGCATCCCTGGTAGCACCCTCGGAACTATCTCTAAAATCCACGTTGGAGATGCTTGCTTACCTGAAGCTTTACGAAAGGCAGTAGGACTACAACTTGACCAAGAAAAGACACGTCCTGAGCATCAGAGAAAGCTAACAGAATCAGACGTTCTCTTTTCCCTCACAACGATTCGTCGCCAAACGGCTATTGACCCCCAAAACGGCGCACCTTCTCCCCATAGCTTGCGTTCGAGTCGGGTTGTCTTGCGAGACTTGTGCTTCACTACCAAATTGCTGTTTGAAGAAACTCCAACAGCAGATATGCTGGCACTTCTAGCCGTTGGTACATTGGCACTGAGGCGGGTCGGGAGTGGACGAAACAGGGGGCGGGGTTATGTATGCAGCGCGCTGCATGACTCAACTGGTAAAGAAATTACTCAAGACAATCTCCGTTATTTTGAGCAGGAGACGAGGGGATGAAAGCTATCACGTTTTTATTGCATACTCAGCAGCCTCTCTTAGCAACTTCACTTCAGGGCGATCCGAACAGTGACGTATCTTATTCGTACATCCCCGGTAGCATGATTCGAGGGATGTTGATTGGTCGATATTTTCAGCACCACGGATTGCGAAGCACTGATGATATTTTGGATGGCTCAAAATTCCCAGATGTGAAGCGGTTGTTCTTTAATAGCAGTACCCGCTACTTAAATGCCTATCTGTATACTAATAATAGTAATAAAGAAAAAAAACGTACTCTACCTATACCGCTCTCTTGGTTTAGGAGGAAAGTTGATGATATTTCTAAATTAGAAGAGATAACTGTCTTTGATTTCAGCTATGAGCAACCCGAAGAAGATATTTCACCAAAGTCATTAGATGCAAACTTCTGTATTGTAGATGATAAAAAGGTAAAGCTTTGCAAAGAAAAACGACGAATCAATATTCATAACAAACGTGATCGCAAAAGAGGTAGAGGGATTGAAGGAAGCGGTGCTGTCTTTCGCTACGAGACTCTAGATGCAGGGCAAACATTTCAGGCTGTAATTCTATTCGATGAGGCTGACGATGTAGAGAAAATTAAGCCCTTACTAGAACCAAACGAACTATGGTTAGGGGGTTCTCAGAGTGCAGGTTACGGGCATATCAAGGTTGATCGGATAGAAGAATCTGAGGTTTGGCACGAACTGGGGATAGAGTTAGCTGACCCTGAAGAACGGTGCGATCGCGAGATTCTACGCATTACTCTCCTTAGTGACTTGATTCTACAAGATGAATGGGGTCAGTATGTAGTCATACCGCTAACGGATTCAGGCTCGAATGAAATATCTCAAGCAATTAATCCTTTAACTGAGTTACTTGAAAAATTATTAGACGTGAAGCTAGAGCCACAATCCAGCTATACCACGGGTCTAATTGTGGGGGGATTTAACCGAAAATGGGGATTGCCTTTACCTCAAGTGCCAGCTTTAGCAGCAGGTAGTGTTTTTGTATTCAATCATAACGGTCAGCTAAATCCTGACCGAATTCTTCACCTGGAAAATCAAGGGATTGGTGAAAGGCGGGTTGATGGTTTCGGACGAGTAGCGGTGAATTGGCTGGAAGATTATCCCAGATTTACTGCCAGCTTACTAGACTCAGAGACTGACTGGACTGAGCCACAGCTAGAACCCAACTCTGAAGATAGTCAAATAGCAAAACAGATGGCAAAGCGGTTGTTGGAGCAGAAGCTGGAGAGGCTACTTCTAGAGAAAGTTAATTCTACCCAGCTTAACCCCAACAAGATGACCAACAGCCAACTTTCTCGGCTGATGATTGTAGCAAGACAGGCTATTGCTGAGGAGAATCAAAATCCAGTACTTGAACTGCTCAACAATCTTCCCAAGAACGCTAACACTCAATTTGAAAATACAAAAGTCAATGGGAAAGCACTTAAAAAGCAGATTGGTGAATGGTTAGATAACCCAAGCAATTGGCTGGATTTACGGAATTTAGACGTTAGAGTTGCTAGCGAATCAGTACCACCCGAACAGGTCGATAGGTTGAAACTCGAATACACGCTACGCCTGATCATGGCAGTTGCAAAGCAAGCAACCAAGGAGAGCAAGAATGAATAGAGAACGTGAGGGGCGACTTATTATCAAGCGCATTATTGTGCGTGGTGTATTGGTTCTAAATACGCCCACTTGTTTGGGAAATGGTGATGCTGAAGGCCCAACTGACTTGATGCTGTTGCGTGACAGTATCAGTCCTAAAGCTTTATTGACAGGCTCATCCATTGCTGGAGCTTTGCGGAATTATTTACATGAGTATGAGCGTGACTACGGCAAAATTGAACGTCGTCAAGACATAGCGGCAAAATTGTTTGGCGACTTATTTGCCTATGAAGATGAGAAACATCTCGCAGAAAAACAGAAGTTAGACATAAAGAAGCAAGATACTCAAAGCCCTTTGATTATTAATGATGCTCTCAGCAGTGATATTCCTATAGTTGAGCTGCGAGATGGAGTCAAAATCGATAGTGCAACTGGTACAGCGGCTGACAAGGCAAAGTATGACCTGGAATTATTGACAGCAGGAACTCAGTTTCCACTTAGCTTTGAATTACTGATTGATAAGGAAAGCGATGAGAATCAGCTAAGAGAAGCACTAGCTCTAGCCTTAGAGGGGTTAAAGTCTAGTGAAATCAGCATCGGCATGAAAAAGCGGCGAGGTTTTGGTCGCTGTCATGTGGGCGAATGGCAAGTATGGGAATTTGATTTCAACAAACATAGCGATCGCCTTGCCTGGTTGACTTTCGATCGCTCTTGGTCAGAGTCATACGCCAAGCAACCCAACATCAGCGAATCCATTGCAGAAGCACTTGGAGTAACCATAAAGCAACAGGATAAACGCGATCGCTTCTCCATCCAAGCTACCTTTAAACTAGCAAGTCCCTTACTCATTCGCTCTGGTCAAGACTCCACTGGTTGCGCTCCCGATGTTGTGCATTTGCGATCGCATCGAGACGGTCAATTAGAACCTGTACTGTCTGGTACTAGCTTGGCAGGAGTTTTACGGCATCGAGCCGAGCGCATTGTCAACACTTTGGGGAAACATCAAGCAATTGTCAAGGATTTATTCGGCTTTGTGGAGGAAGACAGCAAACAAGCAAAAGCAAGTCGCCTAGTGGTACATGAAAGCGTCATCGAAAATACGGCTGACTTGGTGCAAAATCGAATCGCTATCGACCGCTTTACTGGTGGCGCGTACCACGGTGCATTGTTTAGCGAACAGCCGATATTTGGTAGTGATGAAACACGCCTAACTTTAGAACTAGAGTTGCGTCAGCCAAAGAAGGCTGAGATTGGTTTGCTACTCCTATTGCTCAAAGACTTGTGGACGAGTGATTTACCTGTAGGTGGTGAGAGCAGTATCGGACGAGGACGGTTGCAGGGAATCAAAGCAACGATAATTCGACAGATTCCAGGAGAAGCAGTACAAACCTGGACAATTTTTCAAGACGGGGAACGTCTCCAGGTGAGTGAAGCTGATGCTGATGCTGATGCTTTAGAAGCATTCGTGAGTGATTTCTCTGGAGAGGTGGCAGCATGAGCGAAGTGTTATGTCAGAAGCTTTCCGTTGATGGGATTGTAGACCAAGGGACACTTACTTCTTGGTTGGAGGAGCAAGCAAGAAATTGGAAACTCAACTATCTGCTAGCTCATGCTGAAGACGGCGTAATTTGGGGTCGCTTCGATAACTATCGTCTAACTACGGCTGAAAAGGTATTTCACCAGCCTGAGTTTAATTTTCCGACGCTACGAATACTCACTCTTCAGCAATGCCGTGTCTTTGGTCAAAACGGAGAGGTGTTGCTTTGGCGGACTGGTGAAACATGGCGATCGCGTCTAATTCAAGATAATCCAGAGGTAGACAAAATTCCAGAAAGACAAATTCTCTGGGGGACTCACGGAGAGAAGCGAGGTAACTTCACCTTACTTTGGGACGGTTCGCAGGGACTCAAGCACGCCGTGCCATTTACCGATATTGCATTGGACGAGCGTAATCGGCTGATTAACCGAGTGCGCTTGATGGTACATCACTTCATTGACTATGACGATTCAGGGGTAGCTCGTATTCACCTCAGCCGTATTGTAGACCTCACTACCGAAAAGGAATTAATCAATGCTCCCTAAACATCTTAAAGAAGTACCGGAAGACCGTAAAGCGATCGCACCCTACAATTTTGTGGAATTACCTGACAAAGTAGTTCCGGCAGAACCTTTACACAATTGCAATTGCTACAACCTGAACCGTCACACTGGCAAAATCAAATGTACATTGACCACTGAATCACCACTCTATACTCGTTGTGGGCTAACGCCAGATAATTTTACCGAGTTTGGTGACAAACCAAATGAAGAACTCGAACCAGAAGAACGCCTAAAACGAGCTGAATTTTTCAGCAATCCCGCCAATCATAAACTTACTATCCCTGGTAGTAGCTTACGCGGAATGCTGCGTACCTTAGTTGAAATTGTCAGCTTTGGCAAAATCGAGAGGGTATCTAACCAGCAACATTTTTTCTTCCGTGCCGTTGCAGCCAACCGGAAATCTGACTCCTTGGGCGAGGAATATAAAAGTCTTCTTAAAAAAGTAAAAGCGGGTTACTTGATTAAACAAAACGATGGTTGGTATATCCGTCCTGCTCAGGCTATTGATGGTTCTCCATTTATCTGGGTCAAAGAGCGAGATTTATCAAGGATTCGCCCTCTCGTCAAAATGAATCAATCGGGTTATCGTCCCCAGCATATAAATGTTAGCTTCGGAGAAACCGACCCAAAACCCCCTCGTCGATTTACCAGAACAGTTAGCACTAATCTCAGTTTGTATCCGCATCAAGGGGTGTTAGTTACTAGCGGCAATATGCTAGAAGCTTCAGATAATCCTGAGAACCTACACCGCAGAAACCACTGCATTGTTGCAACTATCGATGAAAGCGCGGCTTTACTGAAAATTAATGATGAAGCAATTCAACATTATTGCAGCGCACTTACTGATTTTCAGAAGCAGGAACCCTTTGACACAAAGATGGGAGCTTTGCAGGAAGAGGGACGCCCTATTTTCTATTGCGAACCTCAAGACGGTCAAATAGAGGTAACGCTGTTTGGTCACAGCCCAAACTTTCGTATTCCTTATTCTCCTAATCATGATGGGTGTGCTGCTTCAGCCGTTGATTTCATTCCAAAGGATTTGGGACAATCTGATACTGTTGATATTGCAGATGCTATCTTCGGCTTTGTCAGAAACGAAAAACGTGAAAAAGACCAAGCTCTTGCTGGACGAGTCTTTATCAGTGATGCTGTTTGTGAAAAAGCAGCTAGTGAGGATATCTGGTTCACTGGTAATCCGGAAAGAACAATTACACCACAGATTCTTTCTACACCTAAACCTACAACCTTTCAGCACTACTTAGTTCAGACTGACCCAGAAGCTAGAAAGAGCGAACTGAAACACTATGCCAATAAACCAGGAGAGGCAACAGTCATTAGAGGACATAAGCTCTACTGGCACAAGGGACGTTCACCTTCTATTGTTTGTGATAACTCGGAAGCTTCAGCAAGCCAAACAACTCAGATTAAGCCTATTAAAGCTGGAGTCTCTTTTACATTCACTATTGATTTTGAGAATCTGACTGATGTGGAGCTTGGTGCAGTCTTTTGGGTGCTGAATCATGCCAAGAAATACCAGGATGAAGAGTACCGTCTCTCGCTCGGTATGGGTAAACCACTGGGGATGGGAGCAGTCAAGATTACTCATCAGCTACATCTAAGCGATCGCAAACAGCGATACACAAAGCTATTTAAGGATAATAACTGGAACATTGGAGAAATATCCAATACCAGTGACACACATGAAAGATGTGTGAAAGCTTTTGAAAAGTATGTTCTTGACCATATCAGTGAAGCAGACCAGCCGAACACAGGTAAAGCCACAAACTTAGAAGAATTACCGCGTATCAAAATGCTCCTGGCAATGCTGAGTTGGCCCGGTTCATCAAATATTGAGCGTACAACGCGATACATGGAAATTGAGCGTAACCGAGAGCCACGTATTGGAACTGATGAAAACGAGTACAAAGAGCGTCGCGTCTTACCTAGTCCCTTGCAAGTGATGGAATGGGAAGATAATCGGAAGGTCAACAAATCTACTCCATCACCGCAGCCAGGTACAAATGTGGGTAAGCCTATTTTGAAAAAATCCATCCAGTCTAATCACCCAATACAAAAAGGAAAGCGAGAGGATAAGGGCGGTGGCAATTCAGTTTTTGTCAGACCTCCCAAACCACCAAAGCGTTAGTGTTCCTGAATTGCTAATTGTAGAAGTAGATGAGGGTTAACATATGGCTTTCAGTAGTTATAAGAGTATTGGTGCAGTTGTCAAAGAATTTCAGGTTAAATACACCGAAGCAGATTTCATCGGTGAAATAGAATTTAACATCCCCGACTACTTCCGAGAAGACTTACAAACTGTCATGCGGGAAGGAGTCGTTGATAACTCAGAATTCGCTATTTGTGAAAATTTAATTTATCCTGTCCTGAAAGAAGTCTGGAAGTGCTATCGCAGCAAGTTCCTATTGTGGAGTCACGAGTCACTCACCTATGATGAGAATCTTTCAGGCTTTCCCGAATATATCTTGGCGAAACGCTCTCCGTTGGGAAAGGTTGTCTTTGACAAGCCTTATTTACTTTTAGTGGAAGCCAAGCAAGATAAATTTGAAGAGGGTTGGGGTCAGTGCCTAGCCGAAATGATTGCCGCACAACGACTGAATGAAGACCCGCAAATGATGGTTTTTGGCATTGTTTCTAACGGAGCAATCTGGCAATTTGGCAAACTAGAAGCCGATACCTTTACCAAAAATATTACCCTCTACAGCATTCAGGAGCTAGATAAACTCTTTGCCGCTGTTAACTATATTTTCCGGCAGTGCGAATTGCAACTTGATGAGAAGGTAGCAGCTTAATTTTCAACCTTGAGGACATAGATATTACGCAAAATCCCCCTTGTCTCCCTGTTCTCCTTGTCCCCCTATTCCCTCGCCCACTCTCTCACAGCACGGCGGATTGCTCGTCTCCATTGAGGACGGTATTGTTCGATTAGTGCAGGAAGTTCTTGAACGGGAAGTGTAGGAAACACCAAACTGGTTTCTACTTCCATATATCCCTCATTCTGTAGCTGGTAAATTTTCAGTTCACCAGAGTCATAACACCAAATTTCTGGAACACCTAAACGAGCATAGATGGAAAAGCGACTTAGAGACTTGCTCGTCACATCAATTTCTAGCGCTAAGTCTGGAGGAGGGTCTTGATTGAGATCGTATTCTAACTTTCCCCGAATTCTTGGCTCATTTTGAAAATAAAAACAGTTATCCGGTTCTACCCCGGCTTTCTTGATTTCGCGCTTCCAAGTTGTTGACCCTAAACTTTCGTAGTCTTGGTCTAAAACTTCGGCAATATCTTTAATGGCATCCCCAAGCGCTTCTTTGTAATATTCATGTTCGGGTAAAGGGGTCATAATTTCTAACGTTCCATCATCATAGGCAAATCTAGCAGCACGGCTTTCGCCTAAATCAACTAGTAAATTTTCAAATTGTTGCCAACTAATGTTGTGCAAAACAACTCGGTCAGCGCGACGTTGAGTAAGCAACATAATTTTTCTAGAACACAAAAGAAAGCTAATTTTATTGTATCCATGACCATTGACCAATACTTTCAAACCCTAACGGGATTCCCCCCACGCCAATTCCAGCAAGAAGCGATCGCACATCTCCTCAACCGCCAAGATGTCCTCCTCCGCGCCCCCACAGGGTCAGGCAAAACCGAAACCGCGATCGCACCTTTCCTCTTCGCCAAAACCCTACAGTGCAACTTCCCCAACAAGCTGATTTACGTCGTCCCCTTGAGAACCCTCGCCAACAGCTTGCGGCAACGGGCAGAAACCTTAGCAAGAACCTGGGAAACCTTTACCCCTTCCTCTCGCCCTCTGGTGGTGACGCTGCAAACCGGAGAGAACCCAGAAGACCCCCGATTTGAAGGTGATATCGTATTCTGCACCATCGACCAGATGTTAAGCAGCTTTCTGAATATCCCCTATTCAGTCGGTCGCGGTTCTGCCAATGTCAACGCCGGGGCAATTTTTGCCTCCTATCTCGTCTTTGACGAACTGCACTTACTCGACCCAGACCGTTCCTTTGCTACTGTCCTCAAAGTGCTGGAACAAGTCAAAGGCATTTCACCGTTTCTGCTGATGACCGCCACATTAACAGATGAACTTGCTGCCCAGATTAAACAATTAACTGATGGTTCATAGTTCATGGTTCATGGGCAATGAGCGATGCACAATCAACAATGAATTTGCATTATGGAAATTATTCGGGTTGAAGACACCGATTTACAAGACATTGAAGGAAACCGTTGTCGGACGTTTCGAGCAATATCTGAACCTTTGACGGCTGAAGTTCTCGTCAATGATATTGAACACTATCAACGTAAGCGTGTCATTATCATCTGCAATACGGTTTCTCAATCTCAGGGATTGTTTAGAGATTTAGACGAACTGAACTCTGATGGCGAGTTAATTGTTACCCTGCTGCACTCCCGATTTTTACCTGAACATAGAGCCGAAAAAGAAGCTTATTTGAAGGAGATATTTGCTCAAGATTGGCAACAGCAAGAGGATAACACTTGTCATGTTCTGATTTCTACGCAGGTGATTGAAGCGGGATTAAATATTACCTGCGAAGTGATGCATACGCATCTATGTCCAATGAATTCCCTGCTGCAACGAGCGGGACGCTGTGCTAGATTTGGGGGCGAACAGGGTGAAGTTTACATCTATCGCTCGTTTCAGGTTAACCCAGTCAATGCTGAATTGACTGAATCTGATTGGGAGGATACACCGGAAGAACCAACCCAAAAGAAGCAAAATTTCCTGCCCTATACCAACGAAATTTGTGAATTAACTTGGGCAGTTTTACAAGAGCATACGGCATCCGAGCAAGTTAATGAAAATGTTGGCTTTCGGATAGAAGAACAGTGGATTAACACGATTCACACAGAAGAAACGCTGCTGCAACACGAGCGTCGGGCAAATAATCAGATGAACTTTGAGCAGCAGTTTAATGCGGCTTTTTTCCAAGGGGAGCAGTCAGTAGCTAATGAGTTAATTCGGTTAGTCGATGCACGAAGCGTGTTTATCTGGGAAGAACCTATCTTCTTGGATGATGAGCCAATTGACCCCAAGAAGTTATTAGCCTTCTCCCTCCCGATTTCTACCCTATGTAAAGTTTGGCAAGATGTCAAAAATCTCGGTTACAAAATTGATTGGATGTTTAAGCGAATTGAAAACCCAAAAGATAAATACATAGAAACATACAGTCAGCCAAATGGCATTCCAATTACCTCTCGCGAATCTCTAATTGCTAGCGTCAGGATTTTGGTCAATCCGCGCTACGTCTATTACGATGACCAAATTGGTTTATTAATTGGTCCCGATGTTGTGGGCAATCACTTCGTTTCACCCAATAAGCCTCAGCGGACTCATCAAAGTGAGTACAGCTATCGCATGGATAACTATGTGGGACACCTAGTTTTGATGTGGAAGTGCTGGCGCGAGGCATTTCCCACGACGCTGAAGCGAAATGGTGAATGGGTCGAGACTGAGATGAGTAGCGTGCGGGATGAACTCTTGCAAGCGGGTGGGCGGTTTATCCGAACTAAAATTTTTCCCGATGCAGCGGAGAATGAGGCTGAGGCTCTATTTGAGTATTTGGTGTTTTTTGCGGTTTTGACCCATGATTTGGGTAAGCTTCAGGTGAAGTGGCAAAATGTGATGCGTGGGTGGCAGGCGATCGCACACTCCTCATTTAAGGGCACAAATCCCCATTCGCATCTCTTGGCACATACAGACTACAACCCAGAAGACAAGGAACAACGAAACAGACTCAAGGCATACGAGAAGAAACATAAGCGCCCCAACCATGCTGTAGAAAGTGCCTTCCTGTCGCGGGAGATTCTGAAAAACTCTCTGTTACCCTTGCTGCGCGACGGCTTTAACGCTGACTCTGAGCAAATTAGCTGCATTCTCCATGCTGTAATTATGGCGGCAGGTCGTCACCACTCGGCTTGGGCGGGTGGATGGAAAATGGGGGATGTGGCGAAGCTGGGGAAGATTCAATTGCATCCAGGGGCGAACAATGCGATCGCTTCTAGTTGGCGCAGCATTGCTCGGTTTTTGCCTGAGACTTTACCGCTACAACCTGCCAATTTGAGTCGGGAAGTCTACGCTGTCACTAAGGAATTTGACTTGAATCGATTTGATACGGCTCAAATTGAGTACCTGCAATTGTACTCGCTGGTAGTTAGAGCGTTGCGTTTGTGCGATCAGCGATCGGTTCAATTGCCTCCAGTTAAAGAACCATCGAAGCAAAGTCTTAATCGTTGACCTGACGAGTTGAGTTTTTCAAGTTACTGGCTTAGAGTTGGGAAGCTAAACTTTCGCAATACAAGACCAAGTCTGATGAACAAGCACCCAATCTTGCTGTATTTCGGTGATGGGAAGGGCAGAGCCGAGCTTGTTCGTCTCATCTTCATCTATGGCGGCGTCCCATTTGAAGATAGAAGAATTTCCTTCCAGGAATATGTACAGATGCGGGATAATAGAGAATTGCCATTTGGTCAGCTCCCTATTCTCGAAGTTGGTGGAACCCTGATCAGCCAATCCTGCGCGATCGCTCGGTATGCGGCAAAAGAAGCCGGATTGTACCCTTGCGACAGCGTACAGGCAGCTTTATCAGATATGGTGGTTGATGCATGGAGAGATCTGCTAGACCTTCTGTACGGGTGTTATGTTGACCGGGTTGTGGAAAAGGGTCGGCTGATCATGAAAATGAGGGATGCAGCGGTGAGGGCGGAGCGATTGGATGAGTACTTTGCCGTGATTGTACCCATGCACTTGAGAAGATTTGAGCTTCTAATTACACAAAATCAAGACTCTCCATTCCTTGTGGGACAAGAGCTGACATGGGCAGAGCTTGCGGTGTTTGACATTCTTTCCACATTAGATGAAGCGGCTTCCCTCTGGACAACCCCATCTACATTCTTCTACATCCCGGAGCCAGCAGGACCTTATCGGCTCCCCAAAGAACTGCTCAAGCCATATCCAAAGCTTGAGGCGTTGAAAAAGACAGTGAGCGAGACACCAAAGATTGCAGCTTGGCTCCAGGCTCATCCCTATTAAAGCCCTATTGGGCTAGAACCGAAATACTACTTTCTTGATTTGTCTTATTCAGCGCTGCTGTTACTTAAAAAGAACAGCCGAATCGCTCAATTGTTCTAGTGCCAATGTCTTATCATCCGAATGAATCTCAATTTCATCAGGTCGAACGATAAGTCTTAGGGTGCCTTTTTCTGTGACAATCGAGTATTCTCCTACTGAAAGGGTTTGAGTATTTTGAGAACTGCTAGTTTCCCACTTCTTATTGGCGGCTTTTATGCGCTCTTTATAAGGGTGAAGTCGTTGGCTTAATTTAGTTCTCGTCATGGGGCAGGTTCCTCCAGTCGCTGTTCTAGTTGACTTAGCCGTCTTTCCAATTCGCTAATACGTTCTATATTGATCGCTATTTGTTCGTAGGCTGCCTCTAGCTCATCGGTAAGCTGTTCTATTTGCTGTTTTAACTCTTCTGTATTTTCATCCGTCATTCATTATTGGTCATTGTTCACTGGTTGGTGGTTAGTGTAACAGTTGTTCAGGTGAGCTTTAAAGCTATGTGTTCAGTCCCCTTGCGGGGATTAGGTTCGTGGAAAGTCTACTCTCACCACAATTAGAATCAGGGCAAATGACCGCTAGTTTCAGTCCCCTTACGGGGATTAAGTTCGTGGAAAGCCGCCCTTGAACTGTACCTCGTCTCCCGGTGTGAACTGTTTCAGTCCCCTTACGGGGATTAAGTTCGTGGAAAGCTCAGAAAACAGCTTCCTGGCGAAAATGGGCTAACGTTTCAGTCCCCTTACGGGGATTAAGTTCGTGGAAAGTTCCACGAACAGTTACCTACAGTTGGATAACTAATGTTTCAGTCCCCTTACGGGGATTAAGTTCGTGGAAAGCTTCCTAGATGCACGGGTCAATGAAGTGGATATTCGCGTTTCAGTCCCCTTACGGGGATTAAGTTCGTGGAAAGGTTGTCCGCTGTCGTCACGCTGCCATTCTGAGATATCGTTTCAGTCCCCTTACGGGGATTAAGTTCGTGGAAAGTCTTAGAAATGATAAAGATTATATAGTTGCTCTTAAGTTTCAGTCCCCTTACGGGGATTAAGTTCGTGGAAAGCTGGAGACCTTTCTCGAACGCCTGTTGCTGCGTATCCCTAGTTTCAGTCCCCTTACGGGGATTAAGTTCGTGGAAAGTCCCAAGCGTAGGCGTGATATTGCCTGATCTGAAAGTTTCAGTCCCCTTACGGGGATTAAGTTCGTGGAAAGCAATTGGAAACGCGATCGCTCCTCCTAGTCCAAGCAAGTTTCAGTCCCCTTACGGGGATTAAGTTCGTGGAAAGATTATAGGTGGCATTCAGAAGACTAAGGATTTTAGTTTCAGTCCCCTTACGGGGATTAAGTTCGTGGAAAGTCGGGAGGCGCTGGGGAACTTTGCTCCCTCCCGTATCAGGTTTCAGTCCCCTTACGGGGATTAAGTTCGTGGAAAGTGAAGCCTCAGACTTCTCTGAAGTTATTGCAGCGTTTCAGTCCCCTTACGGGGATTAAGTTCGTGGAAAGGACCGCGACCAACGAGAACGTACAAATTCATGTCTCGTTTCAGTCCCCTTACGGGGATTAAGTTCGTGGAAAGCAGGGCGACAAGGTCAAACGAGCAAAACCACTAGCGTTTCAGTCCCCTTACGGGGATTAAGTTCGTGGAAAGCCATGAACCCATCCTGGGCAGGACATTCCCAAACGAGTTTCAGTCCCCTTACGGGGATTAAGTTCGTGGAAAGTTACAGAAATGCGGCAGTAGAAGATGAGCAAACTGAAGAGTTTCAGTCCCCTTACGGGGATTAAGTTCGTGGAAAGACCCTTGTTGCAGGGCACAGCAATCCTTTTGAAACTTGTTTCAGTCCCCTTACGGGGATTAAGTTCGTGGAAAGGCCGCGTCTCCTGTTACTGCATCAGGCATTTTTTGTTTCAGTCCCCTTACGGGGATTAAGTTCGTGGAAAGGATAATCTCAGCAATCAAAATCAAAGGAACTCTAAGTTTCAGTCCCCTTACGGGGATTAAGTTCGTGGAAAGAAGGGGAACCATCCAACTCTGGTGAGTATGCGATCGGTTTCAGTCCCCTTACGGGGATTAAGTTCGTGGAAAGTTGCGCCGCTTTAGCTCTAAAGCCTCCTCTTCAAAGTTTCAGTCCCCTTACGGGGATTAAGTTCGTGGAAAGCCGAAGAATCTGGAATAACTGGAGATGAATTAGTTAAAGGTTTCAGTCCCCTTACGGGGATTAAGTTCGTGGAAAGTTCAGACCTGATCAACCCAGTAGTTGATGACATAATAGCGTTTCAGTCCCCTTACGGGGATTAAGTTCGTGGAAAGCAATCTGTGCAACCTCTAGAGGGGGGTAGTACTCGAAAAGTTTCAGTCCCCTTACGGGGATTAAGTTCGTGGAAAGCAATTCTTTTGCCCACTGTTTAACATCAAGTTCTCCTGTTTCAGTCCCCTTACGGGGATTAAGTTCGTGGAAAGCTTTAACCTGATTAATTTTGGTTTTAGTTACCCTACGTTTCAGTCCCCTTACGGGGATTAAGTTCGTGGAAAGAGTTCGAGCGCAGAACGGGTTAGGCGTTATGAAAGGTTTCAGTCCCCTTACGGGGATTAAGTTCGTGGAAAGGTTGCTCCAATTCGTCGAGACTTTTCCCAAACGAGGTTTCAGTCCCCTTACGGGGATTAAGTTCGTGGAAAGCTAACAGACGGTAGCACTAACTTGACAGTTGCAGATAACGTGTTTCAGTCCCCTTACGGGGATTAAGTTCGTGGAAAGCAGGAAAAATTGACGGGCAATCAGTAGTCCTACAGGGGTTTCAGTCCCCTTACGGGGATTAAGTTCGTGGAAAGCATCATGAGAGGCATGGATGGCCTGTGGCATTGACGTTTCAGTCCCCTTACGGGGATTAAGTTCGTGGAAAGGATACAGAGCTAAGCCTGATTGTAGATACGTTTATCGCGTTTCAGTCCCCTTACGGGGATTAAGTTCGTGGAAAGCAAACTGAACCGTTCAAATCGGCGCATTCAGAAAGATGCTGGTTTCAGTCCCCTTACGGGGATTAAGTTCGTGGAAAGCACCACTGCCCCCGAAATATCTCCCCCAAACTGCCACCCCATGTTTCAGTCCCCTTACGGGGATTAAGTTCGTGGAAAGCGTCCACTTACAAATAATGACCTCCTGCACCTATAAGCCTGTTTCAGTCCCCTTACGGGGATTAAGTTCGTGGAAAGTCGCGATCGCGTTTTGTTGCTCTTCTAACTACAAGTTTCAGTCCCCTTACGGGGATTAAGTTCGTGGAAAGGCCTCGATAGGCAATTCGGAACACTCCATTGATGGTTTCAGTCCCCTTACGGGGATTAAGTTCGTGGAAAGAACTGGCTTAACGAAGGTCAACCACAGTCCACATACGTTTCAGTCCCCTTACGGGGATTAAGTTCGTGGAAAGGCGCCTATAGAATTTGTTAGTGAAGCAAAAGAGTTGTTTCAGTCCCCTTACGGGGATTAAGTTCGTGGAAAGAGCTGTTACTGCTGTTTGTATTGCCTGATTATGCATGAGTGTTTCAGTCCCCTTACGGGGATTAAGTTCGTGGAAAGCAGCTTCTTATACTGTGCCGTTATTAACTCATAATATAAAGTTTCAGTCCCCTTACGGGGATTAAGTTCGTGGAAAGTTCTCCAGGTACAGAGCCAGGATTGGTGTTAGGTATGTTTCAGTCCCCTTACGGGGATTAAGTTCGTGGAAAGTCCGCCGTCTGAAACTTATACAGCGGGAGGATTCTACAGAGGCTTTTCGTAAGTCT